>DATMVO010000325.1:0-14703 GCA_035563115.1 Solirubrobacteraceae bacterium
GTCGCCGCGCCCCACGTCCCCAGCGCGCGCACGCCCGCGGCGACCGCCGCGTCGACGTCGGCGACGGTCGAGTCGGGCACCACGGCGAACACCTCGCCGGTGGCCGGGTCGATCAGCGAGCGGCCGGAGCGGACGGCGTCAAGCATGGACCGTCTCCGCCACCGCCGGGACCGGCGCGCCGCCGGCATCGACCACCACGCCGTCCGCCGGCGCCCAGCCGACGACGACCTCGTCGCCCGCCGTCAGCGGGCGCGTGTCGTCCACCGACGCGACCCGCGCCTGCGCGGTCCCGCCGCCCTTCAGGTCGATCACGTACTTGCGCGCGGTGCCGAGGTACGCGACCTCCGCGATCCGCCCGCTCCGCGTGTCCGCCAGGCCGACGAGGGAGGACGCGTCGGCGGCCAGAGCGAGCCGCAGCCGCTCCGGCCGCACGACGATCTCCTCGCCCTGCGTGCCCGCGGGGAAGAGGTTCGCGTCGCCGAGGAAGCCCGCGACGAAGCGGGTCGCGGGACGCTCGTACAGCTCGTCGGGCGCGCCGACCTGCTCGACGTGCCCGTCGCGCAGCACCGCGATCCGGTCGGCCATCGTCAGCGCCTCCTCCTGGTCGTGCGTGACGACGACGAACGTGATCCCGACCTGGTGCTGCAGCCGCTTGAGCTCGATCTGCATCTCGCCGCGGATCTGCCGGTCCAAAGCGGACAGCGGCTCGTCCAGCAGCAGCACCCGCGGCCGCTTCACCAGCGCGCGCGCCAGCGCGACCCGCTGCCGCTGCCCGCCAGACAGCTGCGCGGGACGGCGCGACGCCGTGTGCCCCAGCTGCACCTGCTCCAGCGCCTCGGCAGCGCGCGACCGCGCCTCCGCCTTCTTGACGCCCTCCATCTTCAGCCCGTACGCGACGTTGTCCAGCACGCTCATGTGCGGGAACAGCGCATACGACTGGAACATCATGTTCAGCGGCCGCTTGTACGGCTTCACGCCGATCAGGTCGCTGCCGTCCAAGGACAGCACCCCGGAGTCCGGCTCCTCGAAGCCCGCGAGCATCCGCAGCAGCGTCGTCTTGCCGCAGCCCGACGGGCCGAGCAGCGCGAAGAACTCGTTCTCCGCGATGGTCAGGGACACGTCGTCCACGGCCGTCACGCCGCCGAAGCGCTTCGTGACGTTCTGGATCTCGATCACAGGGTGGTCTCCGAACGGCCGCGCAGGCGCAGGGCGAGGACGGTCAGCACGAGGCTGACGCCCACGACCAGCGTCGCGGCGGCGTTGATCTCTGGGGTGACGCCGAAGCGGACCATCGAGTAGACCTGGATCGGGAAGGTCACTGATGTCCCCGCGGTGAAGAAGGCGATGACGAACTCGTCGAGCGAGAGCGTGAACGCGACGAGGGCGCCGGCGACGATGCCGGGCGTGATTGCCGGGAGGGTGACGTGGCGGAACGTCCGCAGCTCGTTCGCGCCGAGGTCGAGCGACGCCTCCACCATCGAGTCGTCGAAGTGGCGCAGGCGCGTGCGCACGATGATCGCCACGAACGCGATGCCGAACGTCGCGTGGCCGAGGATCACCGACCAGAGCCCGAGGGACAGCCCGAGCCACTGGGTGAACACGAGGTTGTAGAAGCTCAGCAGCGCGATCGCCAGGACGATGTCCGGGATGATCATCGGGATGTAGGAGACGGCGTCCAGGCCGGTCGACTTGACCGCCTTCTCCAGCCCGAACGCCAGCAGCGTCCCGAGCACGACCGAGATCAGCGTCGCCCAGAACGCGACGATCAGCGTGTTGAGGAACGCCTTCGTCAGCCCGTCGTTGTTCAGCAGCTCGCTGTACCAGCCGGTCGTGAAGCCGCCCCACGACGTCGGCAGGCCGCTCGCGTTGAACGAGAGCACGACGAGGACGAGGATCGGGAGGTAGAGGAACGCGAGCGTCGCCGCGAACCCCACGCCGAGCACCTTGCCGCCGACACGGCCGCGCATCACGCCACCTCCCGCGTCCGGTCGCGCGCGTTGATCCACGCCTGGATCAGGAGCACGATCGTCATCAGCGCGATGATCGCCAGGGCCAGCGTCGCCCCGAACGGCCAGTCGCGCGCCTTGAGGAACTGCGTCTGGATCAGGTTCCCCACCATCTGCTCGCGCCCGCCACCCAGGAGGTCCGGCACGAGGAAGTTCCCCAGCGACGGGACGAAGACGAAGATGCAGCCGGCCGTCACGCCCGCGCGCGTCAGCGGGAACGTCACCGTGAGGAACGCCCGCCAGCCGGAGGCGCCGAGGTCGGACGCCGCCTCGCGCAGCTCCGGCGACAGCCGCTCGATCGCCGCGTACAGCGGCAGGATCATCAGCGGCAGGTAGCCGTACGTCAGGCCCAGGACGATCGCGAACTCGTTGTAGAGCAGCGACAGCGGCTCGTCGATGATCCCCAGCGATTGCAGCCCGTTGTTGATGAGCCCCTCGTCGTTGAGGAGGACCATCCACGAGTACGTGCGGATCAGCAGGCTCGTCCAGAACGGCAGGACGACGAGGACCAGCAGGATCGTGCGCCAGCGCTCCGGCCGCGTGGCGATGAACCACGCGGCCGGGTAGCCGATCAGGAGCGCGACCAGCGTCGCCTCGCCCGCCACCCGCACCGAGAACCACAGGACGTCGAGGTAGAGCGAGTCCGCGATCCGGTCGAAGTTGTCGAGGCTGAAGTCGTACACCACGCCCCCGTAGACCCCGCGCTGGAACACGGAGTAGGCGAGGACGAGGAGCACCGGCGCGGCGAGCAGCGCGGTCCACCACACGAGGGCGGGACCGAGCAGCGCGCCGCGCCGGAGGCGCAGCCGGGTGCTCCCGTTCATCGAGTCGGTCCTCTAGGAGGTGACTTCGGTGACGATGCGCGACCAGGCGGGCTGCGCCTCGCCGAGGTCCCGCAGGCCCTCCTGCGCGAGCAGCTCCTTCGGGTCCACGCCCAGCGACGGGTACTGCTTCTTGAGCTTCGGATCGAGCCCGTCCATCGCCGCCTTGTTCGGCGTGTTGTACGTGAGCAGGTCCACGACGCCCTGGCCGGACTCGGGGCGGAGGACGTAGTCGATGAACTTCATCGCCGCCTCCTTGTTCTCCGACTTCTCCAGGACGACCATCGAGTCGACCCAGAGGTCCGAGCCCTCCTTCGGCACGACGAACTTGATCTTCGGGTTCTCGGCGATGCCGTAGTTGCACCAGCCGTCCCACGCCTGGACGAGCAGCGCTTCGCCGCTCACGAGCTTGGAGTAGAAGGTCGTGTCGTCGTAGGCGAGCAGCGTGTCCTTCGTCTTGATGAGCAGGTCACGCGCCTGCTGGAGCTCGCCCTCGTCCTTCGTGTTCGCGCTGAAGCCCAGCGACTTCAGGGCGGGGAGGAGGAGCCAGCGGTCGGTCGAGAGCATCGTCGTCTTGCCCTTGACCTGCGCGCTCGGCTTCAGCAGGTCGTTCCAGGAGTCCGGCGTGCCGGAGACCTTGTCGGAGCGGTAGCAGAGCCCGGTCGTGCCCCACGTGTACGGCATCGAGTGCGTGTTGCCGACGTCGTACGGCAGCTTCGACGCCTCGGGGTACAGGTTCTTCTCGTTCGGGATCGCCGCGTGGTCGATCTTCGCCGCCCAGCCGCGGTTCTTCAGCGACTCGGCGAACTGGCCGGAGACGAAGACCATGTCGAAGCCACCGCCGTCGGCCGCCTCGAGCTTGCCGAGGATCTCCTCGTTCGTCGCGTGCTTGGCGTACTTGACCTTGATCCCCGTCTCCTTCTCGAAGCCGGGGATGAGGTCCTCGGGGATGTACTTGTCCCAGTTGGAGATCGTCAGCGTCTTGTTGCCGCCGCTCGGCTGCTCGGCCGGCGCGGCCGACTCGCCGGCCTTCGCGTTGTCGGACGTCTCGACGTCCGCGCCGCACGCGGCGATCCCCATCGTCAGCGCGCCGGCTGCCGCCAGCGCGCCGAACCTGCGCATCCTGCTCCGTGCCATCGTCTGCTCCTCCTTCGGGTCCTGCGGGTCAGGCGGCCGGCGCCGACTCGGGCGCGCGGACGACCTGCTCGATGAGATCGGCGGCCCGGACGGTGCCCGGGGTCGCCTGCAGCCGGGCGGAGACCGCGGCGAGACGCTCCTTCAGCGCCTCGTCCGCGAGCAGCCGCTCGACCGCGCCGCGCAGCTCCTCGGCCGTGTGGCCGTAGGTGTCGAGGCGGAGACCCCAGCCGCCCTCGTGCACCCGCTGCGCGTTGTCGTACTGGTCCCAGAACAGCGGCAGCACGATCATCGGCTTGCCGAAGTGGAAGGACTCGGTGACGGTGTTGTTGCCCCCGTGCGTGATGACGAGGTCCACCTGCGGGAGGACCTGCGTCTGGGGGAGGAACTCGGCGCCGACCATGTTCTCCGCGAGCGTGAGCTGGTCGTGCTGCGGCCCCTTGGAGACGATCACGCGGTACTCCGTGCCGGCCAGCTCGTCGATGAGCTTCTGCATCAGCTCGACGTCCGCGGAGCCGAGGCTGCCGAGGGAGAGGTAGATGAGCGGGCCGTCCGCGCTCGCCAGCGGCTCGGGCAGCTCCCACGCCGCGTCGGTCGAGCGGACGCTGGAGTCGAGCCGGTGCCACGTCTCGCCGAGCGGCTCCTCGCGCTCGTAGTCCGCCTCCTCCGGGAAGAGGAAGAGGTTCAGCCACGGCGAGTCGTGGATGAACTCGCGGTCGGGCAGCGCCGGCGCGCCGCGCTCGACGCAGAACGCGCTGAACGCCGCGTGCATCTCGCCGTGGGTGCGGTCGAACTCGGCCCAGTACGCGTCCCAGCCGGCCTTGTCGCCCGCCGGGTAGCCGGAGAACGGCGGCGGCACGGCCGGGTCCTTGATCTCGGCCGGGTTGCAGGAGACGCTGCGCACCCATGGGATGCCGGAGGCGGGGATGGCCGGGAAGGTGAGGACGTTGTCCTCGACGATGACGTCCGGCCGGACCTCGTCGATGATCTCCTTCAGGCGGTCGTCCACGTACCGCGCGCCGTCGACCAGCGCCTGGAACGTCGGCGCGGTGAAGTGCTCGAGCTGCTCGATCGTCGGCTTGCGGAAGACCGGCGCGGTGTCCCGGATGAAGTCCTTCCAGAACTGGCCCGGCGCCTCCTCGACCTCGGGCTTGGGGCCGAGCCGCATCAGCCGCTCCTCGAAGCCCTTCTCGGCCAGCGTGCCCGCGAACGACTCCTCGATGACGAACACGACGCGGTGGCCGCGGTCGAGCAGCACCTTCCCGATCCCGACGCAGTTGTTCGTCGGCCCGTAGGCGCCCTCCGGGAAGAACACGATCGTGCTCAAGCCTCTCCTCCTCCGTTGCTGCTGTTGGGGACGACGTCGACCTCGCCGACGCCCCACCCGTAGGCCATCTTGTGGATCTGCAGCACCAGGAACGACTGGGTCGAGACGACCCCCTCGACGTGGTGCAGACGCTTGTTGAGCACCTCGGTGAAGTGCGCGGTGTCGCGGCAGATGACCTCGACGATGAGGTCGAACGAGCCCGCGGTCGCGGCGACGTACGAGGTCTCCGGGAAGGTCGTGATCTCGGCGCAGACGTCCTCGACCGTCCCGGGGCGGACGCTGATGCCGATGAGCGCCATGCGGTCGAAGCCGATGCGCAGCGGGTCGGCGATCCCGACGATCTGCAGCATCCCGCTCTGCTCGAGCCGCTGGACGCGGTACCGGACCACGCTCTCGGACACCCCGACGTCCTTCGCGATGCGGCTGTACGGCCGGCGGCCGTCGGCCTGCAGCGCGCCGATGATCCGCCGATCGACGTCGTCCAGCGGATGGGGCAGCCCTTGCGGCGAGTGGTTTGCGTGATCTAGGGTGATGGGGCGGGAGGTTTAGAGGAATCCGCAGATGCCTGTCAAGGAAATCCACGAATCCGCATTTCAGAGCCAGCGATGGTTCGCAGGGAAACGCCGGGCGTTCGCCGCCGCGGTGGAGGCCGACGCGTTCCTCGACGGGCGGCTCGTCCTGGCCGACGTCTCCTACGCGGACGGGGGCGAGGAGCGGTACCTGCTCATCGACGAGGGAGCGCCGCTGTGGGGCGCGCTGCTTCGTGCGCTGGCGCGCGGCCCCGTGCAGGGTCGAGCTGGCGCGTTGACGCTGCGTGCCGGTCCGGCGTTCCGCTGGCTCCAACCGGACTCCGCCCGCGAGTCGACGCCGTCGACCGACCAGTCCAACACGCTCGTCGCGCTCGACGACCGGCTGCTCGTCAAGGCCTACCGGCGGCTCCACGCGGGCCCGCACCCGGAGGTGGAGCTGTGCGCCGCGCTGGCGACGACCACCGCGCCGGTGCCCGCCTACGCGGGAGCGATCTGGCATGTCGCGCCGGACGGGACCGAGACCGCGATCGCGCTGCTGCAGGAGCTGGTGCTGGGCGCGGAGTCGGGGTGGGAGGCGCCGATCCTGCGCGCCGTCGACTGGCTGCGCGCGCCGGTTGCCGCCGCGGACCCGTCTGACGAGTACCGCGCCGCGGGCGCCGCCGCCGCGTCGCTCCACGCCGCTTTGGCCCACGCCTTCCCGGGTGCCGCGGCCGTGGCGGAGACCGGGCCGGCGTGGGAGGCCGACGCGCTCGCGCTGCTCGACGCCGCCACGCGCGTCGAGCCGTACACCGCCGCGGTGGCGGGCACGGTCCGCGAGCGACTGGCCGCGCTGCGTGACGCCGCCGGGCTCCCGCTCACCCGCATCCACGGCGACCTGCACGTCGCCCAGCTGCTGCGCACGGCCGACCAGCTCCTGATCGTCGACTTCGAGGGCGACCCGACCCGCCCGCTCGCCGATCGCCGCCGGCCCGACACGCCGCTGCGCGACCTCGCCTGCCTGCTGCGCAGCGTCGACCACGTCGGCCACGCCGCCGCGCGCCGCTGCTCGCTCGATCCCGAGCCGTGGATCGCCCGCGCCACCGCGGCCGTGCTCGAGGGCTACGGCGCCGTCGAGGCGTCGCCCGCGCTCCTCCACGCTCTGGAGCTGGCCAAGGAGTGCCAGGAGCTCGTGTACGCCGCGTCGGTCGTGCCCGAGTGGCTGTACGCGCCGCGCGCCGGCCTGCGCCGCCTGATCGCCAACCCACCCACCCCGGAGTCCTGAGCACCGTGAACCCCGACGGCTTCCTCGCCGACGTCCTCGCCGAGCCCGAGACGCTCTCGGGCGTCCTCGACGCCTACGCCGGCGGTGAGCTGCCGTTGGGCGGCCCGGACGCGCTCCGCGGCAAGCAGGTCGTGTTCATCGGGATGGGGTCGTCGCGGTTCGCCGCGCTGACGGTCGCGGCGCGACTGCGCACGATGGGGATCTTCGCCGTCGCCGAGTACGCCTCTACCGACGCCCCGACCGCGCCCGGCCGCGACGTCATCGCGATCGGCATCTCGGCCTCCGGCTCGTCGGCGGAGACGGTGTCGGCGCTGATGCCCCACCTCGGCGTCTCGCAGACGGTCGCGATCACCAACCGCCCCGACCGCGCGCTGGCGACTGCCGCCGACGTCGTGCTCCCGCTGCACGCGGGGGAGGAGGCGGGCGGCGTCGCGTGCAAGACGTTCCAGGCGACGCTCGCGGTGCTGTGGCTGATGGCCGGCGTGCCGGTCGACGCGCTCCGCCCCGCGGTCGACGCGCAGCGCCTGCTCCTCGACGCGCGCGACGAGTGGCTCTCCGCGCTCGCCGAGCGCGTCACCGGCGTCCAGACGCTCTACACCGTCGCGCCCGCCTCCCGCATCTCCTCCGCGCTCGAGTCCGCGCTCATGCTCCGCGAGGGCCCGCGCATCCCGACCGACTCCGCCGAGACCGGCGACTGGTCCCACGTCGACGTCTACCTGAGCAAGTACCCGGGCTACACCGCGCTCCTCTTCGGCGGCTCCGCCTTCGAGCCCGCCCTCTTCGAGTGGGCCACCCCGCGCGGCGCCGACATCGTCGCCATCGGCCGCGCCGTCGACGGCGCGACCGCCCACATCCCCTTCGCCCACGCCGACGACCCCGTCCTCGCCTCCCTCGTCGAGGTGAGCGTCGTCGAGCTCCTCGCCGCCACGCTCTGGCGCCAGCGCCTCGACGCGGGCACGATGCCGTAGGACCGGAGCCGTCACCATGTCCGGACATGGCGAGCAAGGACCTCGACGACGTTGACCGCCGGATCATCGGCGCGCTGCAGGCCGAGGGGCGCCGGCCGTACTCGCGGATCGCCTCCGACATCGGCGTCAGCGAGAGCGTCGTCCGCTACCGCGTGCAGCGGCTGGAGGAGGCGGGGATGCTCCAGATCGTCGGCATCGCGGACCCGCTGCGCATCGGCTTCGACCGCATGGCGCTCATCGGCATCAAGGTCCGGCCCGGCACCGTGGAGCGGGTCTGCGACGCCTGCACCGCGCTGCCGGAGACGTCCTACGTCGCGGCCATCGCCGGCTCGTTCGACCTCATCGTCGAGGTCATCTGCCGCGACACCTCCCACTTCACCGAGCTCCTCAACAAGCGCCTCCACCACATCGACGGCGTCGTCTCGACCGAGTCCTTTCTCGTCCTCGAGATCCACAAGATGGCCTACGGCTGGGGCGTGGGCGAGGTCGCCCTCGCCGATGGCGACCACGAACGTCGTTCCCCCGACACACCGGCGAACTGACCCATCCGCCCAACCTCCCGCCGGATTGACGTCAGGCCCCGTGTATGTGTTGTGTGTCTCGTGCAATCACATCGTGCGGCCCCTCCGGAGGTCGCGAGGAGGAGGGAACCATGAGGACCATCCGCAAGGCGCTGCTGGCGGCGGCCGCCGTGCTCGCGCTCGCGCCCGCAAGCGCTTCCGCGTTCACCGGCATCAGCGTCGGCGCCCCGGTCAGCGCAAGCCTGTCGTCCGCAACGATCGCGTTCGGCTCGTTCGCGTCGTGCACGGGCGCGAACTTCGGCGGGTCGATCACCACCAACGCCGGCGCCGGAAGCGGCGGGACCTTCTCGTTCGCCACCGCGACGTTCGGCGGCTGCTCGATGCTGGGCTCGGCGGCGACCGTGACGGCGGAGAGTCTGCCGTGGTCGTGGAGCCATTACGGCACGTACGGCACGGCGAACCTGTCGGTCAAGCTGGTCAACCCTGCCTTCTCGTGCCGGTACACCGGCTCGCTCGGGTTCAACTACACCGCGACGAGCGGCGCGATGGCCTACGCCGGGAGCCTGGTCCGGATCCCCGTCTCCGGCCCGCTCTGCCCGCTGACGGTCGCCGTCTCCGGCACGCAGCGGCTGCTCGACGGCGCCGCTCTGCCCGTGCAGCCCTAGCGCTTCGACTTCCGCGGGCTGGCTTCCGGAGCCTGCGGTGCGTTGGGATCTCCCTGCCATCACATCATGCGGCCGCGTATGGCTGCGGAGGGAGAGACCGATGCGGCTCACACGAAGATCGCGATGCTCGCGGCGCTGGCTGCCGCGAGCATCTTGCTGCTCGCGCTCGGGAGCGCCGGCGCCAACCTGACCGGTCCCCCGGAACGACGGCGACGTGGCAGCTCAGCTCGTTCTCGCTGGGCTCCGTGGGCTCGTGCAGCGCGGCGGTGCTCGGCGGGACCGTGTCGACGCGTTCCACCTCGGGCTCTACCGGCGTCATCACCTCGACCGCGTTCTCCGGCTGCACGTGGTTCGGCGCGCGCGCTTCGCTCGTCGGTGACGTCACGCCGTCGTGGGCGTGGACGCTGGACGGCTGGACCGGAGCCGGGTCGATCACGGGCGTCGACATGCTCGTGGCGTTCGGGGGCACGAGCTGCCGGTACGTCGGCACCCTCTCGTTCGTCCACACCCAGGCGACCGGTGGTGCGACGATCTCGGGGACGCTGACGAAGTCCTCCGGCCCGCTTCCCTGCCCGACCTCTCTGCCGGTCACGGCCTCCGGCCTCGTGTACTGAGGGCACCGACACGGCGCCGGGGCGTCTGGCACGCTCCGGCGCCATGGAGGAGATCGCGCAGGGGATCCACGGGATCACGTCGCCGCTCGGTGAGCGGGAGTTCACGCAGGTCGTGCTCGCGGGCGCCGACCGGACGGTGCTGATCGACACCGGCGTCGCCGCGACGCCGCGCGAGGTGATCGCGCCCGCGCTGGAGGAGGCCGGGATCGCGGAGCCGCAGCTCATCGTCATCAGCCACGCCGACCTCGACCACAGCGGCGGCAACCGCGACGCGCTGGAGCTGTGGCCGGACGCGCACATCGCGACGCACGAGCTCGACCGCGACTGGGTGGCGTCGAACGACGCGATGCTCGCCGGCAACTACCTCTGGTACCGCGAGCTCGGGTTCGAGATGACCGACGAGGACCGCGACGGCATGGCCGAGCAGCTCGGCGGCGACGCGCCGGTCGACGGCGTGGTGAGCGACGGCGACGTGCTCGGCCTCGGCGACGGGTGGGAGGTCGAGATCGTCCACCTGCCCGGCCACACCCCCGGCCACGTCGGCGTGTGGGACGCCCGCTCGCGCACCGCGATCGTCGTCGACGCCGTCCTCGGCCGCGGGATCCGCGACAACGACGGCAACCTCGTCATCCCGCCCCGCGTCTACGACACGCAGGCCTACCGCAAGACGATCGAGCGGCTGCGCGGCCTGCAGCCGGAGCAGCTCGTCACCGGCCACTTCGGCACCCTGCGTGGCGACGACGTCACCCGCTTCCTCGACGACTCCCTCGCCCACGACGAGGACCTCGAGCGGCTCGTGCGCGAAGCGGCCGACGCAGGCGAGCACGACGTCAAGGCGATCGTCGAGCGCGCCGACGCGCAGCTCGGCCCGTTCGCGGACGCGCCGCACGAGCTGGCGGCGGCCGTCCGCGACCACCTGCGGGCCGCCTTGACATAGGAACCGAGGCTGTGTTCAAGTCCTCGGCACCGGAGGGTCAACGGTCCGAGGGAGAGGGATGAGCATGATGGGTCGCAAGCAGCTGGCCGGCGCCCTGGCGGGCGCGGCGGCGGCCGTCGCATTGGCGGTCGGGGCGTCGCCCGCGGCGGCGTTCAACGTGGGGGTCGGAGCGTCCGTCCACGGCAGCCTGGCGTCGCCGGCCTTCACCCTCGGCGGCTCGTTCATCACGTGCACCAACGTCTCCATGGGCGGTCAGGTCACCGTGAACAACGGGGCGGGGAACGGCGGGCAGATCAGCGTCTCGGTCGCCCAGCCGACCGGGTGCTCGGTCATCAGCCCCAGCAACCCGGCGACCGTGACGTTCGCGGTCCCGCGGACGCTGACCATGGCCGCCGGCGGCGCATCGACGATCGCCAACGCAGCGCTGACCACGACGTTCGGGTCGCAGACCTGCACCTTCGGCGGGCAGATCACGGGCACGTTCACCTCGGCGACGTCGCACCTCGTGCTGGGCGGCGCGCTCGTCAGGATGACCGGCGGGTTCCCGTGCCCGTCGTCCGCGGCGGTCGGCGGCACGCTGTACCTCTGGGCGAACGGCGTGATCCCGCTGCAGCTCTAGCCGGCGTTCCGCCGTCTCGCGCGGGCGCGGTCGTGCGCCCGCGCGCGGCCGCGGGTCAGCGGTTGACGAGCTTGAAGAAGGTCGAGTCCTCGCCGCTCGCCTTCTGCTCCTGGTAGAGGAAGGCGAGGCCCGAGTCCTCGAACTTCGCGAACCAGTCGTCCCACGAGAGGTGCTCGAGCTGGTCCTCACCCGCGCCGCCGGGGAAGTCGATGCGCAGGATGCCGGCGTCGTCGCCGCCCTTCTCGGTGCCGCGCACGGACGCCGGCTTGCCGTCGTGCTCCTCCACCCAGCGGCGGATCTCGTCGTGATCGGTCGTGGTCTTCGAGCTGCTGTCTGCCATGCGAACGGGCTACCCCGATCTACGCGGCAGGCTCCCCGGCCGGGCGCGCATCCCCGATCCAGTAGCGCGCGCCGGCGCCCCGCGTCGCCGCGCGGTCGCCGGGGTTGGCGAGCTTGCACCGGTCGAGCGAGAGGCAGCCGCACCCGATGCAGTCCGACAGCCCGGCCTTCAGCCGCTCCAGCTCGGCGATCCGCTCGTCGATCCGCGTGGACCACGTCGACGACAGCTGCTCCCAGTCGCGCCGCGTCGGCGCACGGTGGGCGGGCAGCTTGGCGAGCTCGGAGCGGATCTCCTCCAGCGACAGCCCGATCCGCTGCGCGAAGACGATGAACGCGATCCGCCGCAGGATGGGCCGGGGGTACCGCCGGTGGCCCGCGCCGGTGCGCTCGGACTCGATCAGGCCGCGCTCCTCGTAGAAGCGCAGCGCGGACGTGGCGACGCCGCTGCGCTGCGCGACCTCGCCGATCGTGAGCGGTTCCGACATGGCTCCGGAGTCCATCATGTGACCGCGTTGACTTCAACCTCGGTTGAAGTGGCATAGTTCATGGCTCAGTCAACGACCCAAAGGACGCACATGGCCTACTCCGTCCCGGATCTTCCGTACGCGTACGACGCGCTGGAGCCCACCATCGACGAGGCGACGATGAAGCTCCATCACGACAAGCACCACCAGGCGTACGTCGACAAGGCCAACGGCGCGCTCGAAGGGACCGAGTTCGACGGCAAGCCCGTCGAGGAGGTCCTGCAGAACCTCTCCTCGCTGCCGGCCGACAAGCAGGGCGTCTTCCGCAACAACGGCGGCGGTCACGCGAACCACACGCTGTTCTGGGAGTCGATGAGCCCGGACGGCGGCGGCGAGCCGACCGGCGAGCTGGCCGAGGCGATCACCGCGAAGTTCGGCTCGTTCGACGCCTTCAAGGAGCAGTTCGAGGCCAACGGCGTCGCCCAGTTCGGCTCCGGCTGGACCTGGCTGGTCGTCAAGAACGGCGAGCTCGAGCTCACCAAGACCCCGAACCAGGACTCCCCGCTGCTCGACGGCGCGACGCCGCTGCTGGGCAACGACGTGTGGGAGCACGCGTACTACCTCAAGTACAACAACCGCCGCCCGGAGTACCTCAAGGCGTGGTGGAACGTCGTCAACTGGAGCAAGGTCGCGGAGCGCTACTCCGCCGCCAAGTAACCGCCGAATCGCTCGCGCAGAGCGCTCGGATTCGGTTGGGAGGATCCGCCAGAGGCGGATTCTCCCGGCCTTCGGGTTCTGTAGCGCCCAGGGGTGGGAACGGCTTCATGTATGCCGTCTCGGCCCATCTCCTCCCGTGTCCACGGGATCCTCGACTACGCCGTCGGAGCCAAGCTCCTCGTCCTCCCGTCGCTGCTCGGCACGGGCGGTACGCGCTCCGGCCGCCTGCTGCGCGCCGCGGGCGCCGGCCACATCGCCTACGCGGCGCTGACGAAGTACGAGCTCGGTGTCGCCAAGGTGCTGCCGTTCCGCGCGCACCTGGCGATCGACGCCGCGTCCGCGGGCGGGATGCTGGCCGCGCCGTGGCTCCTCGGCCTGCGCTCGGAGGGCGCGCGCCAGTGGCTGCCGCCGCTGCTCGTCGGCCTCAACAACGCGGTCGTCACCGCGCTGACCGACCCGACGGGCGCGGGTGCGGGCGCCGACGTCGCGGACTCCGCCGCCGCCTCGCCGACCGACCTCGCCAAGGCCGGCGCCGACGTCCCGCTCTCCAAGCCCGACCCCGCGAAGGCCGTCATGCCGGAGGGCGCCGAGGCCAACGACGAGATCGGTGCGCGCACGATCGGGGGAGACCCGGCGGCATGACCCAGGATCCGCGCGAGAAGGAACCCGTCCCGCCGTTCCCCGAGCAGGAGCAGGAGCCGCCCGGGACCGACGCCGAGATGCAGCCGCTCGCCGACCACGGGCAGAGCTCCTACGTCGGCACCGGCAAGCTCGAGGGGAAGGTCGCGCTGATCACCGGCGGCGACAGCGGCATCGGCCGCGCCGTCGCGCTGGCGTTCGCGCGCGAGGGCGCCGACGTGCTCGTCTCCTACTGGAAGGAGGACGAGGACGCGGCGGAGACGCGGCGGCTGGTCGAGGCGGAGGGGCGGCGCTGCATCACGGTCGCGGGCGACATCGGCGAGCGCGAGCACTGCCGCGCGCTCGTGGACCGGACGGTGAGCGATCTCGGCCGGCTCGACGTGCTCGTCAACAACGCGGCGTACCAGATGGCGTACAGCTCGTTCCTCGACATCCCGCCGGACGAGATCGACTTCGTGTTCCGCACGAACATCATCGCGATGTTCCACCTGTGCCAGGCCGCGGTGCCGCACATGGAGCCGGGCTCGACGATCGTCAACACCACCTCGATCCAGGCCGCGCAGCCGACACCGAACCTCCTGCACTACGCGTCGACCAAGGGCGCGATCTCGACGTTCACCAAAGGGCTCGCGCAGGAGCTGGGGGAGAAGGGGATCCGCGTCAACGCGGTCGCGCCCGGCCCGATCTGGACGCCGCTCGTCGCGATGAGCTTCCCGGGCGATCAGATCGCCGAGTTCGGCGCGAACACGCCGCTCGGCCGCCCCGGCCAGCCGGGCGAGCTCGCCCCGATCTACGTCTTCCTCGCCACGGAGGCGTCGAGCTACATCAGCGGCGAGGTGATCGGCGCGACGGGCGGCAAGCCGCTGCACTGAGCGGTGGGGGGGCGTTACGGGAAACTGGAGACCGGCGTGTGTCCGGTACGAGATCGGTCCGGGCTCTTGCCCGGGATGGGGGCGAACGTGAGATTTCTGCGCGCCGAGGGGGCGAACTCTGCGCACTCCGCGGCTCTTCAGTGCGCAAACCGCACGCTCACGCAGGAGCTCCCACCACATGGACACCGCCGTTCTCGACGCCCCGCCCGCCCCGGCCGCCTCGCCGCAGCCGGAGCGGTTCGCCTACGCGCCCGCGCCCGCGCCGCCCC
>DATMVO010000326.1:0-9938 GCA_035563115.1 Solirubrobacteraceae bacterium
GCGCCGATGCAGGCGCGCATCTCCATCGCGGCCCGGGCGGCCCGCAGCTCCGGCGGCGCCTCCCCGTCCGCCGCGACGGCGAGCAGCAGCTCGAGCCCGCCGTGCCGGCGCCAGTCCTTCACCCGCGTCGCCCCGCCCTGGCTGATCGCGATCAGGTTCGCCTGCTGCAGCCGCTTCAGCGCCTCCCGCACCGCATGCCGGCTCGCGCCGAGCTCCTCGCTCAGCTTCCGCTCGCCGGGCAGCGCCTCGCCCTCCGCGTACGTCCCATCCAGGATCCGCGTCCGCAGCGCCGCGTGCACCCGCTCGCTCACCTTGCTCTCGCCGCGGTCCGCCGCGGCACTGGTCCAACCAGTCATCGCAACTGGTTGTACCAGTTGAGCGGGCGCCGGTCAACGGGGGCGAACTTCCGCCGCCGCACCCCTACAGCACGCATGACACCGTCCACCACTGAATCGGTAAGGTTCCTCATATGGCAGTCGCACCGGCAGTCGTCTTCACGGGGATCTCGTCGGCGGAGTACCTGGCGCTCGCGCAGCGCGGCGTTCTCGACGAAGCGCGGGTCGAGCTCATCGACGGCCGGATCGTCTCGGTGACGCCGCAGAGTGACGAGCACGCATACGTGCTCGTGCATCTCACCGAGCTCCTCGCGCTCGCCGGAGGCCTCCATGTGCAGGCGCCGTTGGTCGCCGGTCCCACCTCCGTGCCGGAGCCCGACCTTGCGCTCGCACAGCGGCGCGGCATCAAGCACCCCGTCACCGCCCGGCTCGTGATCGAGGTGGTCTGGTCGCAGTGGCATGAAGCGATGCGCAAGCTCCCGCTCTACGCCGCCGCCGACGTCGGCGAGTGCTGGATCGTGGACATCCCGAAGCGCGTCGTCCACGTCCACGACCGACCGTCCGGGCGCGAGTACGGGCGGACGCGGAAGTTCACCGGCAGCGACGTGCTGAAGCCGCCCTGCACGACGATCCGGTTCACCGCCGCAGACGTCTTCGCGCGCCTGGACGAGTAGCGCCGAGCCCGGCGGCGCGAGCGCGGCGAGGGGGCGAAAGTCCCGCGCCGCGGCCCTCTACGTCGCATGGCACCAGCGACGCAAAGGGTAAGGTTCCTCACATGGCCCACGCACCGACAGCCGGCTCGCGGATGTCGCAGGCCGACTTCTGGGCGCTCGTCGACAGCGGGGAGCTCGCGGAGGCGCCCGTCGAGCTCATCGACGGCCGGCTCTACGCGATGAGCCCGCAGAGCGACGAGCACAAGCTGACGATCAAGCAGCTTATGCTCCTCCTGGGTCCGGCGCTCGCGGAGCTCGAGGTGCAGATGTCGCTCAAACTCCCGGTCGAGTCCGCGCCCGAGCCCGATCTCGCGCTCACCCGCCCGCGCCCGCGTGGCGTCGGCGTGGACGAGCCGCGGCTCGTCATCGAGGTCGTGTGGACGCAGTGGCGCGAGGCGATGCGCAAGCTGCCCGTCTACGCCGCCGCCAGCGTCGGCGAGTGCTGGATCGTCGACATCCCGAAGCGGCTGGTGCACGTGCACGACCGGCCGGAAGGACGCGAGTACGGCCGCACGCGGACGTTCGCGGGCGCCGACGTGCTGGAGCCGCCCGGCACGGAGATCCGGTTCACCGCCGCAGAGGTCTTCGCGCGCCTGGACGAGTAGCGCCGGTCCGCCGCGTACAGCGGGGGGGCGAAAGTCCGGCGCCGCGCCCCTCTACGTCGCATGGCAGCAGCGACGCAAAGGGTAAGGTTCCTCACATGGCGCACGCACCGGCCGTTGGCAGCGAGCTCTCGGCAGACGAGTACTGGGCGCTGGTCGAGCGCGGGATCCTCAGCGAGGCCAAGGTCGAGCTCCTCGACGGCCAGGTGGTCGCGATGAGTCCGCAGGGTCCCGCGCACTTGCTGACGATCAGACGGCTCATGGTCCTTCTCGGGCCGGCCATCGCGGAGCTCGAGGTGCAGATGCCGCTCAGGCTCCCGGTGCAGTCGGCGCCCGAGCCCGACCTCGCGCTGACCGAGCCGCTCTCGACCCGCTCCGCCACCGACCAGGCGCGGCTGGTGATCGAGGTCGTGGCGACGAAGTGGCGAGAGGCGATGCGCAAGCTGCCGGTCTACGCCAGCGCGGGCATTGGCGAGTGCTGGGTCGTCGACATCCCGAAGCGGCTGGTCCACGTGCACGACCGGCCGAAAGGACGGGAGTACGAGCGGACGCGGACGTTCGAAGGCGCCGACGTGCTCGAGCCGCCCGGCACGACGATCCGGTTCACCGCCGCGGACGTGTTCGCGGCGCTCGACGGGTAGCGCGGAGCGGGCGGGCTCCCGTTCCCGCCGCTCGCGCGCGTCTCACCCCTGCCCGGGTCCCTCGGGGAGTCTGAGGTCAGTTGCAGACGCCGCAGCGCGCGGCGGCGTCGCACTGGTGCGGGACGGCCTGCATGGGGCGCGGGCCCCACGCGCGGATCCAGTGGCGGCCGGCCGGGACGGTGCGGTCGTCGCGGCCGGGCCAGCAGCGCGCGCTGAGCGTCATCAGCATCGTGCGGTCGGCGGTCGTGTCGGTCACCGCGCCGTCGATGAGCGCGAGGATCTGGGTCCGGTCCGGCATGCAGCGACGGGTACCCACCCGCCGCTCGCACGCAAACGGGAACGCGCCGCTAGAAGCCGCCCATCGACGGCTGGTTCTGCGCGCCGTCGACGACGAGGTTCGTCCCGCTGATCCACGACGCCCGGCGGGAGAGGAGGTACGCGGCGGCGTCCGCGACCTCGTCCGCGTGCCCCAGCCGGCCGAACGGGAACTCGGCCTCGACGAACGCGTTGAACTCGTCCGCGACCTCGCGCGAGCGACGGTCCCACGACCCGCCGGGGAAGAGGATCGACCCCGGCGACAGCGCGTTGACGCGCACGCCCTCAGGCCCCAGCTCGCGCGCCAGCGACGCGGCGAGGTGGATCAGCGCCGCCTTCGCCGCCGCGTACTGCGACTTGGGCTGCGGCCGGAACCCCGAGATCGACGAGACGAAAACGACCGACGCGTGGTCGCTCTCGCGCAGGTGCGGGAGCGCCGCGCGCGTCACCGTCGTGGAGTGGGTCACGTTGAGCGTGTAGGCGTCGTCCCAGTCGGCCGCCTCCGTCTGCTCCAGCCGCGGTCCCCCGCCCGCGCCGCCGGCGTTCGCCACGACGAGGTCGAGCCCGCCCAACGCGCCCGCGGCATCGCGGACGAAGGAGGTGAGCGCGTCGGAGTCCGTCACGTCACACGGCGCCGCGAACGTCGCGCCGATCTCCGCGGCGGTGGCTGCGACCGCGGCCTCGTCCCGCGCGCAGATCGCGACGGACGCGCCCTCTTCCACCAGCCGCGCCGCGATGGCGCGCCCCAGCCCGCGCGAGGCGCCGGTCACCAGCGCGCGCGATCCCTGCAAACCCAGATCCATGAGGCCCGTGACGGTACTTGCCGCAGGCGATAGGTTCGACCGCGTGCACGAGTTCGACGAGTGGCAGATCGACCTCCACGGCCACCGCGCGATCTACCGGATCGCCGGCAGCGGACCGCCCGTGGTCCTCATCCACGGCATGCTCAACTCGTCCCGGCACTGGGAGCGCGTCGCCCTCCAGCTCGCCGACCGGTACACGGTGATCGCGCCCGATCTGCTCGGCCACGGCGACTCCGCCACGCCCCGCGGCGACTACTCGCTCGGCGCGCACGCCGCCTCGATCCGCGACCTCCTCTCCGCGATCGGCGTCGACCGCGCCACCATCGTCGGCCACTCCCTCGGCGGCGGCGTCGCGATGCAGTTCTTCTGGCAGGCGCCCCACCGCGTCGACCGGCTCGCGCTCATCAGCTCCGGCGGCCTGGGCAAGGAGGTCAGCCCGCTGCTCCGGACGATGGCGCTCCCGGGCATCGACTTCGCGCTCTCCATCGCCGCGCACCGCCACCTCGTCGCGCTCCTCCACCGGCTCGGACCGCAGACGCGGCAGGTCGGCCGCGCGCTCCGCCCGCTCTCCCAGCCGGGCTCCCGCAAGGCGTTCCTCCAGACGCTGCGCAGCGTCATCGACGTCCGCGGCCAGCGCGTCAGCGCGACCGACCGCCTCTACCTGCTCCAGGACATCCCGACGCTCATCGCCTGGGGCGAGCGCGACAACACGATCCCGCTCGCGCACGGGCGCGCCGCGCACGAGGCCGTCCCGCACTCCACCTTCGAGACGCTCCCCAAGGCCGCCCATTTCCCCCACCTGGAGGACCCGGACGGCCTGGCTCAAGTCCTCAACCGCTGGCTCGCGAGCACCCAGCCCGCGCGGCTCGACGACACCGCGTGGCACGAGCTGGTCGCACCCCGTGCGCGCCGCTTCCGCCGCGCGGCGTAGACGAGACGGCTAGACCGACGTGCGGTCGTGCGGCGAGCTGCCGTTGGACGACGCGGCCTTGTCCGCCGCGTCCGCGCCCGTGGACGTCAACGTCGCCGCGCCCACGGACCCACCCGCGAGGCGGCGGACCAGCGACGGCGCCACGATCCGAGCGACGGCGAACGCGGCGTAGCCGCGCGGGACGTACCGCTCCGCCTTCCCGCCCAAGGACGCCTCCACGATCGCCTCCGCGACCGCCTCGGGCTTCGAGACGAGCCAGCGCGTCAGCGCCTTGGCCTTCAGCTCCTCCGCCGGGAAGCCCTCGGTCGCGATGAAGCCGGGGAGCACGAGCCCGACGTGCACGCCGTGCGGCCGCTCCTCCAGGTGCAGCGCGTCCGTCCACCCCGCCACCGCGAACTTCGAGGCGGAGTAGCCGCCCGCGCCCCCGCGCGCGATCCGGCCGGCCACGCTCGACACGTTCACGATCGACGAAGGAGCGGAGGCGCGCAGCGCTGGCAGCAGCGTCTCCGTCAGCTTCACCACCGCGTCGAAGTTCAGCGCCATGTGCCGCGCGACCCGCTCCGCACCCCCGTCCGCGAACGTCCCGCGCCACGACGCGCCCGCGTTGTTGACGAGCAGATGCAGCTCACCCGAGTGGTGCTCCTGCAGGTGCGCCAACACACGCTCTCCCGCGCCATCTTCGGTGAGGTCGACGGGGACGTACGTGGCGCGCTCGCCCAGCTCGGCGGCCAGCGACCGGAGCCGGTCCTCGCGCCGCGCGACCAGGACGAGCCTGCAACCGGGCTCCTTCGCGAGCCGGCGGGCGGTGGCTTCACCGATCCCGCTCGAGGCTCCGGTGACGACGGCGACGAGGCGGCGCATGCTCATCCGCCGCACCCTAACTTGCCGGGCATGTCACGACATCGTGTCAGCACTCTGGTCGCCGGGTAATCGGTCGTTCGTGGCAGCCCGGACGCAGACCGCACGCAAGGCCCGCACGGAGGAGCTCCATGCCCTCTGGCGGCAGTACAAGGCATCCGGCGACAAGCGCCTGCGCGATCGCCTGGTCCTCACCCTCGCCCCGCTCGTGAAGTTCATCGTCTACCGCAAGATCCGCGAGATGCCCGCGCGGGTCGAGGCGGAGGACTTCATCTCCGTCGGCCTCGAGGCGATGATCCAGTCGATCGACCGGTACGACCCGGAGAAGGGCGCGACGCTCGAGCAGTACGCGTGGACGCGCATCCACGGCGCCGTGCTCGACGAGATGCGCCGCCAGGACTGGGCGCCGCGCTCGGTCCGCCGCTGGGAGCGCGACATCGAGAAGGCCGTCGAGGACTTCAACGGCGTCCACGGGCGCCGGCCCGACAAGGTCGAGCTGGCCGACGCGCTCGGCATCGACCTGCGCGAGCTTCAGCGCCGCCGCGACGAGATCGCGCGCTCGGACGTCACGTCGCTCAACGCGGTCGTCCTCTCCGACGACGAGACCGACGTCGAGCGGATGGACACCCTCGCCTCGACCGACCAGTCGCTCGATCCCGAGCACGCGGCCGGCCAGACGGCGGCGAAGGAGCGGTTCCGCGACGCGTTCGCCGAGCTCCCCCAGCGCGAGCGCGAGATCGCCGTCCTGCTCTACGTCAAGAACCTGACGCTGAGCGAGATCGGCGACATCATGGGCGTGTCCGAGTCGCGCATCTGCCAGATCCACGGGCAGACGAAGAAGAAGCTCCGCAAGTCGCTCAGCGACGACGCCGCGCTCTTCCACCTGGTTGCGTAGCCCACCCAACCGCGGCGGGCCTCCGGGCCCGCCGCGCGGCACGCGCTAAGTTCGACGTATGACGAACCTCCGCCTGAGCGTCTTGGACCAGTCGCCGATCGCGGAGGGCTCGACCGGCTCGCAGGCGCT
This sequence comes from Solirubrobacteraceae bacterium, assembly GCA_035563115.1. Lineage (GTDB taxonomy): Bacteria > Actinomycetota > Thermoleophilia > Solirubrobacterales > Solirubrobacteraceae > CADCVT01. Next base: position 6,223 of record DATMVO010000326.1, read on the forward strand.
CCGCAACACGATCGACCTCGCGCAGCTGGCCGACCGCCTCGGCTTCCACCGCTACTGGGTCGCCGAGCACCACGGCGGCCCGTCGCTGGCAGGCCCGGCGCCGGAGGTGCTGATCGGGCCGATCGCGGCCGCGACGGAGCGGATCCGGGTCGGCAGCGGCGGCGTGATGCTCCCGCACTACTCGCCGCTGAAGGTCGCGGAGGCGTTCAGCGTCCTCGCCGGGCTCTTCCCCGAGCGGATCGACCTCGGCCTCGGCCGGGCGAGCGGCACCGACCCGATGACGACGTTCGCGCTCCAGCGCGACCGCCGCCAGCACGCGCCCGACGACTTCATCGAGCAGCTGACCGAGCTGCTCGGCCACATCGACGACCGCCTCCCGCCCGACCACCCGTTCCGCCGCTACGGCCGCGACCTCCCCGGCCGGCCGGAGAAGCCGGAGCCGTGGCTGCTCGGCTCGTCGCCGCATTCGGCGCTGTGGGCGGCGGAGCTCGGTCTGCCCTACGCGTTCGCGGACTTCATCAACCCGAAAGGCGCCGGAATCGCGCGGGACTACCAGTCGCGGTTCATCGACTCCGAGCGGCTCTTCTCCCCCACCACCGCCGTCGCCGTGTGGGCGGTCGCGGCGGAGACGGAGGAGGAGGCGATCCGGCTCGCCGCGTCCTCCCGCATGACGTTCACCCTCCTGCGCCAGGGGCGGCTGATCGAGGTGCCGCCGCCGGAGAAGGCGCTGCGGTTCCTGGAGGAGCAGGGCGAGCCGCGCGACGCGACCGCCGCCCACGGCCGGCGGGCCATCGTCGGCACGCCGGACACGGTGCGCGCCGGGATCGAGGAGGTCGCGGCGGAGTACGGCGCGGGCGAGGCAATCGTCGTGACGATCACCCACTCGCACCAGGCCCGCCGGCGCTCCTACGAGCTGATCGCCGAGGCGTTCGGGCTCGCCGCGCCGGAGAGCTCCACCGCCAGCTCCGCGAACGCCCTGACGTGAACCGCGACGTCGTCGGCGGTCGTCGCCGGCGACATCAGCGACATGTTGTGGAACGGCGTGATGATCACGCCGCGGTTGAGCAGGTAGAGGTGGAGCAGCTCCTCCACGTCGTCGTCGTGCGCGAGCGCCGCGACGTTGCCCGTGCGCGGCTTCTCGGCGGTGAACATCAGCTCCGCGCGGGCGCCGAGCTGGACGATGCACCACGGCAGGCCGTGCTTGGCGATGACGCCGTCGATCTCGGCGGTGAAGCGGTCGCAGAGCGCGATCATCTGCGCGAACGCGTCGTCGGTGAGGACGTGCTCGAGCGTCGCCCGGGCAGCCGCGACCGAGAGCGGGTTGCCGGCGAGGGTGCCGCCGACGCCGCCGACGTCGACGAGGTCGGCCTCCCGCAGCTCCTCGATCCGCCGCGCCACGTCGGCGCTGATCCCGTACGCGCCGATCGGCACGCCGCCGGCGATCGACTTGCCGATCGTGACGAGGTCGGGCGTCAGGCCCCAGGCGGCCGTACAGCCGCCCGGGCCGGCGGACAGCGTGTGGGTCTCGTCGTTGATGAGCAGCGTCCCGGTGCGCGTGCACAGCTCGCGCACGGCCTCCAGGTAGCCGGGCTCGGGGAGGACGATGCCGATGTTCGTCATCGCCGGCTCCATGAGCAGCGCGGCGACCTGGCCGTCGGCGAGGATGCGCTCCAGCGCGTCCAGGTCGTTGAACTCGCAGACGCGCGTGGTCGTCGTCGGGTCGACGGCCGGGCCGACGTTCCCCCGGCGCGTGCGCGCGTTGCCGTGCTCGTCGGTGGTGACGAACGACTCGTCGACCGTGCCGTGGTAGCTGTGGCTGAAGACCGCGACGTAGCGGCGGCCGGTGATCGCGCGGGTGAGGCGGAGCGCCCAGCGGTTCGCGTCGGTCGCGCTGAGGGAGAAGGACCAGAGCGGCAGGCCGAACCGGTGCGCCAGCTCGTCCCCCACCGCCGCCGCGTCGACCGTCGGCAGCATGATCGTCGCGCCGCCGTCGTCGCGTAGCTGCTTCGTCGCCGCGTCGACCATCGCCCGCGGCGAGTGGCCGGCCATCGCGCCGGTGTCGCCGAGCGCGAAGTCGATGTAGGCGTTGCCGTCGACGTCGGTGATCGTCGCGCCGTGCGCGCTCGTCGCATACACCGGGTGGCCGCCGGGCCACTTGGCCATCCACGTCATCGGGACGCCGTTGAGCAGCGACCGGTGCGCCTGCTCGTGCAGCTCGCGCGACGTGGCGTGCGTGCGGTCGAAGCGCTCGCGCTCGCGCGTGAGCAGCTCGGTGATGCGGGCGCGGTCGAGGGGCTCAGCCACGCTTCTCCTCCTGGATCGTGTTGCCGCCGTCGACGACGAGCACGTGCCCTGTGACGTACGTGCTCTCCGGCGCGGCGAGGAAGACGATGGCGGCGGCGACCTCGTCGGGGGTGCCGGGCCGCCCGACGGGCGTGGCCTCACCGGCGCGCCGCTCGCGCTCGGTCGCGCTGGCGGTGTCGATCCAGCCGGGCGCGACGCTGTTCACCGTGATGCCGCGCGGGCCGGCCTCCAGCGCGAGGGCTCGCGTGAGCCCGTCGAGCGCGGCCTTGGCGGCGGAGTAGGCGGCGTCACCGGGCATGGAGACGATCGGGCCGGTGACCGAGCTGACGTTGATCACGCGCCCGTAGCCCTTCTCGAGCATGTGCGGGAGCGCGGCCCGCGTGACGTTGACCGCCGTGGTGAGGTTGCGGTCGATCGCGTGCGCCCACCGCTCGGGCGCATACTCGGTGAACGGGACGCCGTCGGTGTCGACGCCCTGCTGCGCCATGCCGGCGTTGTTGACGAGGATGTCCAGCCGGCCGGTGGAGTGGAGCGTCGCGAGGACGAGGTCGTCGGCGGCGCGCGGGTCGATGAGGTCGGCGATGTGGGCGGTCGCCGCGTCCCCGAGCTCCTCCGCCCGCTCGTGGATCCGCTCGGTCGTCGCGGTGAGGATCACCTGCGCGCCCTGCCGCGCGAGTGCGCGGGCGGTCGCGAAGCCGATCCCGTCCGGGCTCCCGGCGCCGGTCACGAGGGCCGTCTGGCCGGTCAGGTCGGCGAATCGGTACATCTGTGCCGAAATCCTACGGATCGCTCCGGCGGCACCTGCGCCGCTTCGGCGCGCCGCGGCCCAGGACGGACGCCTCCCCGGCACCCACAACTTCCATCTCGTCAGCCCCGGAACGACGACTGGGAAGTTCTGCGGCCATGGGGCGCACAACGTCCATCTCGCGCCGCCGCGCCCGACGAGTGGGAAGTTCTGGCGGCGACGAACCGCACCCTCCCCCTCGCTGCCCGCTGTGCAGCGGACGCCCCGTCCCCAGACCACCCGCCGGACGGACTCAGCCAACCCTCCAAGCGGCGGGAACCGCGGCAACCGGTTGTCATAGTGGCTCGAGAGCACCATGCGCCACGACCTCGCGAAGCCGAACACCGGGATGGCGCTGTGAAGCGGCTGACGCTCCTCGCCCTCGGCCCGCTGGCCGCGCTGACGGCCTTCCTCCTCCCCGCCGCGCTCGTCCGTGGCGAGCTGCCCGCGCGGATCGCGACGCACTGGGGGATCGACGGCACGCCGGACGGCAGCACGGCGACCACGGCGTTCGTCCTCGGCGTCGTCGCGGTCTGGTCGATCGGCTGGATCGCGCTCACCGCGCAGCTGCGCACGCGCGAGACGCTGCGGCTGACGGTCGCGCCGTTCGCGTGGGGCGTGATGTGGT
>DATMVO010000327.1:0-20043 GCA_035563115.1 Solirubrobacteraceae bacterium
GCGACGAGCACGCCGACCGCCAGCGCCGCCGGCCCGTTCGCGAGCCCGACGACGGCCATCCCGACCGCCGCGCACGCGCAGCCGAGGAGGATCGGCGCGCGCGGGCCGGTGCGGGCGGCGAGGACGGAGACCGCGGCGGTCGCGGCGAGGTAGAGGGCGTAGGAGCCGGTCGCGATCGCCCCGAGCGCGCCGGTGCCGAGGTCGAACTCCTCCCGCAGGTCCGGCACGAAGAGCCCGTACGCGTAGCGGGCGAGGCCGAAGGTGACCGCGATCGCGGCGACGCCAGCCGGGACGATGCCGCGCCGGTCCATGGGAAAGAGCCTTCCCGCGGACCGGCGCGGCCTCACGCGCCTCGTGCCGGTGGCGCGGTCAGCGGCCGCCGTGGCCGCGGTGGCCCCGGCCCTTGTCGCCTTGGCCGTGGCCGCTGCCGTGGCCGTGGCCCTTGCCGCCGCTCACCCGCACGCCGTCGACCCGCACGACGGTGTACGTCGTCTCGGGCGTCACCGGCGTGCCGAACCGGGCGTTGACCGCGTACAGGCCCTTGCCGGTCGCCGCGATCGTCGTCGGCACGGCGAACGTCGGCTGCGTCAGCGCGCGCGTGATCGCGCCGCCCGACAGGTCGCGGGCGAGCTGGATCTCGACGACCTGGTTGAGCTGGTTCTTCACCGCGTACAGCGTGCGGCCGAAGAGCAGCAGCCCGTCGCCCCGCTGCAGGTCGCCACCGGTCAGCGGGATCTCGCGCGAGGCGCCGGTCGCCGCGTCGATCGCGAAGAGCTTCGCGGTGCGCGTCTGGACGACGAGCAGCGTGCGGCCGCCGTCCGTCGCCGCGATCCCGTTCGCCTCCAGCGTCTCGGTCGAGGCGTCGATCGCGAAGTCGCCGGTGATCGGCAGCGGCTGGGCGGCGGCGGCCGGGGTGCCGTCCTTGCCGAGCGGCAGGCGGTAGAGCTGCCGGCGCTGCGAGTCGGTGAAGTACGCGGCGCCCTTCGTGACCGTCACGTCGTTGACGAACGTCGGCTGCCCGTCCACGGCGAGGGGGATGTCCGCGATGTCCGCGCCGGTGCGCGCGTCGTAGACGAAGGCGCGCCCGGTCGGGCCGCCGGCGACGAAGAGCTTCCCGGCCGCGTACTTCAGCCCGATCGCGGCGCGCCCGGGCCGCTGCGGCACGACCTCCCGCGTCGCCCCCGTCCGCGGGTCGAGCACGAGCACCCGCCCGGTGTTGATCGAGCCGACGTACAGCTCCCCGCGCGGCCCGCTCGCGATCCCCTCCGGGTTCCACCCGTTCGGCAACGGCAGCACCGCCGGCCACGCGGCCACCTGCGACGGCGCCCCGGGCCGGTCACCTCCACGGCCCTTCCCTCCGGCCTCCGCCACCCCGGCACCCCCTCCGACAGCGGTCACGGCGGTGGTCACGGCAACGGCTACGACGCGCGAACGGCGCATGGCGAAGCTCCTCGATCGACGACTCCCTCCCCGCACCGTACGGAACCCGCCCGCGAACGCTGCCGGTTCAGAGCCTCCGGGCCGGGAAGCCGGGCTCGAGGACGAAGCTGGACGAGTCGACGCGGACCATCTGCGGCGCGGCCATGTCACAGGAGAAGAGCCGCGAGGCCCCGATCCTGTGACACTCATGAGTAGCGGGCTAGGTCGGCTCGCAGACGAGCCAGCGGTTGTCCGCGGCCCGGTGCTCGCGGAAGCGCGAGCGCTGCGTGACGACCGAGAGGCGGTAGCCGAGGGGGAGGAGGACGTCAGCGCACTCGTCCTCGGCGTGGGCGCCGTGGGTCTCGATGACCAGCGACGGCTTGCGGGACAGGACCTCGGGAGCGCCCCGCAACACCGCGCCCTCGGCGCCCTCCACGTCGATCTTGAGGAACCCCGGCCACGCGAACCCCTGATCCGTGACGAGCGTGTCGAGCCGGTAGGCGCCCGCCGCGTCGTCGTCGCGGTCGGCGAGGTACGCCTGCTGGACGGTCACCTGCGAGGCGAGCGCGGGGTTCAGGGCCAGGTTGCGCGACATCCGCGCGATCCCCTCGGGATCGAACTCGAACGACACCACCGGCTCGCCGGTCAGCCGGGCGAGCACCATCGCGTAGTACGCGTTGTGGCCGCCGACGTCGAAGGCGCGCACACCGGGCCGCGCCAGCCGCCGGATGGCAGAGGCGATCTCCACCTCGGCCGTGCCGAGGTAGACGTGGACGGGCGCGGCGGGGTCGACCTCGAGGCGCAGGCCGGCGGCGATCCCGACCGGGATCGTCCGCGCGCGGCCTGCGCGCATGAACGAGGAGCGGACCCGCTCCTTGAGCGGACTCAGGCTCAGGACGCGGCGCCGTCGAGGGCGCTGACCGCGTCCTCGCGGGTGCCCAGGATCGTGAAGATCTGATCCAGGCCGGTGATCTCGAACGTCTTCGCGATGTTCGCGTCGGTGTTCACGATCACGAGCTGGCCATCGCGCGAGCGCAGGCGCTTGACAGCGCCGATGAGCACGCCGAGGGCCGTGGAGTCGAGGAAGGTCGTCTCGGACAGGTCGACGACGACGCGGGAGGCGCCGTTCTCGATGGCGTCCGCGAGCGTCTTCTTGAGCTCCGGAGCGGTGAAGAGGTCGATCTCACCGCGCACGGCGACGATGTGACGCCCCTCGCCCAGAGACTCCTCGGACAGTGCGAACTCAGCTGGCATGACGACGATTCAATCAGACTCCTTCGCGAGGGCATCCGTCCCCTTCGCAGCGCCCTCGCCGCGCTCGAAGAAGTCCCACACCTCGACGACGTTCCCCTCGGGGTCCTCGAGGTAGATGGAGCGGTCCCCGCCGGGGTGCTCCTCCGGGCCGCGCAGTGGGATGCCGCGGCCACGAATCCGGTCCACCAGAGCGTCCAGCGAGCCAGGCGCAGCGCTGAACGCGTAATGCACGTGCCGCCCGCCCTGGTCCCCGAACTCCTTCTCGCCGGGGAGCCAGAGGCCCAGCCGTGCGCGCGGCCCGGCCTCCAGCCACACACGGTCGTCGTCGCGCTTGAGCACGCGCATCTCGAAGACGTCGGAATAGAACGTCTCGAGCGCCTCGAGGTCGCGCACCTCGAGCGTCAGCTCGACGATGCCGTCCAGGTGCAACGCGGGTCAGGCCCCGAAGCCCAGGCGCACGTACAGCGACTCGCCGTCCGCGTCGTCCGTGCGCACGTCGACCTGGTCGGCCACGCGGCGCAGCACGTTGCCGACGCCCGGCAGCTCGGCGTCGCTGAGCAGCGCCTCCGCGCCGCCGGACTCCAGCCGGCCGATCGTCAGCTCCAGCACGCCGTCGCCGGCCGCCAGGCCGACGCGCACGGTGCCGTCGACCGCGTGGTCGGGCGAGTGCGCCGCGACGGTGTCGGCGACGAGCAGGGCGTCGTCCAGGCGGTCGATCGGGCACTGCGCGCGGGCGGCGAGCATCCCGATGACGCGGGAGAGCACCGGCCCGAGGAGCGGGCCGTTGCGGACGAGCATGGTGGCCTCGTTGCGGGCGGAGGGGACGGCGCTCACGCGGCCTCGCTCCCCGGCAGCAGGCGGAAGGTCATGCGCACCTCGGTGCGGTCGTCCTCGCCGCGGCCCAGCTCCAGGCTCTCGGCGAGGGTCGCGATCAGGGGCAGCCCGAGGCCGAGGCCGGGGCTGTTGGGACGGGGGAGCATGCCGCGACCGTCGTCGCGGACCACGATGGACAGCCGCTCGTCGCGCACGGACGCGGCGATCTCCATGGGGCCCTCGCCGCCGGGGTACGCGTGGACCACGACGTTGGTGCACGCCTCGGTCACGGCGAGCTTGACGTCGGCCAGGACCTGGTCGTCGACGTCCAGCGCGTCGCCCAGACCGCCAAAGGCATGGCGGACCACGGCGACGTTCTCGGCTCGGGCAGGGAGGGTGAGGACGAGATCGGGAGCCATCACGTCCGGCGAATCTGAGGCACGTGCCTCCTGTGGTGGGGTGGACCCTTCGTGCGTCATGCCTTGCCCTCGCCGGTGACGTCCCATTCGTCCTTGGCCGAGACCGGCCGGGAGCATAGTGGTCACGCCAACCGCGCACCCTTTCGGTCTGCCGCGCGTTGGGGCTGGGTAGCGAAGAGGGGCGTAGGAGAGCGCCTGGGTCAACTCGTCTGACCTATCCCGCCGCGCCGGTTGTCCGGGACGGACATCGGCCCCTGCTCTTCCTGGACGACGTGGCGATGCTCTACCATCGCCATTCCGCCTCACGGTGCCCACGCCGTCTCCGGAGCACTTCCAGATGTCGCAAACTCAGCCGAAGGCCGCGGGCCTCTACGACCCCCGATACGAGCACGACGCCTGTGGTGTGGCGTTCGTCGCGCGTCTCGACAACACGCCCACGCACGAGGTCGTCGAGAAGGGCATCCGCGCTCTCGAGAACCTCGAGCACCGTGGCGCTGCCGGTGCCGACCCCACCACGGGCGACGGCGCAGGGATCCTCCTCCAGATCCCCGACGAGTTCTTCCGCCAGGCCGTCGACTTCGAGCTGCCGCCCGTCGGCCAGTACGGCGTCGGCGCGTGCTTCCTCCCGCAGGACGAGGCCCGCCGCAAGAAGATCGAGCAGCTCGTCGAGCTCAACATCCGCGTCGAGGGCCAGCGCTTCCTCGGGTGGCGCGACGTGCCGGTGGACACCGCCCACGTGGGCGAGACCGCCGACCGCACGCGCCCCGTGATGCGGCAGGTCTTCGTCGGCGCGGGCCCGGGCTGGGAGGACGATCCCGACGCGTTCGAGCGCAAGCTCTACGTGATCCGCCGGATCGTCGAGCTGGCCGCCGGCCCCGACTTCTACGCCGCCTCCTTCTCCAGCCGCACGGTCGTCTGGAAGGGCATGCTGATCTCGCACCAGGTCGGCGGCTTCTTCCCCGACCTGCGCCACGAGTCGATGAAGAGCGCGATCGCGCTCGTCCACTCGCGGTTCAGCACGAACACCTTCCCGAGCTGGGAGCTCGCCCACCCGTACCGCGTGATCGCCCACAACGGCGAGATCAACACGCTGATGGGCAACGCGAACTGGATGAAGGCGCGCGAGTCGCAGCTGCAGTCCGAGCTGTTCGGCCGCGACCTGGCGAAGATCAGCCCGATCATCCGCCCCGGCTCGTCGGACTCCGCGACGTTCGACAACGTCCTCGAGCTGCTCATGCTCGCGGGCCGCTCGCTCCCGCACGCGGTGATGATGATGATCCCGGAGGCGTACGCGGACCGCGACGACCTGCCCGATCATCTCAAGGGCTTCTACGCCTTCCACTCCTGCCTGATGGAGCCGTGGGACGGCCCGGCCGCGGTGTGCTTCACCGACGGCCGCGTCATCGGCGCCACGCTGGACCGCAACGGCCTCCGGCCGGGCCGCTGGTGCCAGACGAAGGACGGCCACGTGATCCTCGGCTCGGAGGCCGGCCTGCTCGGCGTCCCCGCCGACCAGATCGAGCGCCTGGGCCGCCTGCAGCCGGGCAAGCTCTTCCTCGTCGACCTCGAGGAGGGGCGGATCGTCCCGGACGAGGTCGTCAAGGAGCAGGTCTCCACCCAGCAGCCGTACGGCGAGTGGTTCCGCGAGAACACGGTCCACTTCTCCGACCTGCCGGCCGCGCACGTGACGCTCACGGGCGTCGAGCCGACGCCCGTCCGCCAGCTCTCCTTCGGGTACACGCAGGAGGACCTGCGGGTCCTCATCGCGCCGATGGCCGCGAGCGGGGCGGAGCCGATCGGCTCGATGGGCAACGACAACGCCCTCGCGGTGATGTCGGACAAGCAGCCGCCGCTCTTCAGCTACTTCAAGCAGCTGTTCGCCCAGGTGACGAACCCGCCGATCGACCCGATCCGCGAGGAGATCGTCATGTCGCTCGGCACGGGCGTCGGGGCGGAGCTCAACCTGCTCGAGGAGTCGCCCGAGCACGCGCACCAGCTGGTCATGGACCAGCCGATCCTCCGCAACCAGGAGCTCGAGACCCTCCGCAACGTCTCCCACGACGTCTTCCGCGCGGAGACCATCGACATCACCTGGCCGATCGAGGACGGCTGGGAGGGCATGGCCCGCCGCGTCGCCGAGATCTGCGACCGCGCGTACGACGCGATCGCGGGCGGGGCGAACATCCTCGTCCTCTCCGACCGGCGCGTCCGCAAGGACCGCGCGGCGCTCCCGTCGCTGCTGGCCGTCGCCGCCGTCCACCACCACCTCGTCCGCGCGGGCATCCGCCTGCGCGCGGGCCTGGTGCTGGAGTCCGGCGAGCCGCGCGAGGTCCACCACTTCGCGACGCTGATCGGCTACGGCGCCTCGGCGATCAACCCGTACCTGCTCTTCGACACGGTCGACGAGCTCGTCGTCCAGGGCCGCGTGCCGAACGTCGAGGACGTCGAGGTCGCGCAGAAGAACGTCGTCAAGGCGATCGGCAAGGGCCTGCTGAAGACCATCTCCAAGATGGGCATCTCGACGATCCAGTCCTACTGCGGGGCGCAGATCTTCGAGGCGGTCGGCCTGGACAAGGACCTGATCGACAAGCACTTCACCGGCACGGCGTCGCGCATCGGCGGCATCGGCATCGAGGTGCTCGGCCAGGAGACGCTCGACCGCCACGCGCGCGCCTACCCGGCCGCGCACGAGCAGCTCCTGCCCGTCGGCGGCGTCTACGCGTGGCGCCGCGACGGCGAGCACCACATGTGGAACCCGGAGACGGTGTCGTCGCTGCAGCACGCGGTGCGGGCGACGGACGGCTCCGCCCAGGCCAAGTACGACGAGTACGCGCGCTTGGCCAACGAGGACGCCAACCGCCGCGCGACGCTCCGCGGGCTCATGAAGTTCAAGCCGCTCGGCGCGCCCGTCCCGCTGGACGAGGTCGAGCCGGCGCAGGAGATCGTCAAGCGGTTCGCCACCGGCGCGATGTCGCTCGGCTCGATCTCCACGCCCGCGCACGAGACGCTCGCGAAGGCGATGAACCGCCTCGGCGGGCGCTCGAACACGGGCGAGGGCGGCGAGGACCGGCGGCGCTTCGCCGACGACCGCCGCTCGGCGATCAAGCAGGTCGCGTCGGGCCGCTTCGGCGTCACGATCGACTACCTCACGAACGCCGATCAGATCCAGATCAAGATGGCGCAGGGCGCGAAGCCCGGCGAGGGCGGCCAGCTGCCCGGCCACAAGGTCGACCAGTACATCGGCTCGATCCGGCACTCGACGCCCGGCGTCGGCCTGATCTCGCCGCCGCCGCACCACGACATCTACTCGATCGAGGACCTCAAGCAGCTCATCTACGACCTGCGCTGCGCGAACCCGGGCGCGTCGGTCTCGGTGAAGCTCGTGGCCGAGGTCGGCGTCGGCACGGTCGCCGCGGGCGTGGCGAAGGCGAACGCCGACCACGTGCTGATCGCCGGCCACGACGGCGGTACGGGCGCGTCGCCTTTGAGCTCGATCGTCTCCGCGGGCGTGCCGTGGGAGATCGGCCTGGCCGAGACGCAGCAGACGCTGCTGCGCAACGACCTGCGCTCCCGCATCTGGGTCCAGACCGACGGCCAGCTCAAGACCGGCCGCGACGTCGCGATCGCCGCGATGCTGGGCGCCGACGAGTACGGCTTCTCGACCGCCCCGCTGATCGCGACGGGCTGCATCATGATGCGCGCCTGCCACCTGAACACCTGCCCGGTGGGCATCGCGACGCAGGACCCGGTGCTGGTCGAGCGGTTCAAGGGCCAGCCCGAGCACGTCGTCAACTTCTTCTTCTTCGTCGCGGAGGAGCTGCGGGGGATCATGGCCTCGCTCGGCATCCGCACGATGAACGAGATGATCGGCCGCTCGGACCTGCTCGAGGCCGACGAGGCGGTCGACCGGTACCGCGAGCGCGGGATCGACCTGTCGAACCTCCTCGCGTTCCCCGAGCTGGCCGAGGGTGAGCCGCGCCACCGCGTGTCGCTCCCGCCCGGCAACCTCGACGAGCACCCGGACTGGAAGCTCGTCTCGGCGGCCGAGGCGGCCATCGAGCGCGGCGAGCCGGTGAAGATCGACGCGACGATCCGCAACGTCGACCGCACGGTCGGCGGCATCCTCTCGCACTCCATCGCCAAGAAGCACGGCCCGAACGGCCTCGAGGACGACTGCGTGACGGTCGACTTCAAGGGCACCGCCGGCCAGTCGTTCGGCGCGTGGCTCGCGCACGGCGTGACGTTCGTGCTGCACGGCGACGCCAACGACTACGCGGGCAAGGGCCTGTCGGGCGGCACGCTGGTCGTGCGCCCGCCGGAGGGCGCCACGTACAAGTCGGAGGAGAACGTCGCCGTCGGCAACGTGCTCCTCTACGGCGCGACGAGCGGCAAGGCGTTCTTCCGCGGGCTCGCGGGCGAGCGGTTCTGCGTCCGCAACTCGGGCGCCAGCGCCGTCGTCGAGGGCGTGGGCGACCACGGCTGCGAGTACATGACCGGCGGCCGCGCGGTGATCCTCGGCAAGACCGGGCGCAACTTCGCGGCCGGCATGTCGGGCGGCCTGGCGTTCGTGCTGGACGAGGACGGGTCCTTCCCGTCGCGGGTCAACCCGGCGTCTCGGCCGGACCTGGAGCCGCTCAGCGAGGCGGACGCGATCGAGGTCCACGCGCTGGTGTCCGAGCACCTGGAGCGCACCGGCTCGCCGGTCGCGCAGCGGGTGCTCGACGAGTGGGAGACGCTGAAGGCCAAGTTCGTGAAGGTCTTCCCGGCGGACTACAAGCGGGTGCTCGAGGAGCTCGGCGCCCAGGAGGACGCGCAGACCTACGACGTGGACGACGAGGCGGACAGCACGGTCGACGCCGTGGGCGTCCCCTCGGTCCGCGAAGGCGAAGGAGAGTAAGGCCGTGGGTGAGCTCGGAGGCTTCCTGAAGATCGAGCGGCGCAACTTCGCGTACCGCGATCCCAAGGAGCGGGTGCAGGACTACCAGGAGTTCCTGGTCGAGCAGCCGACCGAGGTCCTGCGCGAGCAGGGCGCGCGGTGCATGGAGTGCGGGATCCCGTTCTGCCACAACGGCTGCCCGCTCGGCAACCTGATCCCGGACTGGAACGACCTCGTCTACCGGGACCGCTGGTTCGACGCGATCCGCCAGCTCCACGCGACGAACAACTTCCCGGAGTTCACCGGCCGCCTGTGCCCCGCCCCGTGCGAGGCCGCGTGCGTGCTGGAGATCCGCGAGGGCGACGCGGTCACGATCAAGCAGATCGAGAACTCGATCATCGACCGCGCGTGGGACGAGGGCTGGGTCAAGCCCCAGCCCCCGTTGGCCGAGACCGGCTTCGCCGTCGCCGTCATCGGCTCCGGCCCCGCCGGCATGGCCGCCGCGCAGCAGCTGCGCCGCGAGGGCCACCGCGTGACGCTGTTCGAGCGCGACGAGGCCGCCGGCGGCCTGGTCCGCTTCGGCGTGCCGGACTTCAAGATCGAGAAGCGCGTCGTCGAGCGCCGGGTGCAGCAGCTGGTCGCCGAGGGCGTCGAGCTGCGGCTGGGCGTGGACGTCGGCGTCGACGTGAAGGTCGACGACCTCAAGGCCGAGTACGACGCGATCGTGATCGCGACCGGCGCCCGCGCGCCGCGCGACCTCCCGGTGCCCGGCCGCGCCGACCTCGAGGGCATCCATCCCGCGATGGACTACCTCTACGGCCGCAACCGCTGGGTCGCGGACAACACGTACGAGGCGCCGATCACCGCCAAGGGCAAGAACGTCGTCGTCATCGGCGGCGGCGACACGGGCGCGGACTGCGTCGCGCAGTCCGAGCGCGAGGGCGCGAAGCAGATCGTCCAGCTCGAGGTGCTGCCCGAGCCGCCCAAGTCCCGTCCCGACGACAAGACGCCGTGGCCGCTGTGGCCGCAGAAGTTCCGTCTGTCGTACGCGATGGAGGAGGCGAAGGCGCTCGGCCTCGGCGAGCAGGACTACCTCGTCGCCACGACCTCGTTCTCCGGCGAAGACGGCCGGGTCACGACGCTGCACGCCGCGAAGGCCGATCCGGAGAACCCGTTCGGGCCGCCCGTGCCCGGCACCGAGTTCGAGATCGAGGCCGACCTCGTGCTGCTCGCGATGGGCTTCCTGCATCCCGAGCAGCCGCTGCTCGACCAGCTCGGCATCGCCAAGGACCAGCGCGGCAACGCGAAGGCCCCGACGTACGAGACGACCGAGAAGGGCGTCTTCGCGGCGGGCGACGCGCGCCGCGGCCAGTCCCTGATCGTCTGGGCGATCAACGAGGGCCGGCAGTGCGCGCGGATGGTCGACCGCTTCCTCGGCACGCTGGAGCCACGCGACCTGATCGCCACCGGCAACGTCTCGCCCGCCGACGAGGGGCCGAACGCGCCCCCGTCGCACATCTCCGGCGGCGTCGTCGCCGAGTCCGCCGCGCCGGGCGCCTAGAACGTCCGCCTGACGGCCGCGGCGCTCCCTCCGGGACGCCGCGGTCACAGGTCGTTCACCGGGCGACGCGTGCGGGCGGGTAGCCCGCCGACATGAGCGACATCGGCGGAGCACCCGATCCCGACGCGACCCTCCCGGCCGACCCCGGCCCGGAGTCGCTGGACACCACCACGCCCGACACCGGCCCGGCCAGCGAGGGCGGCGACCAGGTCATCAAGGACCCCGGCGAGCGCGACCGCGAGGGCGACGACAAGTAGGCGCACCTCCACAGGCCCCTGGGGTAGGGGAGAGGGGTGTCCGATGACAAGGCGTTGATGCAGGAGGCCCTGGCGCTCGACGGCTCCGGCCAGCGAGCGCTGCTGGCGAGCGACCCGGAGGGCGCGCGGGACGACCTGCGCGCCGCCGCGGACCGGTATCGCGAGTCGTGGGAGGCGGCCGGGCCGACCGCGTTCGGGCGGCTCGTGGGGATGCTCAAGGCGTCGATCCTCGCCGGCGAGGGCGCGACCGCCGCGATGTACGTCCACCACACCGTCGGCGACGACCCGCAGTCGCCGACGTCGGCCTACGCGGTCGCGATCGCGGCGCTCGTGGCAGGCGACGACGCGCTCGCCGGCCGGGTGGCGGAGCGGATGCGCGAGGGCGGCGACGCGTTCGCCCGCACCGCCGACGCCATCGCGGCGCTCGCGTCCGGCGACGAGGCCGCGTACGGGCGCGCCATCGACGCGATCGTCGCCGACTTCGCCGCCCGCGACGAGCACCTCACCGGCGTCGCCATCGCCGACACCGCCCTGATGCTCGAACGGCTGGCAGAGCCGCGCGGCCTCGACAGCGGCGTCCGGTCACCGCTGCTCCCGCGCTGACGGCGCGCGGACCCGCCGCGCCCCGCAGAGGGGGCGCGGCGGCGCGAGAACGTCCCTAGCCGCGCGGGCGGTGCCCGGTGAAGGACACGACCTGCTGGATGCCGCTCGGGCGGTTCGTGTAGCGGATCTTCGTCTGGAGGAGGCCCGGGGCGAACGTGATGCGCTCCGCGTTCGCGTCGGCCGTCCAGGCCGCCGGGTCCTGCTTGCCGCCCTGCTTCGCGGCCAGCGCGACGCCGGTGTCCTCGAACGCCTTCCAGATCGCGGCGCGGCACGCCGCCGCGTCGCCCTTGCCGCAGTACCGCGTGGTGTACGGGTCGCGGAACTTCGTCCCGGTCAGGGACCGCAGGTCCTTGTCCAGGTAGTTGATCCCGCCGTCGGTGAAGCCCGAGCGGGTGTTGTTCGTCTCGCCGACGATCTCCTTCAGCTGACCGAGCTGCGGCCCGAGCACGTCGCCCATCACCGCGTCGAGCAGACGCGGGTAGAGCTCGTCCCAGATCGCCGGCGCGGCGCCCGCGTCGATCGTCCCGTTCTCGTCACGGTCCAGCCGCGACGAGCCCGTGGCGTTCCACGCGCGGAGGATCTCCAGCATCTGCGCCGCGCGCGGCGACGGCGCCGCGGTGCCGGCGAGCAGCTTCACCAGCGTCGGCGTCAGGCCGAACGACCGGATGTCCTGCGTCGCCGCGGCGTTCATCGCCGAGACGACCGACGCGAGGTCGTGCTTGTCGCGCTTGGCGATCCCCGCCTCGAGGAGCCGGTTGCGGTGGAGCGGGCCCTGCTCCCAGTTGTTGTCGGCCGAGCCGAAGCCGGGCGCCGGGCGGTTGTTCCAGTTCAGGAGCGTGCCGGTGGCCGGGTTCTTCTGCTGCGGGTGCTTCGAGCCGGCGAGGAAGCCGCGCCACTCGTACTCGCCGGTGCCCTTCGTGGGCAGCCGCGGGTCGACCTTCGGGTTGCGGAGCGGCAGCCGGCCGGCCGAGAACATCGCGATGTCCCGGTCGTCGGCGTACGCGACGTTGAACGTGTACGGCTGCCGGTTGGCGGCCTTGAACAGGTCCTCGGAGGACTTGATCTTGCCGAGCGTCGCGTCGCGGAACGGCAGCATCCACAGCGCGTCGCGGCCGGCGCTCGACCGCTCACGCGCGACCGCGACCTTGCGGCCGCCGACCGTGCCGTAGCCCGTGACCGGGCCGTGGACCGTCGTGCGGAACGTGATGTTCGTCTTGCCGCCGAGCAGGCCGACGTTGACCTTGCCCATCGAGCGGCAGCGGCCCTTGTAGCGGTACTTCGTCGACGAGCCGCCGCACAGCGTCTCGACGAACTCGTCGGCCGTGTCGTTGCCGGCGGACGTCAGCGAGTACGCGAAGTCCTGGCCGCGGCCGATGAAGATGACGCCCGGGTGGGCGGGCGAGTAGACGCCGCGCATCTGGTGGCCGGGCCACGAGATGTCGGCCTCCAGCGTCAGGCCGGGGTAGTAGTAGCCGATCTGCGGGCCGGCGACGAAGAGCGGGTGCCCGTTCGTGGACCGGTTGCCCGCGACCATGAGGAAGTTCGACGCGTGCGGCGTCGAGCGGGTGGCCGGGGCGGCCGCCTGCGCGGCACGGGCCGAGGCGCCGTACGACGTCGGCTTGAAGGAGCCCGCGTCGAGGATCGCGTTGCCCTCGCGGGTCTTCGGGATCTTGTTGTACGGGAACGCCTTGGTCAGCGTGTTCGGACGGTCCGCGTCGTTCGTCGACGTCAGGTCGTCGAAGACGTTGTTCGCGGCGCCGGCGCCGAGCCGCTTCGTCAGCCCCGAGAGGAGCGTCGAGCGGTACGCCTCGTCGCCTCCGCCGCGGCCGAAGAGCTCGCCGGCCAGGGCGATGAAGCCGAAGATGTCCGCGCGGCCGAACGGCGGCTGCGTCGACTTCTCGGCCTTCATGCGGGCGTTGATGCCGTCGATGTAGACGTCGATCTCGTGGAGGATCGCGCGGCCGTCCTCGCCCTCGGCGCGCAGGTTTCGGATCTGCTCGCGCTCGATGAGCCGGTCCGCCTCCTTCGTGGGCTTGAACGGCGTGAGGTTGGTGACGAGGCCGAACGCGCTCACGTTCGGGACGTCGAGGGCGGCGATGCGGCCCGGGTTGCGGCCCTGGGCGAGCAGCAGGCCGCGGTCCTCCTGGAGGACCCAGCCCATGGCCCAGACGACGTCGTCGCGCGTCCGGCCCTTGATGTGCGGGACGTTGAACTTGTCGCGGACGATCGTGACGCCCTTGCGCGGCACGCTCTCGTTGCGCGTCGGGCCGGGCGCGTCGCCGAGCTTGGCGGACTTGAACGTGCGCTCGAGGTCCGCGTTCGTGACCTGGTCGAACAGCGGCGTGAGCGCGTCGTACATCTTGGCCTGCGTGTCGGCGCCGGCGGGAACCGGGGCGCCGCCGTACTGGCCGGAGGGGACGATGTTCAGCGCGGTCTCGGCGTAGTCGCGAGCCGCGGCGGGGGTGGTGGACAGGACGAACGCGCAGGCAGCAGCCAGCGCGCCCGTCCCGATGCGGGACGGCATGGCGCGGAACGATAGCTCCGTGTCAACCGTGACATGACATGGTGTCGAAAGCGGTTGCCTGCCGACCCGCTTGCGTCCTGCGACGGCGAACGTCTCGGCGACGACGTCGTCGACGACGTCGGGCTCGACCCGCCGCGCCGCGTACGCGCGGACGGCGGCGTGGTGGCGCTCGTAGACCGCCCAGCGGTCCGGCGGGGTGCCGGGCGGGCCGGCGGCTCTCTCTGTGCGGGGCACGCCCTCTCTCTGCCGGATCGCCGCCGGACCTTACGCGCCCGGCCGTCCCCCGAAAGGCTCGACAGGGTGTAAAGTGACGGGTGCGTCAACTTCGCTCCCCGTCGCACCGAACCGAGAACCGAGGTCCACCGTCCCATGCCCCAGCTGCCGACCGCCGCCGTCATCGGAGCCGGCTCCTCCGGGATCGCCGCCGTCAAGGCGCTGCACGAGCGCGGGATCGACGTCACCTGCTTCGAGACGTCCGACCGCGTCGGCGGCAACTGGGTCTTCGGCAACAAGAACGGGATGTCGGCCGCGTACCGCTCGCTCCACATCAACACCTCGCGCGGTCGCATGGCCTACACGGACTTCCCGATGCCCGAGCACTACCCGGACTTCCCGCGCCACGACCAGATCGCGGAGTACTTCGACAGCTACGTCGATCACTTCGGCTTCCGCGACCGCATCCGCTTCGAGACCGGCGTCGAGCACGCGCAGCGGGGCGCGGACGGCACCTGGGAGCTGCGCACCGAGGACGGCGGGACGCACCGCTTCGACATGCTCCTCGTCGCCAACGGCCACCACTGGGACAAGCAGATGCCCGAGCCGGCGTTCCCGGGGACGGACGACTTCCAGGGCACGATCCTCCACGCGCACGACTACGTCGACAGCGAGCCGCTGAAGGGCAAGGACGTCGTCGTCCTCGGCATGGGCAACAGCGCGATGGACATCGCCGTCGAGTCGTCCGAGGTCGCGCGCAGCACGATCCTCGCCGCCCGCCGCGGCGCGTGGATCATCCCCAAGTACCTGTTCGGCAAGCCGCTCGACACGCTGGCCAACGACCCGCGCGTGCCGTTCGCGATCGCCCGCCGGGTGATGGAGCGGATCGTCGCGCTGCACGTCGGCCGGCCCGAGTCGTTCGGCCTCCCCAAGCCCGACCACCACTTCGGCGGCGCGCACCCGACCGTCTCCGGGCGCATCCTCGACCGCATCCAGCACGGCCGCGTCGCGCCGAAGCCGAACATCGCCCGGCTCCACGCCGACGAGGTCGAGTTCACCGACGGCACCCGCGTGCACGCGGACGTCGTCATCTTCTGTACGGGCTACAAGATCACGTTCCCGTTCTTCGACGAGCACTTCATCGCCGCGCCGGACAACCGGATCGACCTGTTCTGGCGCGTGTTCGAGCCGACCGTCCCGAACCTCGCGTTCATCGGCCTGCTGCAGCCGCTCGGCGCGGTCATGCCGCTGGCCGAGGCGCAGGGCAGGTGGGTCGCCGAGTACCTGCGCGGCGAGTACCGCCTGCCGTCGCCCGACGCGATGCGCGCGCACATGCGCGACGATGCGGAGGCGATGCGCAAGCGCTACGTGGCCTCCAAGCGGCACACCATCCAGGTCGACTTCGACGACTACCTTCACCGCCTCGCCAAGGAGCGCAAGGCCGGCGCCGAGCGGGCCGCGGCGGCCGGCTTCGCGCCGCAGCTGCCGGCGCGCGTGGGGGAGGGCGTCGCCGCGTGAGCGCGGTGCCCGCGGGCGGCCGGCGCGAGCAGACCAAGCAGGCCAACCGCGCCGCGATCCTCACCGCGGCGCGCGAGGTCTTCGCCGAGATCGGCTACGGCGCGGCGACCGTCCGCGACGTGATCCGGCGGACCGACCTGGCCGCGGGCACGTTCTACAACTACTTCCCCGACAAGGAGTCGGTCTTCCGCGCGCTGATCGAGGAGGCCGCGGTGCGCGGGCGCGAGGCGGTGCGGGCCGGGCGCGGGACGGCGCGGACGCTGGAGGAGTTCATCCACTCCGGCTACCTGGCCTACTTCGAGTTCGTCGCCGAGGACCCCGTGACGTTCGAGCTGACGCGCCGCAACGCGGGCACGTTCCGCGCGATGTTCGACGAGCCGACGCTCGGCGCGGGCTACCAGGAGCTGCGCGAGGACCTGGACGAGGCGATCGCCCGCGGGCTGCTCCCGGCGATGGACACGGACTACGTCGCGGCGGCCATGGTGGGCGTCGGCGTCGAGGTCGGGCTGCGGATGCTCGAGCGCGATCCGGTCGACCCGGCCGGCGCCGCCACGTTCGCCACCCGGCTGTTCCTCGCGGGCGTGCCACAGTAGGAGCATGCCTTCGTTCTGCCGCCACGGGCGCTTCCAACAGAACTGCCGGATCTGCAGTCCGAAGGAGGCGAACGCGGCAGCGGGGACGTCGCCGCGTCCGGTCTCGAGCAAGCCGGATGCCGCGAAGGTCGGCGGGGTGCCCGGGCGCCGCGTGTCGGACGGCACGTCGTCGCGCCGCTCCTCGTCCTCGTCTGGCGGCGGCGGCCGCGGCTCGTCCGGGATGGTCGTGCGGCGCCAGGCGCGCGCGGTGGAGGACGGGTACGAGAACGAGCTCGTCCCCGGCCTGAAGGCGTCCGGCGACGCGAAGCGGCTGGCCGAGGAGCTGGCGTTCGCGCAGGCGCGGCTGGAGGAGCTGCGCAGCGACCCGCCCGGCCTGTACGCCGAGGTGGCGCTGAACGAGAACCCGGAGGAGGCGCTCTGGCTCGCGTTCCAGATCGCGCACCTCTCGCCGCTGGCCGGCGAGGACGGGCCGTTCGCGCAGATCGAGTCGGCGCGCACCACGTGGGAGTCCGGCGAGCCGCCGCGGCTGGGCGAGGGCGTCGTCCTCGGCCCGCGGACGACCGTCGACCCGAAGAACCCGACCCGCACGTCCGAGGCGTACCGCGCCTGGGCGGGCCGCGCCGGCTCGCAGCAGGCGGCGTTCCAGGGCGAGGCCGCCTGGCTTCCCGCGCGGCGCTTCGGGCGCGTCTTCGAGCGGCTCGCGCTGCCGGGCTTCGCGCGCGCCGGCCGGGTCGAGCTGCTCATCTCGCTCGGCCGTCTGGGCCTGGCGGAGATCGAGCCGACCGAGCTGCGCCTGGGCGACGCCGACGACGGCTCCACGATCGCCGCCAAGCGGATCTTCGGCATCGGCGACACCGTGCTCCTCGAGCGCCGGCTGGCCGATCTGGCCGAGGCGGTCGAGGTCCCGCTCGCCGCGTTCGACCTCGCGCTCTTCAACTTCAACCAGCCCACCGCGGCCCGCGCGACGATGGGCTCGGCGGCCGAGCCGGACGCCGACGTGCGCGCCCGGGTGGAACGGACGCTCGGCGTCGGGTAGAACTCGCCGCCGGGACGTGACGACGGCCGAGCCCCTGACCCTGCGGGAGACCTACCTGGCCGCGTTGCTGGCCGGGGACTCGACGCGTGCGCGCGCGACGGTCGACGCCGCGGTCTCGGACGGGCTGCCGGTGCCGCGCGCCTACCTGGAGGTGCTCGCGCCGGTGATGGAGGAGGTGGGGGAGCGCTGGGCGCGCGCGGAGATCGGCGTCGCACGCGAGCACTTCGCCACCCACGTGACCGGCGAGCTGCTGAGCGCGCTGGGCACCCGGATGCGCGTGCCCCCGACCGGCGGGCGCCTGGCGGTGCTGGCGTGCACGCCGGGCGAGCAGCACGTGCTCGGCCTGGCGATGGCGGCAGACTTCCTGGAGGCGGCCGGGTGGGAGGTGCTCGAGCTGGGCGCGTCCGTGCCGGCCGACAGCCTCGCGGAGCTCGTGGCCGAGGAGCAGCCGGACGTCGTCGCGCTCTCGACCGCGATGCCGTCGGCGGTGCCGCTGGTGCGCGGTGTGGTGGACCTCCTGCACGCGCTCGACCCCGCGCCGTTCGTGATCCTCGGCGGGCGGGCGTGGCGGACCCACCCCGCGCCAGAGGCGGCCGACGCGGTCGTCGCGGGGCCGCAGGAGCTGGTGGAGCTGGTGACGGAGCGGTTCCCGCCCGTCCCCGAGGAACTCGATTAGACCCAGCGGCGCAGGCCGCGGCGGCGCTGCTCGCGGCGGGCGTGGACGCGCGACATCTCGTCCCGCGTCTCGTCCAGCAGCTCCTGCGCCTCCTCGATCGCCGCGCACAGCACGTCGATCTGCGCGGCGGCCTCCATGAACGACGGGCCGCCGAGGTCGAGCAGGCGGTCGACGCGGGCGTCCATGTCGGCCAGCCGGCCGACGAGGTGCCGCTCGAGGACGCGCAGGTCGAAGAGCGGCGGCGTCGTGGCGCGGCCGGTGCTCAGCGACTCGGGGGTGAGGAAGCGGTCGGTCATCCAGGGCTCCCCCTCGGTCGTCGGCACGCTCGCGGGCGGGTTGAGCCGGCGTGGCGCGAAGCGGCACGGGACGTGCGCGCGCGGGGCGGGTAGGGTCTTGAGCAATGGCAGACGAACGCGACTGGCTCGAGGTCACCCTCGACGCCTCCAGCCGACGGGGACTCGCGGAGCGGGTCGAGATGCACACCGCCGCCCGGCAGGAAGAGGCGCAGCCGCACCTCCTGCGCATGCTGCGAGCGAACCGCGACGAGCTCCTGCTCGACAAGACCCAGGCACGGCTCGTGCTCGACGTCCTCAACGTCGACCGCCGCCTCTCCGCGCTCCGCGCGCGGCTCGAGGCGTTCCTCGACCTGCGCTAGCGGGCCCGCAGCACCCGGTACCGCCCGTGGGGGATCCGCGGGCGGACCGGAACGGCGTAGACGAGGTCCGCTCCCACCCGCAGGACCAGGGCGGAGCTGGACCGCCCGCCGGGCACGCCGGCCACCGGCCACGACCGCACCCGGCCGCTGACCGGCTGCAGCTCGCGCACCTGGTCGGGCACGCCCCCGGGCTCGTCCGCCTCGATCCACGCGACGCGGCCACGCGAGACGACGAACATCTCGTCGCTGAAGTGGACGTCGGCCCGGACCGTGCGCACCAGGCGCCGGTCGCGGAAGACGCGGAAGTGGTTCTCGCCGCCCCACATGACGACATCGACGCGGCCGTCGCCGTCCTGCCACGCCTCGCTGAACGCCCGCGGGCGCACCTGGTCGAGATCGAGCGCCGGCTCGTCGCTGTAGGAGCCGACCTCCCTCCGTTCGCCCGTCCGCCAGTTGACGGCCACCCACGTCTCGCAGTGGTAGCAGTCGCGGGTGAGCATGGCCTCGACCCACAGCCGCCCGACGCGCGAGGCGGTGGGCGGGAGGCCGTCGAAGCCGAGGCGGCCGAGCAGCCGGCCGGTGCGGGTCTCGATCACGTCGAGCGTGTCGGGCGAGCAGCGCAGGAGGGCGACGCCGCTGTCGGCCACGTCCTGGAGCGTGCAGCCGTGGGCGAGCGGGAGCCGATCCGTGCGCCCGCTGCCGGGGACGCGGCGCTCGAGCGCCCCGTCGGGCGCCTGCCACACGAGCGCGGTGCCGTCCGAGTAGGGGACGCCCGACGTCGCGCCGGCGGGGACGAGCGAGCGGGCGGAGACGCCGGCGGGCGCGAGGCACGCGAGGGCGAGGGCGAGGGCGATCGCCGCGGCCGCGAGGAGGATGCGGGACATCGCGGGCATAGGACGGACGGTGGCGGCCGATGTTGCGCGGGGCCTCAGCGGGGCGTGAGGCGGGTGGCGGTGGCCTTCCAGGTGGCGACGACCTCGCGGCCGGGGGCGAGGTGGAGGGCGTCCGCCGCGGTGGTCGTGATCTCGGCGGCGAGGGGATGGGTGCCGTCGAGGGCGACGCGGACGCGGTTGCCGAGCGTGGTCGTGGTGACGACGCGGGCGGTGAGGTGGTTCTGGGCGGAGCCGGTGCGCGGTGTGTCCGGGGCGAGCGCGATGTCCCACGGGTAGACGCTGGCGGCGACGGGGCCCTGCGCGGCGTCGGTGCTGACGATCGTGCCGCCGCCGTGGTCGAGGGCGACCGCGCTGAGGCCGTCGGCGCGGGGCGAGGCGGTGCCGGTGAGGACGTTGGCGCCCGCGAAGTCGGCGACGAACGCGGTGGCGGGGCGGGCGGCGATCTCGGTCGCGGTGCCGGTCTGGACGACGCGGCCGGCGCCCATCACGCCGACACGG
This sequence comes from Solirubrobacteraceae bacterium, assembly GCA_035563115.1. Taxonomy (GTDB): domain Bacteria; phylum Actinomycetota; class Thermoleophilia; order Solirubrobacterales; family Solirubrobacteraceae; genus CADCVT01. The sequence continues at coordinate 19,809 of DATMVO010000327.1, forward strand.
TTGCCCAGCTCGGCCGCCTCCGTGAAGTCGTGGGTGACGAGGAGCGCCGGGACGCCGGTCTCGTGGAGGACGGCGGCGAGGGCGCGGGTGGCGTCCTTGCGGGTGCGGGCGTCGAGGGCGGAGAGCGGCTCGTCGAGGAGGAGGACGTCGGGCTCGCGGGCCAGCGCGCGGGCGAGCGCGACGCGCTGGCGCTCGCCGCCGCTGAGCGTGCGGGGGCGGGCGTCGGCGTGGCCGG
>DATMVO010000328.1:0-10849 GCA_035563115.1 Solirubrobacteraceae bacterium
CGCGGCACCGCCGTCGTCCGCCGCACGCTCCGGCTCACAGCCGGCGAGCTGCCGCCGCGGCAGGTCGCGCTCCGCTGCCCGCCCGGCCTGCGCGTCGCCGACCTCGTCCCGGCCCGCGGCGGCGCCCGCCTCGCCGCGACGTACGCCCCGAGCACCACCGTCGGCGTCAGCACCACCGCGCAGGTCGCGGTCGAGCAGCGGCGCGCCCCGCGCGACGCCACGTTCCAGGTTGCGATCCTCTGCAAGCGCCCCGGCGACGCCGGCTCACTCGTCCCCGGCGGCACGGACGCCCGAGCCGCGGGCGTCGAGCAGGCCCGCACCGTGAGCAAGGAGACCTACCTTCTCACCGAGCCCGGCGGCGACGCGCTGGGCTCCGTCCGCGCCGGCCAGCCCGTCCGCGTCCTCGCCGCGCGCGGCGCCTGGCGCCGCGTCGAGACGAACGCGGGCGCCCGCGGGTGGATCCCCGCGGACGCCCTGCGCTGAGGCGGCTTCGGCCGCGGGCTAGGCCGAGGGCGCGTCGACCGCGACGCCCGAGCGGAGCGGGGCGTTCGGGTCCTCGACGCGCTCGGGCTGCGTGTCGCCGCTGTTGACCGGCGAGAGCGGCGACTTGGTCGAGGCGGCGACCTCGGCCTCGGTGACGTTGAGCGGGTAGTGGCAGGCCGCCACGTGCCCGTTCGGGTACGCGCTCAGGCGCGGCACCTCGACCTTGCACAGGTCCCGCGCGCGCGGGCAGCGCGTGTGGAACACGCAGCCCGACGGCGGGTTGACCGGCGACGGCGGCTCGCCGCCGACGACGATCCGCTCGCGCTGGCGGTTGAGCTTCGGGTCCGGCACCGGGATCGCCGACAGCAGCGCCGCGGTGTACGGGTGGATCGGCTTGACGTAGAGCTCCTCCGAGGGGGAGAGCTCCATGATCTTGCCGAGGTACATCACCGCGATCCGGTCCGACACGTGGCGCACCACGGACAGGTCGTGCGCGACGAACAGGTACGTCAGGCCGAAGTCGTCCTGCAGGTCCTCGAGCAGGTTGACGATCTGCGCCTGGATCGAGACGTCGAGCGCCGAGACCGGCTCGTCGAGCACGATCAGCTTCGGCTCCAGCGCGAGCGCGCGGGCGATGCCGATGCGCTGACGCTGGCCGCCCGAGAACTCGTGCGGGTACCGGTTGACGTGCTCGCGCGAGAGGCCGACGCGCTCGATCAGATCCTCGGTCCGCTTCTCGACGTCGCCCTTCGCCACCCCGTGCAGCTCGAGCGGCGCCGCGAGGATCTCGCGGATCCGCTTGCGCGGGTTGAGCGACGCGAACGGGTCCTGGAAGACCATCTGCAGGTCGCGCCGCAGCGGCCGCAGCTGGCGCCGGCCCGTCCGCGTGATGTCGTTGCCGTCGAACGCGATCGTGCCGTCGGTCGGCTCGATGAGCCGCATGATCGTGCGCGACAGCGTCGTCTTGCCGCAGCCCGACTCGCCGACGAGACCGAGCGTCTCGCCCTTCTTCAGGCGGAACGTGACGTCGTCGACGGCGTGGACGTGCGCGGTGGTGCGGTTGAGGATGCCCGAGCGGATCGGGAAGTGCTGCTTGACGTGCTGGACGTCGAGCAGCGTCTCGCCGTCCTCCTGCGTCGCCGCCTCGGGCGCCTGGGAGATCGAGACGCTCACGCGGTCGCCCCCTCCATCTCGAGGCCGATCTGGCCGGGCGCGATCTCGCGCCGCTTGCGCTTCTCCTCCACCGGCAGCCAGCAGCGGTCGTCGTGCCCAGGCGACTCGGGGATCCGGCCCTCGAGCTGCGGGTACTTGACGCAGTCGCCGAACTCGTGGCGGCAGCGCGGCCGGAAGTGGCAGCCCTCCGGCGCCGCAAGCAGCGACGGCGGCGAGCCCGGGATCGACGGGAGCCGCTTGGGCCGCTCGCGGTCGATGCGGGTGATCGAGCCGAGCAGCCCCCACGTGTACGGGTGCTGCGGGTCGTAGAAGATCTCGTCGAGCGTGCCGGTCTCGACGATCCGGCCCGAGTACATGACCGCGATGCGGTCGGCGATGTCGGCGACCACGCCGAGGTCGTGGGTGACGAGGATGATCGCCGTGTTCGACCGCTCGCGCAGGTCCCGCATCTCGTGCAGGATCTGCGCCTGGATGGTCACGTCGAGCGCGGTGGTCGGCTCGTCGGCGATGAGGAGCGACGGGTCGTTCGACATCGCCATGGCGATCATCACGCGCTGGCGCATGCCGCCCGAGAACTCGTGCGGGTACGAGTCGACGCGCTCGGCCGCACGGGGGATGCCCACGCGCTCGAGGAGCTTGACGACGCGGTCGCGCGCCTCGGCGTCCGAGACGTCCTCGTGGGCCTGGATCTGCTCCACGATCTGCGCGCCGATCCGGTGGACCGGGTTCAGCGACGTCATCGGGTCCTGGAAGATCATCGCGATCTCCTTGCCGCGGACCTTGCGGAGCTGCTCGTCGGTGGCGCCGACGAGGTCGAGATCGCGGAGCTTGGCCGAGCCGCCGAACTTCGCGTTCGGCGACCGCGTGAGGCCCATGAGGGTCATCGCGGTCACCGACTTGCCGGAGCCGGACTCGCCGACCACGGCGAGCACCTCGCCCGGCTGGACCTGGAAGGAGACGTCGTCCACCGCGTGGACGACCCCGTCTTCCGTGCGGAAGTCGACCTTGAGGTGCTGGACGTCGAGAAGGGGCTGTGACTGTGTCACTGCAGACGGATCCTGGGGTCGAGGAAGGCGTAGACGATGTCGATCAGCGTGTTGAAGATCACGATGAAGAACGCGCCGAACAGCGTGATCGCGAGCACGGGCGGGACATCGAGGCGGCGGATCGACTCGGCGAGGTACTGGCCGATGCCCTGGAGGTCGAAGACGGTCTCCGTGAGGATGGCCCCGCCGCCGATGGCGAGCGAGAAGTCCAGGCCCCACAGCGTCACGACCGGGATGAGCGAGTTGCGCAGCACGTGCTTGACGAGCACGCGCCGCTCGGACAGGCCCTTGGCCCGCGCCGTGCGCACGTAGTCGTCGTTGATCGTGTCGAGCACGCTCGAGCGGACGACGCGCGAGTACACGCCGATGAACAGCGTCGCGAGCACGACCCACGGGAGGATCAGGTGCTGGACCCAGCCCCCGATCCCGCCCTCGGAGAACGTCTCGTAGCCGCCGTTCGGGAAGATCCCGGCCTTGTAGCCGAGGTAGTACGAGGCGAGCGCGCCGAGCCAGAAGACCGGCATCGAGATGCCGATGAGCGCGAGCACGGTCACCAGCGAGTCCGACCACTTGCCGGCCCGGACGGCGGTGAACAACCCGAGCGCGACGCCGATCACCAGCCAGGTGAGCGCGGCCCCGATCGCGAGCGAGAACGTGCGCGGCGCGCCGCGCTTGATCTCCTCCACGACGTTGACGCGGTTGTTGTACGAGATCAGCTCGCCCGTGAAGACCTTCTGCATCGTCTTCCCGTACTGGACGACGATGTTCTGGTCGAAGCCCCACTCCTTGCGGATCTGCTCCACGACCTGCGGGGTCACGTTCTTGCCGGCCATCTGGACGGCGGGGTCGCTGTTGGGGATGACGTTGAAGATCAGGAACGTCAGCACCGAGACCATGAACAGGACGAAGACCATGGCCACGAGGCGGCGGATGACGAAGGTGACCATGCGCTAGTGCTCCAGGCGGACCTTGGCCCGCGGGTCGAGGGCGTCGCGCACACCGTCGCCGAACACGTTCAGCGAGAGGACCGTCAGCGTGAGCATGGCGCCCGGGACGATCGTGAGGTGCGGCGCGCTGATGAGGAGGTCGATGCCCTCGCCGAGCATCGTCCCCCAGGACGGCTCGGGGGGCTGGACGCCGGCGCCGAGGAACGACAGGGCCGCCTCGAGCGAGACGGCGTTCGCCACGAGCACCGGGAAGAAGACGAGGATCGTCGACAGCAGGTTCGGCAGGAGCTCCTTGAACATGATCCGCCAGTCGCTGGCGCCCTGCGCGCGCGCCGCCTCGACGAACTCCTTCTCGCGCAGCGAGAGGACCTGGCCGCGGATCGGCCGGGCGAGGTAGACGATGCCGACGAGGCCGATGATCAGCGTCGGGATCCAGAGCGAGTTGCCCTCGATGCTGAAGATGCCGAGGTCGAGCCCGCCGAGCGACAGCGACACGCCGAGCGCGATGCCGAGCAGCAGCACCGGGAACGCCCAGAGGATGTCCAGGCCGCGCGAGATGACCGCGTCGACCCAGCCGCGGAAGTAGCCGGCCAGCAGGCCGAGGAAGACGGCGAGCACCGCGGTGATGATCGAGGCGGTGATGCCGATGAAGAGCGAGTTGCGGGCGCCGTAGAGCAGGCGCACCATCACGTCGCGGCCGTTGCGGTCCGCGCCGAGGACGAAGCGGCCGTCGGCGGCGAGGCCCTGCGGGCCGATCGGGACGCCGTCGAACTCGACGACGTTCTTCTGCTCGCCGTCGATGGTGATGACGTCGGAGAGGTGGTTGGTGTTCGGTCCGGTGTCGGCGACGTGGTTCGCGAACAGCGGGGCTGAGAGCGCGACGAGGACGAGGAGGACGAAGAGGGCGCCGAAGGCGAGGGCGACCTTGTTGCGGCGCAGGCGGCGGCCGGCGAGACGCCAGGGTCCGGTTCCTGCGGCGGGCTTGCCGCCACCCGGCTCGGTGAGGATCTCAGACGGATCCTGGTCCGGGATGGTGGTGGCGGGGTCGGAAGACGTGGCCATGAGGGGTTTCTCGAAGAAGAGGGAACCTGCGGGGAGGGCCGCCACGGCGGCGGCCCTCCCTTCAGGCTAGGTGCCTACTTCAGGCAGAGCTGCGTGAAGTCGAGCTGGTACACGGGGTGCGTGACCGTGCAGTTCTCGAAATCGATGCGCTCGGAGACGAAGTTCGCCAGCTTGCGGTGGCCGTACGGCGCCACGTAAGCCTCGTCGACGAGCCTCTTGTCGACCTCGGCGTACTCCGCGGCGGCCTCCTCGATCGGCTTCTTGTTCGCGTCAGCGAGCTTCTTGCCGATCTCCGGGTCGTCCACGTTGCCGAAGTTCTGGTTGTTCGTGTCCTGGATGGACTTCGGGTCCACGAGGAACATGAAGTTCCGCGGGTGCGGGAAGTCCTGGAACCAGTTGGCGAAGCCGATCTGGGCCTTCGTCTTCTGGTTGCCGATGGTCTGGAAGTAGACCGAGCCCTCGATGATCTGCGGCTTGGCCTTCAGCCCGATCTGGTTGAGGACGTCGGACAGGTACTCCGCGACCGGCTTCGACGGATCCTCGTCGTTGCCGAAGACCTTCACCGAGGCGCCCTCGGCACCGGCCTGCTTGATCAGCTCGCGGGCCTTCTCGATGTTCGGGGCCTGCGTCGGATCGCCGTAGGGGCACGGATCGACCTTCTGGTAGCCCTGCATGCCCGGCGGCAGGAAGTTGCAGCCCGGCTCCAGGCCGCCGCCGAACAGACGCGCCAGGGCGCGCTTGTCGATGGCGAAGTTGACCGCCTGACGGACCTCCTTCTTGTCGAACGGCGCCTCGCGCAGGTTCATGAAGAAGTAGTACGTGGAGTTCGTGACGAACTCCTCGTAGCGGTCGCCGTACTGCGCCTTGACCTCACGCAGCTGATCGTTCGGCGGCGGGTCGAGGGCGTAGTCGACCTTGTTCTGGATGATGTCCTGCGTCTGGCGGGACTGCGTCTTGACGACGTTGACCGAGACCTTGTCCAGCTTCGCGGCCGGGATGCCCTCGATCTGCGGGAACTGCTCGTTCTTGACGAGATCGAAGCCGCGGCTCTGCCGCATGTTCTCGATCTTGAACGGGCCGACGCCGGCCGGCGGGTTCTTCGTCGTGTTCTCGAACGGCGTGTCGCCCGGCACGATGCCGACGAAGTCCATCGCGAGCACGTACGGGAACGAGCCGTCGGCCTCCTTGAGCTTGATCGTGATCTCGCCCGTGGCGTCGTCGGTCTCGATGCCGGAGATGTCGCCCTTGGCCTTGCCGGCCTTGAGGTACTCCTCCGCGCCGACGATGCCGAGGTAGAAGGCGGAGCCGCCGGACTCGAGGTTGAGCACGCGCTTGACCGTGTGCTCGAAGTCGGAGGCCTTGACGGCCTTGCCGTCGGAGTACTTCAGACCCTCACGGAGCTTCATCGTGTAGGTCTTGCCGTCCTCGGAGATCTCCGGCATCGCCTCGGCGAGGCCCGGGATCAGAGTGGCGCCGCCGGCGCCTTCCTCGTGCTGGTAGGTCAGGAGCGGCGTGTAGACCGTCCAGAGCGCCTGCCAGCCCTCCTGCGTGTACGACAGGGCCGGATCCATGTAGTCCGGGAACGACGTGAGGTTCGTGACCGCGTCGCCGCCGGTCTTGGCGGCGGGCGTGCCCTCCTCCTGCGCGCTGGTGCCCGCGTTGCCCGAGTCACCGGTGTCCTCGTCGTCGCCGCAGGCGGCGACCCCGAAGACCATGGTGAGCGCGAGCGCGAGGACCAGAAGGCGCCTCAGGGTGCTTCGCATGTGGTTCCTCCTGTTGATGCCGGGGCCGCGACATGCGATACGGAAGCCCGCGTCCCCTGGCCCTTCCCATGAGCGCAGGGGAGTGTAGAGGTCAACTCCCTTGACCTACCACTAAGCGTGGATGGATTTCTCCCGGCGGTGTCGGCTGAACGTCAGTCCAAGAAGCGGACCACGTCGCCGACCGGCGCGCGCTCGGGGACCCGTTGCTCCTGCCTGGGCCTGCCGAGATGGAGGAGCCCGAGCACCTGCTCGCCCTCCTCGATGCCCGCCGCATCACGCCCCGCGGGCGTGTTCAGGACGGCGGGAGTGCGCCAGTACGACGCAAGACCGCGTGCATGCGCAGCCAGCAGGACGATGTACGCGGCGCACGCGGCGGCGTCCCGGTCCTCCTCGTCGCCGACGCACGAGACGGCGACGAGCGTGGGCGCGCGGTCGAGCTTGGCCGCGCTCTCCGGCGCGGCCGCCTTGAGCCGCTCGAGTGCGCCCGGCCCGAGGACGCGGAAGCGCCACGGGTTGGTCAGGTGGTGGTTGGGCGCCCACCGCGCGAGCTCGAAGAGCTCGGTGAGCGTCTCGCGGTCGACGGGCTCCGGGCCGTACGCCTTGTGCGTCCGGCGCGTGCGGATGGCCGTCTCCACGTTCATATTCGAGTTTCGCCCTTCCATCCTCGCAAGCTCGGACGTCCGGTCGATGTCACTCTTCGTCTTCGTACAGCGACTCGCCGGCCAGCTCGGTGCCCTTGGCGTCCCACAGCTTCACGTCGAGCGTGTCGCCGCGGTAGTCGTCGGGCGCGATGAGCGTGAACCGGTTCTCGGCGAGCGTGCACTGGTCGACCGCGAGGTCCGCCAGCTCGGCCGTGACGGTCTGGCCGCCGTTGACCAGCGGGGTGCCCCACACGAGCGTCATCGCGGCGACGTTGCCCTGCTCGCCGCGCCAGCCGCCCAGCACCTCGTCGTTGAGGTCGAGCTGCCAGTCCGGGTTCTCCTCCGCCAGCGCGTCCGTGTAGTCGGCGTGCGCGCGGAAGTGGTCTGGCTCGGCGTCGGGGCCGCCGGGGGTGAAGGAGACGTAGCCGTAGAGCTCGAGGCCCGTGCTCGTGCGCGCGGTGGCGGGGACGTACGTGCGCCCGTCCCACGTGCGGTCGGGGAACCAGACGATGTCGCCGGGCTCGCCGAGGTCGGCGCCCTCGTCGGGCTCGATGCGCAGGAACGCGCCGAGCAGCTCGTGGCGCAGGCGGTCGGCCCAGCGGCCGTAGGGCAGCCCCTCCTGCGGGGGCTCGGCGGCGAAGCGGGCGACGAAGCGGTCCGTGGGCGGCATCGCGTCACACCTCTATCAGCAACGTGACCGGCCCGTCGTTGAGGAGCGCCACCTCCATGTGCGCGCCGAAGACGCCGCCCTGCGCGCCGAGCCCGGCGCGTACCCGCTCGTAGAGGGGCTCGGCGACGTCGGGCCGGGCGGCCGCGACGAAGCTCGGGCGGTTGCCCTTGCGCGCGTCGCCGTAGAGGGTGAACTGGCTGACGACGAGCACCTCGCGGCCTGAGAGCGGGTCGTTCATCTTCCCGTCGGCGTCGGTGAAGATCCGCAGGGCGCGGAGCTTGGCGACGACCTTGTCGGCCTTCGTCTCGTCGTCGTCGTGGGTGACGCCGAGGAGGACGAGCAGCCCCGCGCCGATCTCCGCGACGCGTTCTCCGTCCACGGTGACGGACGCCGTCTTAACGCGTTGCACAAGAGCCCTCATGATCGGCGCGCGACACTACGTGACATGTCCCACGCACGGATGCTCGGTGCGGCGCTCATCGCCGCGCTGATGCTCGTCACCCCCGCCGCGGCGCAGGCCAAGGCCCAGAAGCAGCTCTTCGTCTCGCTCGGCGACTCGTACGCCACCGGCTGGCAGGTCCAGGGCCCCGGCAAGCGCGGCAACACCACGAACAGCTTCTCCCACCAGCTCGTGCCGCTCGCCAAGAAGCGCGGCTACGACCTCCAGCAGGTCAACTTCGGGTGCGGCGGCGCGACCACCGACTCGATGCTCCAGCAGACCAAGCCGTGCCCGAAGGCGCTGCGCGCCGTGGGCGGCCGCGCATGGGGCGGCAAGACCCAGACCGCCGCGGCCGAGGCGTTCCTGCGCAAGAACCGCGGCAAGGTCGCGCTCGTCACCGTGTCGATCTCCGGCAACGACGTCACCGCGTGCGCGCGCGGCGGCCAGGACCCGGTCGCCTGCGTCGGTGCCGCCGCCGAGAAGGTCAAGAAGAACGTCACGACGATCGCCAAGCGCCTGCGCGCCGCCGCCGGCCCGAAGGTGCGGATCGTCGGCATCACCTACCCCGACGTGATCCTCGGCCAGTACGTCGGCGAGGGCGCCAACCCGCAGCTCGCGCAGCTGTCGGTCGTCGCGTTCCAGTCGATCATCAACCCGGCGCTCAAGACCGCCTACGAGGGCGTCAAGGGCCGGTTCGTCGACGTGACCGCCGCCACCGGCGCGTACACGCCGCTCACCCAGACCACGACGCTGCCGCCGTACGGCACCGTGCCCGTGGCCGTCGCGAAGGTCTGCGAGCTCACCTACTACTGCTCGGACCGCGACATCCACATGAAGACCGAGGGCTACGCGATCATCGCCGACCTCATCGCGAAGACCCTGCCGAAGCGGAAGTAACGCGCGGGCGCGTCAGACCAGTGCGACGACGACGGCGCCGGCGACCACCAGCGCCGTCGTCCACGCCACCGAGGCGGAGGTGAGCCGCAGGTCGAGCCCGTACGCGTGGCCGACGACGAGCGCGTTGACACCGGTCGCCATCCCCGCCTCGACGATGTACGCGTCGGGGACGTCGAAGGTCAGCGCGCTGAGGCCGAACATCAGCGCCGGCGCGAGCACCAGACGCAGCCCGATCGACACCGCGACCGGGCGCGTCATCGGCGGCGGGAACGTCGCGGCGCCCTCCTCGGTCTCGCTCGACAGCGTCACGCCGACGATGAAGAAGCCGACCGGCAGGATCACGAAGACGAGCAGCTCGACGACGTCGTGGAGCACGTCGGGCGCGAGGTCGTGGGGCAGGACCAGCGCGAGGATCACCGCGAGCATCGGCGGGTTGCGCACGACGAACGACCGGATCCGGTCGCGCGCGGTCTCGCCCGCCTTCGTCCCCATCCCCGCCCCGATCGCGAAGCCGACGGTGAGGAAGAGCAGCGTGTTGACCAGCACGTCGTAGGCGACGGCCGGGCCGATCGCGTCGGAGCCGAGCAGCGCGGCGCAGAGCGGGATCCCCAGGTAGCCGGTGTTCGCGACGATCGTGGAGACGATGAGCGCGCCGGTGCTCGGCGCCGGCAGGTCCATCGCGCGCGCGGCCAGCCACGCCAGCAGGCCGACCACGAGCGCGACGATCCACGCCAGCACGAGCCCGCCGCCGACGCCGCCGCCCAGGTCGAGCCGGTTGATGGTCACGAAGGCGACGAACGGCAGCACCGTCCAGAGCAGGACGCGGACGATCCACTTCGTCGTCACCAGCGCCTGCGCGCCCCAGCGCCGCTCCGCCGCGACGCCGACGACGGTCGACGCGACGATCGCGAGCGCGACGAGGATCACGCGGCGGCGAGCTCGCGCAGCTCCGCGGCGGCGCGCTCGGGCGGCACGACGTTCAGGTGGACGCCCGCGCCGAGCTCGAGGCCGGCGAGGTGGGTGAGCCGCGGCACGACGTCGATCCGCCACGCGAAGTGCTCGGCGCCCTTCGGCGCGGTGCGGACCCACAGGTTGAGCGGCGGGGGCGCGCCGAACCGGGCCTTCAGCAGCGTCAGCGCGCGGTGAAGGAGCGCCGCGCCGGTCGGGCCGTCGTCCTCGAAGCGGGGGCGCGGGGTGCGGGGCGCGAGCAGCAGCTGGTAGGGGAGCCGCGAGCCGTACGGCGCCATCAGCACCGCCTCGTCGTCGATCGCGACGATCCGCTCGCGGCGCCGCACCTCCTCGATCACCAGCTCGCCGAGGAGGTTGCCGCCCATCGTGCGGGTCGCGTGCGCGGTGAAGCGCTCCCGCTCGCGGGCGATCGACGCGGGGACGAAGTCGAGCGCGAAGAGCTGCGCGTGCGTGTGCGGCAGCGACGCGCCGGCCTCGACGCGCTCGTTGACGATCAGGTGCCGGCACGCCGCGCCCGCGTGCGCGCGCATCCGCTCCCGCCACACCTCCATCGCCAGCGCGACCTGCTCGGGCGCGAGCTGGCTCAGCGAGACGACCGGGTCCGGCGCGTTGACGATCACCTCGTGGGCGCCGAGCGCGGCGGTCGCGGTGAAGAGGTCGGGGTTGGCGTCGCGCGGCGGCGTCGCGCTCTCGGCCTCCACCGCCGGGAAGCGGTTGGGGACGACGCGGACCTTCCAGCCGGGGGAGTCGGGCGCCGCC
>DATMVO010000329.1:0-6044 GCA_035563115.1 Solirubrobacteraceae bacterium
CGACGCCGCGGTCGCCGCGGCCCGGGCCGCGCTGCCCGTGTGGCGCGACGTCAACGTCATCGAGCGCGCGCGGCGGCTCTTCTCCCTGCGCGAGGGCCTGCTCGCCCGCCGCGAGGACCTGGCCCGCTCGGTCACCGCCGAGATGGGCAAGACGATCGGCGACGCGCGGGCCGAGGTGGCGCGCGCGATCGAGATGGTCGAGGCCGCGTGCGCGATCCCGACGACGATGCAGGGCCGGATCCTCGAGGACGTCTCGCGCGGCATCGACGCCGCGACGATCCGCCAGCCCGTCGGCGTCTGCGCGGCGATCGTGCCGTTCAACTTCCCGATGATGGTGCCGTTCTGGTTCCTGCCGTTCGCGATCGGGTGCGGCAACACGTTCGTCCTGAAGCCGAGCGAGCAGGTCCCGATGACGCAGGCGCTCGTCTTCGAGATCCTCGACGAGCTCGACCTGCCCAACGGCGTCGTGAACCTCGTCAACGGCTCGCGCGAGGTCGTCGAGTCGCTGCTCGACCACCCGGGCGTGGACGCGATCTCGTTCGTCGGCTCCGCCCCGGTGGCGAAGATCGTCTACGAGCGCGCGGCGAAGTCCGGCAAGCGCGTGCAGGCGCTCGGCGGGGCGAAGAACCACATGGTCGTCATGCCGGACGCGGTGATCGACAAGACGGTCAGCGGCCTGATCGGCTCGGCGTTCGGCGCCGCCGGCCAGCGCTGCATGGCCGGCTCGGTCGTCGTGACGGTCGGCGCCGCGCACGAGCGGCTGCTGCCGGCCCTGGTGGAGGCGACGGAGGCGTTGCGGCTCGGCGACGGGTCGGTCGAGGAGACGGAGGTCGGCCCCGTGGTGTCGTGCGAGGCGCGCGACCGGATCCACGGCGAGATCGACCGCGCCGAGGCCGAGGGCGCGCGGATCGTCGTCGACGGCCGCCGGCCTGTTGGTCTGAGTGAGGACGGCGCATACGTCGGCCCGACGATCATCGACGAGGCGTCGCCGTCCATGTCGATCGCGCAGGACGAGGTGTTCGGCCCGGTGCTGACGATCGTCCCGGTCGAGTCGCTGGACGAGGCGATCGAGGTCGTCAACCGCTCGCGGTTCGGCAACGGCACGTCGATCTTCACCGAGAGCGGCGCGGCCGTCCGGCGCTACCAGCACGACGTGGAGGCCGGGATGATCGGCGTCAACATCGGCGTCGCCGCGCCGGTCGCGTTCTTCCCCTTCTCCGGCTGGAAGGACTCGTTCCTCGGCGACCTGCACGCGCACGGGCCGGACGCGGTGGAGTTCTACACGCGCAAGAAGACCGTCACGAGCCGCTGGCTGTCGGACGGCCAGGGCAGCGGCGCGTACTTCGTGGAGCGCTGACCGTGGCGCTCGGCTACCCCGGCCCGCTGGCCTTCCTGGCGTTCGACCACCGCGGCGAGTTCGCGCGCAGCGTCCTCGACGTGGAGGGCGAGCCGACGCCCGAGCAGGAGGGCGTGATCGCCGACGCCAAGCAGCTCATCTTCGAGGGCGTGCTGGCGGCGGCCGAGCGGGGCGTGGTGCCGCGCGGCGAGGCCGGGATCCTCGTGGACGAGCTGTACGGCGCGGACGTCGCGCGGCGGGCGACGGAGGCCGGCGTCGTCGTGGCGATGCCGGTCGAGGCGCCCGACCGCGACGTCTTCGACTTCGCCTACGGCGCCGACTGGCGCGCGCACGTCGAGGCGTTCGACCCGACGTTCGCGAAGGTGCTCGTCCGGTACAACCCGGACGGCTCGGCGGAGGACAACGCGGTGCAGGAGGAGCGGCTCGGCGAGCTGTCGGACTGGGTCCGCACGACCGACCGGAACCTCCTGTTCGAGCTCATCGTGGTGCCGACCGCCGCGCAGTCGGAAGCCGTCGGCGGCGATCGCGAGCGGTTCGCGCGCGAGCTGCGCCCGGGCTTGATCGTGCGCTCCATCGCGGCCATGCAGGCCGCGGGCGTCGAGCCGGACCTGTGGAAGCTCGAAGGCCTCTACGACGTCCTCGACGCGCAGGCCGTGGTCGAGCAGGCGCGCACCGGCGTCGGCCGCGAACAGGTCGCCTGCACCATCCTCGGCGCGGGCGCCCCGGACGAGACCGTCGACCACTGGCTCCGCGTCGCCGCCGCCGTCCCGGGCTTCACCGGCTTCGCCATCGGCCGCTCCATCTGGCGCGACGCGGTCCGCGCCGTCCTCGCCGGCACCCTCGACCGCCCCACCGCCGCCCAGCGCATCGCCGACAACTACCTCCGCTTCGTCCGCGTCTTCGCCACCGCGAGCGCGGATCTCGACCCCGCCGCCTGACCAAGCTCCTCCTAGAGCGACCGAAGGGCCCGCGCAGTCGGGCCCTTCGTCGTTCAGCGCGCGCCTCGCCGTTGCCGCGTCATCCCGTCTTCCTGTCGCTCCGCAATGGCGTGCTGAGCCCTGGTCGGCGGACCGAACCCATCGCTCGGCCCAGGGCTGGATCGATGACGTTTCCTGGCTGAACGCGTTGCCTGAGACAGCAAATGACGTATTTCAGGAAAACTCTGTCAGAATCGGATTGTTGCCTGAACCGGCGAACAGCGCATTCCAGGAAACCACGCTCGTAGAGGGAGCCGTTGCGTGGCTGCGTGAACGTCTCCCGCAGCGCTGGGAGGTCGACGGCGGGTCAAGCGGTGCCGCCGATACGCAGATCGTCATCCGCGCGCCGCAGTCGCACACGACGATCGTGGTCGAAGCGCGGCGCACCCTCGCGCCGCGGGACGTCGCTGCGTGGACGTCCGGGCTCGCGCGGTCGCTCCGCACGGCCGTCCCGTACGTGCCGATCCTGGTGGTCGCGCCCTGGCTCAGCTCGCGTGCGCGCGAGGCGCTCGCCGAAGCAGGCCTCAACTACCTGGACATGACCGGCAACGCGCTCCTGCGACTGGACAACCCGGCCGTGTACATCAGCTCCGCCGGCGCCGAGCGCAACCCGCTGCCCCCCGCCCGACCGGCGGCGAGCCTGCGCGGCCCGAAGGCCGCCAGGCTGATCCGCCTCCTCGCCGACGTCCGCCCGCCCTACGGGGTCGGCGAGCTCGCAGCGGCCGCCGGCCTCACCCCGGGCTACGTCTCCCGCCTGCTCGACCGGCTCGACCGCGAGGCGATCGTCGACCGCGGGCCCCGCGGGGCCGTCGCCGAGGTCGATGTCGGCGCATTGCTCCGGGCCTGGGCCGAGGACTACGACGTGTTCCGGCGTGAGCTCACGACGACTTGGCTCGCGCCGGGCGGGGCTCCGTCCGCGCTGAGCTCTCTCGCCGACGCGCCCGGACGCACCGCGGTGACGGGCTCGTTCGCCGCGGTCCGCCTGGCCCCCGTGGCGGCGCCGTCGCTGCTGGTCGCGTACTGCGAGCGCGTGGAGGACACGGCCGATGCGCTCGGCCTGCTGCCGGCAGATGCCGCTCCGAACGTCGTGCTGCTCCGTCCGTTCGACGAGGTGGTGTGGGCACGCACGCAGGACGAGGACGGCGTGGGCTACGCCGCGTCGTCCCAGGTCGTCGTGGACTGCCTGACCGGCGACGGCCGCATGCCCGCGGAAGGCGACGCGCTGCTCGCCGCCTTGGTGGCCGACGACGGCTGGCGCGCCGCCGACCTGACTGCGGTGACGTCCTGAACGCGCCCGAGCTGGATCCGCGGTACGTCGCCGCCCGCCATGTGCTCCTCGACGCCTTCGAGGCGTTGCGCGACCACGCTGAGGCGGTGATCCTCGCCGGCGCCCAGGCGGTCTACCTGCACACCGGTGCGGGCGAGCTCGCGGTGACGCCGTTCACGACGGACGGCGACCTCGCACTCGACCCTCAGCTTCTCGGCGGCGATCCGCAGCTGGAGGCGGTGATGGAGGCCGCGGACTTCCACCTCCACCTGCAGGAGCCTGGGATCTGGCTTCGCGAGATCGACGTGGGCGGCAGCGTGATCGAGGTCCCCGTCGACCTGATCGTGCCGAGCGGCGTCGCGTCGCGCGCGGGACGGCGCGGAGCGCGGCTCGGTCCGCACGGCGCTCGTGCGGCACGCAAGATCGACGGTCTCGAGGCGGCGCTCGTCGACCACGGGCCGATGACCATCGCGGCGCTCGACCCGGCGGACGCGCGAGCGGTCACGGCGAAGGTGGCGGGTCCGACGGCGCTGCTGATCGCGAAGGCGCACAAGCTGAACGACCGGATCGCGAGCGGGAAGCCGAGCCGCCTCGACGACAAAGACGCCGTCGACTGCTTTCGCATCATGCAGACCGTCCCGCCGGCGACGGTCGCCGCCGCGCTGGCGCGGCTCGTGACGGACCCGGTCGCGGGCCCGGCGACACGCGTCGGGTGGGAACGACTCGAAGCGCTCTTCGGCCGGCGTTCTGGCCTCGGCGTCGTCATGGCCACCCGTGCGCTGCGGATCGGGATCCCGGCGGAGCAGGTCGCCGCGATCAGCGTCGGGTTCATGCGCCGCGTGGGCGGCATCGCCGCCGACGCTTGAGCCCCGCCCACGGAAGTTGCGACACCTGCCGATGGGGCATCACGAACGTTTCTGACGCGGCTAGGGTCGCCCCATGACACCGGGCGATCGCCGTCGCGCCGACGTCCTGCGGTTCTGGCGGGACGTCGAGCTCCTCAACCCGCCCGCCGTCGCCCGCGTCGACCCCGCCCGACGGCGGTACCGCGTCGAGCCCGACGGCATGGTTCCGTGGGAGCCGGGCCACGAGCTCCATCGCCGGCACCGGCCGCCGAGCAATCGCTTCTGGCGCTACACCGTCCACCTCGGCATCTACAGGCTGGACACGACCCGAAAGATCGTCGAGGACCAGCTCGGCGCCGATCCCGAGAGCCACGACCGGCGGCCGCTGGGCGAAAGCGCCCTGGCGATGGTCGCCGTCGCCCACGACGGGGTCCTGATCCCGGAGTCGGCGGTCCTGTCGAGTGCCGCGTGGGCCAGCGGGCAGATCGCCGCCGGCAACTTCGGACGCCTCGACGGATTCGACCGGGCCGAGGCGCGTCTGAACGCCGCGATCCGCGAGCTCGCCGGCGACGAGCCGCTGACCTCTGCGCTGCTCGCGCGCTGCGCCGCCGCAGCGGCCTCCGTCGCCGGCGTCGAGGGCCTGCTCGACGCCGGGGAGATCCGCATCCACGCCGAGTACGTCCCAGAGGCGCTGGCCCGCGAACCCGATGCGGGCGACTTCCTGAACAGCTTCTTCCCGGAGGACCTCGCGAAGGTCGCGCGGGCCTGGGACGGCGGGGACGTCGGACGCGCGCTCCGCCGGTACCTCACGAACGAGGACGAGGCGGCCGCGGTCGACCGCATCGACGTCCGCGACGACCTCGACGCCGTGATCCGCGCCACCCAGCCGGCGGAGGTACCCGGTGGCCGCTGGCCCGCCGCGTCCGACCAGCCGCTGGCCCTGGGTCAGCAGCTCGCCGTCGATCGCATGCTGGCGATGGCCGGCAGCGGCGGGCTCTTCGGCGTCAACGGCCCGCCGGGAACCGGCAAGACGACGATGCTGCGCGACGTGATCGCGGCGCTCGTGGTCGAGCGCGCACGACGACTCGCGCGTCTCTCGCGCCCGTCCGACGCGTTCCTCGAGGAGCCGGCGCGCTGGAGGAGCGACGGGATCCCGCGCACCGTGCAACGCTGGCGCCCCGAGCTGACCGGCTTCGAGATCGTCGTCGCCTCGTCCAACAACGGAGCGGTCGAGAACGTCACCCGCGACATCCCCGGACGTCAGGCGATCGACCGCTCATGGGACGAGGCGGTGCGGCGCCTGGACCACTTCGCGGAGGTGGCGTCCGAGCTGCTCGACCGCGATTCCTGGGGGCTCATCGCCGCGCCGCTCGGCCGCAAGGCGAACCGGCAGGCCTTCGTCCGGCGCTGCTTCTGGGGCGGGAACCACGACGATGGGCCGGAAGGGCTCTTCGCCTACCTGAGCCGCCTCGAGAAGGAGCCTGGTCCGAGCGAGAGCTGGGCGACGTGCGTCGAGGCGTTCCAACGGGCGGCGACGGCGGTCGACCGGCTCCAGGCGGACCGCGCCGCGGCCCACGACGCGCTCGCGCGGGAGCCCG
>DATMVO010000330.1:0-2802 GCA_035563115.1 Solirubrobacteraceae bacterium
ATCGCGGCGAGCGCGGTGGCGACGCGCAGCCGGCGGCCGAGGCGCTCGAAGCGCATGACCTCCCAGCCCTCCTCGCGCGCGACCCGTCCGAGCGGCGCGTCCGGGTTGACCGCCACCGGGTGGCCGACCGCGCGGAGCATCGGCAGATCGGACTCCGAGTCGCTGTACGCGTACGACGCGGCGAGGTCGAGCCCCTCGGCCTCGGCCAGCTCCCGCATCGCGACGGCCTTGCCCTCGCGGTAGGTGAACGGCCCGTCCGGACGGCCGGTGTAGACGCCGTCGGCGACCTCCGACCGCGCGCCGATGCCGCCGTCGAAGACGAGCACGTGGGCGAGCAGCTCGGCCATCTCCTGCGACGCCGCCGTGACGATGTAGACCGGCCGGCCGGCGTCCTGGTGCTCGTAGGCGACGGCGAGCATCTCGGGGTACAGCCGCGGCAGCACGCCGGCGAGGACGCGCGGCATGAGCCGCTGCATGTCGACCACGCGGGCGCCGCGGATCGACGTGTAGATGCGCTCGCGCAGCGCGTCGGTCGCCTCGTCGGTCGAGCCCTGGAGGCGGAACTTCGCGTTCGCCCACGCGTCGCGGGCGAGCTGGCGCCGGGAGAGGAGCCCGGCCTCGTACGAGGCGCGGCCGAACTGGAAGGCGCTGGACCCCGCCATCAGGGTCCGGTCCAGATCGAAGAAGGCGCCCGGCACCAGGGAGGACTCGCTGACGCTCCTCCCCCTGGCGCCGGGCGCTTGGGAGAACTCGCTGGCGCTCCTTCTCCCGGCTTCCATCAGGCCTGGTCCATCAGACCTTGATCAGGACCGCGTCGCCCTGGCCGCCGCCGGAGCAGATCGCGGCCATGCCGAGGCCGCCGCCGCGCCGGCGCAGCTCGTGCACGAGCGAGCCGATGATGCGGGCGCCGGACGCGCCGATCGGGTGGCCGAGCGCGACCGCGCCGCCGTTGACGTTGACCTTCTCCTCATCGATGCCGAGCATCCGCATCGAGTGGAGGGTGACGGACGCGAACGCCTCGTTGATCTCCCACAGGTCGATCTCGTCGGCGCTCATGCCGAGCTTGTCGAGCAGCTTCTTCGCCGCGGCGGCCGGGGTCGTGGCCAGGTAGGGGAAGTCGTTGGCCATCTGCGCCTGGCCGAGGATCGTGGCGAGCACCTCGCGGCCGTTCTGCTCGGCCCACTCGTCGCTCGCCAGCACGAGCGCGCCCGCGCCGTCGTTGACGCCCGGCGAGTTGCCGGCGGTGTGCGAGCCCTCCTTGCCGACCAGGCCCGGGAGCTTGCTCAGCGACTCGAGCGAGGAGCCGCGACGCGGGCCCTCGTCGACCTCGACGACCGTGTCGCCCTTGCGGCCCTTGATCGTCACGGAGACGATCTCGTCGCTCATCCGGCCGCTGTCGATCGCCTCGAGCGCCTTCTCGTGCGAGCGGAGCGCCCACTTGTCGAGGTCGGGCCGGGTGATCTCCAGCTCGTCGCCGACCTCGGTGGCCTCGACGAACATCTGCTTGCCGCTGAACGGGTTGGTCAGGCCGTCGTGGACCATCGCGTCGAGCGCCTTGGCGTCGCCCATGCGGTAGCCGAAGCGGGCCTGCGGCAGCAGGTACGGGGCCTGCGACATGGACTCCATGCCGCCGCCGACGCCGACGGTGACGTCACCGGCGCGGATCGCGCTGTCGAGCAGGCCCACGGCCCGGACGCTCGAGGCGCACACCTTGTTGATGGTCTCCGAGGAGACCTCCTTCGGGATCCCGGCCTTGATCTGGGCCTGGCGCGACGGGATCTGACCCTGACCCGCCTGGAGCACCTGGCCCATCACGACATGGTCGACCTGCTCGGGCTCGACGTTCGCCCGCTCCAGGGCGCACTTGATCGCGGTTCCACCCAGCTCGGTAGCGTCGAGGGACGCAAGTCCCCCGCCCAGCTTGCCGATAGGAGTTCGGGCGGTTCCAAGGATGACGGTCTTCGGCATGGACAGCTCCCAGTGGTTCTTCGAGACGACGCGCGGACGCGGATGGCGCAGCATATGTGTCTGCACGCTCGCGTTCATCGTGATGAACGTCGCGAGCGCCGCCGCGGCGCTCCCGGACCTCGTCAGCGACCCGCCGGCCAACGCCCAGCTGGGCGTGTACGTGGACGACGGCGGCGGCCAGCGGCTGCTCCTGCGCTTCGACTCCTACGTCCACAACGTCGGGCCCGGGCCGCTCGAGGTCCGGTTCCCCCTCCTCACGACCCACGCCGGCGACCCCTCCGCCGACACGGCGGGAGCGGCGGAGCAGGTGGTGCAGGGCGAGGCGGACCCGCGGCCGATGCCCGGGGCGGAGCTGATCTTCGAGAACCGGCAGCTCGGCAACGAGGACGGGCACGACCACTGGCATCTGCAGCGCGTGGCGAAGTACGAGCTGGCGCTGCCCGGGGCGGCCGGCGGGCTCGTGGCCTCCGAGAAGGTCGGGTTCTGCCTGCTCGACTCGCTCCCGGTCGAGGCGCGCGGGACGGCGCCGCACTTCACCTCCGAGTGCCGCCGGGCGCCGGGCGGGACCGCGATCACGATGGGCGTCTCGGCGGGCTGGCGCGACCTCTACACGCGCAACCTCGCCCACCAGTGGGTCGACGTGTCGGACGTCGTGCCCGGGACGTACGCCCTGCGCGCCGAGATCGACCCGGAGAACGTGATCGCGGAGCTCAACGAGGCGAACCCGGCGTCCTCCCGCGCCGTCGTCGTGCCGGGCTACGTCGCGCGCCCGCGCTCCGGCGCCTCGGCCGTGGTGCTCGACGCGGCGGCGGTCGCGCCCGCGTCGGGGGCGCT
>DATMVO010000331.1:0-11691 GCA_035563115.1 Solirubrobacteraceae bacterium
GGTCGCGGAAGGTGGAGTTCTGCTCGGGGTCGAGCACCTCGAGCATCGCGCTGGCCGGGTCGCCGCGGTAGTCCGAGCCCATCTTGTCGATCTCGTCGATCATGAACACGGGGTTCTCGGAGCCCGCGTCGCGCAGGGCGCGGACGATCACGCCCGGCATGGCGCCGATGTAGGTGCGCCGGTGCCCGCGGATCGATCCTGCTCTTCGTGGGCCCGCCGGGCGTCGGCAAGACGTCGCTGGGGCGCTCGATCGCCGGCGCGCTCGGGCGCGAGTTCGAGCGCATCTCGGTCGGCGGCGTGCGCGACGAGTCCGAGATCCGCGGCCACCGCCGCACGTACATCGGCGCGATGCCGGGCGTGATCATCCGCGCGATGCGCGACGCGGGCTCGATGAACCCGCTCTTCATGATCGACGAGCTGGACAAGATGGGCGCCGACTTCCGCGGCGACCCGGCCAGCGCGATGCTCGAGGTCCTCGACCCCGAGCAGAACTCCACCTTCCGCGACCACTACCTCGACCTGCCGTTCGACCTGTCGTCGGTGATGTTCATCGCGACGGCGAACAACCTGGACACCGTCCCCGGCCCGCTGCTCGATCGGATGGAGATCATCCAGATCGCCGGCTACACCGAGGAGGAGAAGCTCCAGATCGCCAAGCGGTACCTCGTGCCGCGCCAGCTCGAGCGCCACGGCCTCAAGAAGAGCTGGCTGAGCATCGGCGACAAGGCGCTGCGGGTGATCATCCGCGAGTACACGCGGGAGGCGGGCGTCCGCAACCTCGAGCGCGAGATCGGCCGCGTGTGTCGCAAGGTGGCGCGTCAGATCGCCGAGCAGCCGGACGGCACGAAGCCGGGGCGGACGAGCGTCTCCGAGGCCCGCGCCCGGGAGCTGCTCGGCAAGCCGCGGTTCCTCGCCGACACGAACCGCCGCACGCGCGCGCCCGGCGTCGCGACCGGCCTGGCGTGGACGCCCGTCGGCGGCGACGTCCTCTTCATCGAGGCGGGCGCGATGCCCGGGAGCGGCAAGCTCACCATCACCGGCCAGCTCGGCGACGTCATGAAGGAGTCCGCCCAGGCCGCGCTCTCGTGGGTCCGCGGCCACGCCGAGGGCCTGCCGGACGACTGGTTCGCCAAGCACGACCTGCACATCCACGTGCCCGCCGGCGCCACGCCGAAGGACGGGCCGAGCGCCGGCGTCACGATGGTGACCGCGCTCGTCTCGCTCCTGACCGGCCGCACGGTGCGCTCCGACGTCGCGATGACGGGCGAGGTGACGCTCCACGGCGAGGTGCTGCCGATCGGCGGGCTGAAGGAGAAGGCGCTCGCCGCGCAGCGGCTCGGGATCCGCCACGTCATCGCGCCGGAGCAGAACCAGCCGGACATCGACGAGATCCCGGAGCACCTCCGCGACCAGCTCGAGTTCCACTTCGTCAGCCGGGTGGAGGACGTCCTGGGTGTGGCCCTCGAGCGATCGGGGGTAGCATCCGGCCAAGAGAACGGCCAGCCACCCGAGAGAAGTGAGGAATGGCGAAGAAGAGCAAAGCGGCCAAGGCGACCGCGGGAACCGCAGTCGCAGGCGCAACGCCGTACGTCCAGCGCCTGATCCAGGACGAGGAGCTGCGCGAGAACCTGCGGACGGCGTATGAGTCCGGTCGCAGCGCGTACGGCCGACTCAACGACGGCAAGGCGCCTG
Source organism: Solirubrobacteraceae bacterium (assembly GCA_035563115.1). Taxonomy (GTDB): domain Bacteria; phylum Actinomycetota; class Thermoleophilia; order Solirubrobacterales; family Solirubrobacteraceae; genus CADCVT01. The sequence continues at coordinate 1,693 of DATMVO010000331.1, forward strand.
CGAAGGCGCTCCTGGACGACAAGAAGCTGCACCGTGAGCTGCAGACCGCGGCTGACGCGATCCGCGACGCGAGCGACGCGCTTCGTGACGGCCCGAAGAAGAAGAAGCGCAAGGGCGGCGTTCGCCGGCTCCTCGTGCTCGGGCTGATCGGCGGCGGTGTCGCCATCGGCGTGAGCGAGGGCCTGCGCAACAAGGTCCTCGACCTGCTGTTCGGCGCCGAGGAGGAGTTCGACTACACGTCGACGACCGCTCCCTCGAGCCCGGCCCCGTCGCAGCCGCAGCCCGCGGGCACCGGCAGCTGACGTTCAGCAGCCGCACACCCGTGTGATCGAAGGGCGCCCTCGGGCGCCCTTCGTCGTTCTAGAACGACCCCTTCGGCTGAATCGCCAGCCACCACTTGCCAGTGAAGTACGTGCCGAACCCTGCGGCTACGGCCACGCCGACGAGGTTCTCGAGGGCGGTGTAGCCCGGCAACGGGTGAAAGAGCGCGTGGACGGCGACGATTAGCGCAGTTACCGGAATCAGAAGACCGGCCAGGGGCGGGTTCGGCTGGATACGCTCCGTCCACACCGCGATTCTCCAGACGAGGACGCTCAATGCGCCCCCGGCTAGCCCCACCACGGAGCCGAATTCAGGCTGCCCGACCATCACGCCCGCGTAGGTTCCGGCCATCAGCACTGGAAGCGCAGAGACAACGGCCTCAGACGGCGAGAGTCGGTCGTTCGGCTGCTGCCCGCGAATGGCATGACGGAGGAGCCGGTAGGTCGGGGCAACTGAGCTGATGATGGCCACGATCAGTACGAGCGCGGCCATCGCTTCGTCGACCTCGGCGTCGGGGGCGACGACAAGAGTCCCTGGCGGCCAGCCGGCGATGAGGACCAAAGTCGATGAGGACATGGCAGAGAGCGAGACGCCCATCACAACGAGGTCACGACGCCGTCGAAGCCCGTGCGTCTGGCATCGCTGCTCGGCTACGGCAATCCCTACGAGACCGAGAGCCCAGAGGTAAAGATAAGGCTGCCAGTCGGTCTCACCAGCAGTTCTGGCGTAGAGGGCAATGGCCGTCGCAACTGCCGAACTAACGCCGGCAATGGTGAGCCGACGATCCCAAGTCCATCTCGTGGGTGCGCACACCAGAAATCCGATCAAGGCGCCTCCGCCTATGACTAAGTCGAGATCGACATCAACGATTGGGGCTTTCTCTGATGCCTGAGCTCCGAGGACAATGGCGATGGCAACGGCTCCCGAAATCGTTGGAAGCCATACACACGTTCGTAGCCATGCATCCACCAGCAGGGTGCGGATGACTTGAACAAAGAAATGGGCGACTTCACGCATAACGCGTGTCTAGCGCGCGGTTCGGACTGTCCTGGACTTCTGGTGTAAGGGCTAGCCTTCGGCGGGTGTCCACGGAGGCCGCATCGACCACCCGCAGCCTTCAAGGGGAGAAAGCCGAGCGGATCGTGCAGGCGATGCGGCGCTCGGTCGCCGCGCGCGGCGTGGCGGGCTCGACCTTCGACCGCGTCGCCCGCGAGGCCGGCGTCTCGCGGGGGCTGCTGCACTACTACTTCGGCACGAAGGAGCGGCTGCTCGCCGAGGTCGTGCGGCGCGACTGCGCGCTGCGGATGGAGACCATCGCCGCGCACCTCGCGCCGGCCCGGACCGCCGACGACGTCCTGCGGCTCCTGATCGCCGAGCTGCAGGCGATCGTGGAGTCCGACCCCGACCTGCTGACGCTCCTCTTCGAGCTCTTCACCGGCGGGCGCCGCAACGCCGAGCTCGCCGCCGAGTACGCCGAGCTCCAGCGCCGCACGCGCGACCAGCTCGCCGCTGTCCTGATCGAGAAGCGCGACGAGGGCGTGCTCCACCTCGCCGCCGAGCCCGAGGCGATCGCCGACGTGCTCTTCTCCATCGCCGACGGGCTCGCGATGCGGATGGTCACCGAGCCGGGCCGCGACTGGTCCGCCGCCATCGCCGCCGGACTCAGCGCGCTGCGCCCCCTGCTCGACGCGCGCTGACGCGCCGCGTCTCAGTGCACCTCGTCCATCCGCGCCTCGCGGGGGAGGAGGAACGCCACCGCGGCGCTGACCGCCAGCAGGCCGGCCGCGACGAGCATCGTCCACTTCGTCGCGTCCGGCGATGCGGTGCCGTCGTCCAGGTAGGAGAAGAAGATCGTCGCCAGCACCGCGATGCCGGCCGAGCCGCCGAGCTGCTGGATGGCGGTGAGCGTGCCGGAGGCCGAGCCGACCTCGTGCTCCGCGACGCCCGCCAGGACGACGTTGAAGAACGGGCCGAAGACCAAGCCCATCCCGATGCCGTAGACCAGCAGCGGGGCGGCGAGCTGCCACGACGTCGTGTCGGCTCCCTGCGCGCCGATCACCGCAGCGAGCACGACCATCGCCGCGACGCCCAGCACGAGCCCGGTGTGGAGGACGTGCCGGCCGAACTTCGCCATCAGCGGGTACGAGCCGCCCGCGCCGATCGCGGCGCCCAGCGACATCGGCGCGAACGTCAGGCCGGTGTGCTCGGCGGAGAAGCCGAGGCCCGACTGGAGGAAGACCGAGAGGACGAGCATCATCCCGGTGAAGCCGGCGAAGAAGACGAGGCCGAAGAGCAGCCCGCCGCGGAACGCGCGGCTCTTCAGCAGCGACGGCTCGATCAGCGGCGTGCCGCGGCCGCTGCGCTCGACCAGCGCGAAGAGGCCGAGCAGCACGAATCCCCCGGCGAGCAGGAGGAACGCCCACGCCGGCCAGCCCTCCTCGCGCCCCTGGACGAGCGGGTAGATCAGCGCGAGCGACGCGGCGCCGATCAGCAGCACGCCGAGCCAGTCGAGCCTGACCGCGTTCGGCGACCGCGACTCCGGGACGAAGCGCATGGCGAGCAGCAGCCCGGCGATCCCCACCGGCAGGTTGATGAGGAAGACCATCCGCCAACCGGTGCCGAGGAGGTCGGCGCCCGCGAGCCAGCCGCCGAGGATCGGCCCGCCGATCGCGGCGAGGCCCATCACCGGGCCGAAGGCGGCGAAGGCGGCGCCGAGCTGCTTCGGCGGGAAGACCTGCTTGATGATCCCCAGCCCCTGCGGGATAAGCAGCGCGCCGAACGCGCCCTGCACCGCGCGGGTGGCGATCAGCGCCCCGGACGACGGCGCCAGCGCGCACGCCGCCGACGCGGCCGTGAAGCCCGCCATGCCGACGAGGAACATGCGCCGCCGGCCGAAGACGTCGCCCAGCCGGCCGCCGAGGATGAGCAGGACGCCGAAGGCCAGCGTGTAGCCGGCGGCCCACCACTGCATCGCCGACGCGCTCGCACCCAGGTCGCCGCGGATGACGGGCGCGGCGATGGTGATGATCGTGCTGTCGAGCAGGTCCATGATCTCGGCGACGAGGACGATCCCGAGGATCAGCCAGCGCCAGCGGTGGCCCGGCGGGTCGGTGCTCTCGGCGGGTGGTGCGGTGGCGGTTGCGGCCATGGCTGAGCTCCCTCGACAGAACGGTGATCGTGACGAACGATGTTCGTAGCGATCACCGTACGGAACGAACATCGTTCGTGTCAAGGTAAGCTGAGCCGCGATGGCGACCACGCCCCGCTCCCGCCGCGACCGGCCGGCCAAGCCCGCCCTCAGCCGGGAGGCGATCGTCGCCGCGGCGCTCGAGATCGCCGCCGAGGAGGGCGTCGAGGCCGTCACCATGCGCCGGCTCGCCCAGGCGCTCGACACCGGCCCGGCCTCGCTCTACGTCTACGTCGCAGGCCGCGAGGCGCTCGAGGAGCTGATGCTCGAGACGGCGGCCGGCGAGGTGGAGGTGGAGGAGACCGACCCCGAGCGCTGGCGCGAGCAGCTCCACAGCCTGCTCGAGCGGATGGGCCGGATGATGTCCGAGCGCTACCCGGGGATGGCGAAGCTCGGCATGGCCCGCATCCCGGTCGGCGACAACGTCATGCGGATCACCGAGTCGATGCTGTCGCTGCTCAAGGCGGGCGGCGCGAGCGACCAGGCCGCGGCCTACGCGGGCGACATCCTCTCGATGTACGTCGGCGCGATCGCCTACGAGCAGTCGCTGTACGCGCAGCCCGCGGATGACCCCGAGGCGATCGGCGCCGAGCACGAGCGCATCCACCGCGCGTTCGTCGCCGCCGACCCGGGCCGGTACCCGACCGTCGCCGCGCTCGGCCCCGCGATGGTCCGCGGGGACGGGCACGAGCGCTTCCGGCTCGGCATCGACGTGATCATCAACGGCCTCATCGCCACGCCGATGGACGGCCGCCTCTCCGAGCCTCCCGCCGCCCTCGGCGACGAGGAGGTCTGGCCGCCGGACGCCCCGAAGGGCTGACCGGCGGCCGCGGAGCTACTCCGCGTCGGCCGCCAGCTTCGGCGTCTTCCACTCCGCGTTGAGGCGGCGCGTGAGCTCGTCGGCGAGCTCGTCGATGGCGATCCGGTCCTGCGCGAGCGAATCACGGTCGCGCACCGTCACGGTGCGGTCCTCGAGCGTCTGGTGGTCGACCGTCACGCACCACGGCGTGCCGATCTCGTCCTGACGGCGGTACCGCTTGCCGATCGAGCCGCCCTCGTCGTACTCGACGAACATGCGGCCGCGCAGGATCTGCTGGATCTCGCGGGCGACCTCCGGCTGGCCGTCCTTCTTGACCAGCGGCATGATCGCCGCCTTGATCGGGGCCAGGCGCGGGTGGAACTTGAGCACCGTCCGCTTCTCGCCGCCGATCTCGTCCTCGTCGTAGGCGTCGACGAGGAACGCGAGCGTCGCGCGGTCGGCGCCGGCGGCCGGCTCGATCACGTGCGGGACGTACCGCTCGCCCGTCTGCCCGTCGAAGTACTCCAGCGCCTGGCCGGAGTGCTCCGTGTGCGCCTTGAGGTCGAAGTCGGTCCGGTTCGCGACGCCCTCGAGCTCCGACCAGCCGATCGGGAAGAGGTACTCGACGTCGGCGGTGCCGGACGAGTAGTGGCTCAGCTCGTCCTGCTCGTGCTCGCGCATCTGCAGGTGATCGGGGCGGATGCCGAGGTTCGTGTACCAGTTGAACCGCTCGGTCTTCCAGTACTCGTACCAGCGCGGCGAGTCGGCCGGCGGGACGAAGAACTCCATCTCCATCTGCTCGAACTCGCGCGTGCGGAAGATGAAGTTGCCCGGCGTGATCTCGTTGCGGAACGACTTGCCGACCTGCGCGATGCCGAACGGCGGCTTCTTGCGCGAGAACTGCAGGACGTTCTTGAAGTTGATGAAGATGCCCTGGGCCGTCTCGGGGCGCAGGTACGCCTTCGAGCCGGTCTCGGCGACGGGCCCGACCGTCGTCTCGAACATCAGGTTGAACTGGCGGACCTCGGTGAACTCGTGCCGGCGGTCCTCGCCCTTGGGCAGGTTCGCCTTCGCCGGGCACATCTCGTCCGGATCGACGTGGTCGGCGCGGAAGCGCTGCTTGCAGACCTTGCAGTCGACGAGCGGGTCGGTGAACCCGGCGAGGTGGCCCGAGGCCTCCCACACGCGCGGGTGCTGCAGGATCGCCGAGTCCAGGGCCACGACGTCGTCGCGCTCCTGGAGCAGCGTCCGCCACCACTCGTTCTTGACGTTGGTCTTGAGGAGGACCCCGTAGTGGCCGTAGTCGTACGTCGAGCCCAGCCCGCCGTAGATCTCGGAGCTCGGGAAGATGAAGCCGCGGCGCTTGCAGAGCGCGACGACCTTGTCCATGGTCACGACATCGGTGCTGGCCATCGTGCGTGATCGTAGACTGCTGCCCCGCGATGCCGATCTACGAGTACCGCCGCCCGGACGGCTCGACCTTCGAGGTCATGCAGAAGTTCAGCGATCCCGCGCTGACCGAGGACCCTGAGACGGGCGTCCCCGTTCAGCGGGTGCTGTCCGCTCCTGCGATCCACTTCAAGGGCTCCGGCTTCCACAACACGGACTACGGGACGCGCAAGCGCAACCGCGAGAAGAGCGCGTCCTCGGGCGACTCCGGGTCCTCCTCGTCCGGGGGCGACGCCTCGTCGTCCTCGTCGAGCGACTCCTCGTCGAGCAGCTCGTCTTCGAGCGACTCGTCGTCGTCCAGCTCCAGCTCCACGTCGAAGTCGGACTAGCGCGAGGGCGGGCGGCTCTCCCAAGCCGCCCGCTCCCTCGCATCCCCTTGCCCGCCTCTCGGGAAGTCTGAGAGCCGGAACGCGGGGTCGGCGCAGAACTTGCGCTAACCGTCGAGGAACTTCGAGACGGCCCGCTGCTTGCGGTCCTCCGGCACCTCGCCGCTGATCGTGCCGAGCACGTTCGTCTCCGGCGTCCCGCCCGTCGCAAGGCTGCCGAAGACGGCCATCAGCGTCGGGCCGCTCATGTCGGTCTTGAACGTCCGCGGCACGTTCCAGCTGATGAACGGGAGCCGGACGAAGCCGCTGGGGGAGAGGACGCGCGAGCGCATCGCGCCGATGATCCGCTGCTGGCGGCGGGCGCGGGAGAGGTCGTTCTCCGCCGGGTTGCACGAGTTCTTGCGGACGCGGGAGAGCGCGAGCGCCTGCTTGCCGTCGAGGTGGGTCTTCTTGCCGGCCGGGATGCGGACCGTCACCCCGCCGTTCTTGTAGCCGCCGTTGATCTTCGCGACGACGCACGAGCCCTTGTAGTTGATGCCGCCCATCGCGTCGATCAGCTTCGGGAACTCGCTGAAGCTCACCTCGATCACGTGGTTGACCTCGATGCCCGTGTAGGCGCTGACCGTGCGGATCGCGAGCGCGGCGCCGCCGAAGGCGTACGCGGCGTTGATCTTCTGGCGCCCGTGGCCGGGGATGTCGACCATCGTGTCGCGGGCGATGGAGAGGCGGCTGTTCGCGCCGCCGCCGACGCGCATGAGCATGATCGAGTCGCTGCGGCTCGGGCCGCTCGTGCTCGCGCCGGCCTCCTTCGTCCCCTCCGGCCGCTGGTCCGAGCCGAGGACGAGGACGTTCGTGGAGGAGCCGACGGGCAGGCCGCCGCCCGCCAGCGCCGTCTCGGTCTCGTCGGAGACCTGGCCCTGCTGGATCTGGGCGCTGACGAGGAAGACGACGAGGCTGAGCAGGAGCCACGCGGCGATCGCGCCGAGGACCCAGCGGGCGACGCGCCACTTCGAGATCGGCTTGCGCCGCTTCGTCGCGCGCTGCGGCTCGTAGGGGAGATGCGGCGCGGGGCGCGGCCCGTCCGGGTGCAGATCCGGCGGCTCCGCCTGACGTCCGGGGGCCTTCGGCGCGTCCGGCGACGGCTCCTTGCGGCCCTTGAGCAGCGAGGGCTTCGCGCGGTACTTCGTGTACTTGGGGGGCTCGCCTGAGGTCATCGGGGAACCGGGTATGGTGGCAGCGCGATGGCCGCGGGCTGTGTGATCGGCGTCGACCTGGGGGGAACCAAGCTCCTGGGTGGGGTGGTCGATCAGGATCTGACGGTGCACCACCGCGCTCACCGCTGGGCGCGTGGCGCCGACGAGAAGCAGGTGCTGGAGACGCTCGTCGCGGCGGTCTCCGAGCTGCGCGATGCCGCCGACACGCCGGTGGCCGGGGTCGGCTTCGGGATCCCCTCGCTCATCGATCATCGTCGCGGGCGGGTGATGTGGACGAACCACTTCCCGCTCTACGACCTGCCGTTCCGCGACCTGATGGCCGAGCGGCTCGGGATGCCGGTGTGGGTCGACAACGACGCCAACGTCGCGCTGCTCGCCGAGCAGCGGGCCGGCGCCGCGCAGGGCGCCGACGAGGCCGTGATGCTCACGCTCGGCACCGGGATCGGCGGCGCGATCATGGCGCGCGGCGAGATCCTCCACGGCACGCGCGGCGGGGCGGGGGAGCTCGGCCACATGGTCATCGACATGAACGGCCCGCCGTGCCCGTGCGGGAACGTCGGCTGCCTGGAGGCGCTGGCGTCCGGCAACGCGCTCGGGCGCGAGGCGCTGCGCGTCGCCGCGGAGGCGCCCGAGAGCGGACTGGGCCAGGCGCTGGCCGCGGGACGCGAGATCACCGGCAAGCTCTGCACCGAGCTGGCGCACGACGGGGACTTGGCGGCCCGGGAGGTCGTGGCGCTGATCGGGAGGCGACTCGGCATCGGGATCGCGAACATCGCGAACATCCTCAACCCGTCCGTCGTGGTGGTGGGCGGGGGCGTGATCGCGGCGGGCGACCTGCTGCTGGAGCCCGCCCGCGAGGAGCTGCGCCGCCGCGCGAACCCGCCGATGGCCGCCGACGCGCGCGTCGAGCAGGCGCGGTTCGGGGAGGAGTCGGGGATGCTCGGCGCCGCCCTGCTCGCCCTGGACGGCCTCGCCGCGACGGCGGTCGCCTGACGCGTGGCCGGGCGGCTCGTCGTGTGCCCGACGCCGATCGGGAACCTGGAGGACGTCACGCTCCGCGTGCTCGCCGCGCTGCGCAGCGCCGACGTCGTCGCGTGCGAGGACACGCGGCGGACGCGGGTGCTGCTCGACCGGTACGGGGTGAGCGCGTCGCTGGTCTCGTACCACGAGCACAACGAGCGGGCGCGGACGGCGGAGCTCGTGTCGCGGATGGCCGGCGGGGACGTCGTCGCGCTCGTGAGCGACGCGGGGATGCCGCTGGTGAGCGACCCGGGCCACCTCCTCGTCGCCGGCGCGATCGCGGCCGGCCTCCCCGTCGAGGTGCTTCCCGGGCCCTCCGCGGCGCTGTCGGCGCTCGTCGCGAGCGGCCTCGCCGCCGAGTCGTGGCGCTTCGTCGGCTTCCTGCCGCGGAAAGCGGGGGCGTTGTCGGAGGTATGGCGGTCGGTCGAGACCGTCATCGCGTTCGAGTCCCCGCGCCGCCTCGCCGCGTCGCTGGCCTCGTTGGCCGCGGTCGACGGGGAGCGGCCGGTCGCGGTCTGCCGCGAGCTGACGAAGGTGCACGAGGAGGTCGTCCGCGGCGACGCCGCCTCGCTCGCCGAGCGCTACGCCTCCGAGGAGCCGCGGGGCGAGATCGTCCTGGTCGTCGGCGGCGCGCCGGCCGAGTCCGCCACCGAGGCGCCCGCCATCGACGCCCTCGCCCGCCTCGTCGAAGCCGGCGCCAAGGCCCGCCCTGCGGCCCAAGTCGTCTCCGACCTCACGGGCGTCCCCGCCAACGTGCTCTACCGCGCGTTGAAGACTCCGTCCAACTGAGCGCCGCTCAGCCGCCGGGGATGGTGCTGCCCTGGCTGAGGCGTTCGTCGAGCTCGCGCTCGATCCGGTCCTCGAGCTGGGTGACGGAGCGGTCGAAGTCACGCTGGACGACGTCGACCTGCTCGTTGATCCGCGTGTCGAGCTCGTTGCCGAACCAGACGAGCAGCCCGGCGATCCCGCCGAGCACGAGCACGACGGTCGCGAGCACGGCCGCCACGAGGGCGCCGACGGGACTCCGGCGCCGGTACGAGGTGCCGCAGTAGGGGCAGTGCGGATCGACCGTCCGCGCGACGGTGGAGCAGCGCGGACACACGCGCTGCGGCGGCTGTGCGGCGGCGGAACTCGCGCTCATCTGCGGCAGGGTGTCACGTCTCTGCGCAGCGCGTGTGACAAGTCACGCGCACCCGCCCACAAGCGGCGTTCCGGCGCGCAGGATGCGCCGCGTGTCACCTCGGACACCCACCGCACGCGCCGTCCGCCGCCGCCCCTGCTCCCCCCTCGGGACGGGGCGGGCGGCCGTGGGGTGGTCCCTCGCCCGCGCCGCCCTCACCGTGGCCGCATGTCTCCTGGTGGCGGTGCCGGCGCCGGTGTCCGCGCGCTCGGCGTGGGCACCTCCGGTCGGCGGCGAGGTCGTCGAGCGCTTCGACTTCGCCCCGGGCGCGCCCTACGCCGGCGGCCAGCACCGCGGCGTCGACCTCGCCGCCCGGCCCGGCCAGCTCGTCGGCGCGCCGTGCGCCGGCCGGGTCACGTACGCCGGCCGCGTCCCCGGCCACGGCCGGGGCGTCACGCTCGCCTGCGACGCGTACGCGGCGACCGTCCTCGACCTCGCCCGCACCCGCGTCGCCCGCGGCGCGCGCACGACGCCCGGCGCCCCGGTCGGGACCGCCGCCGGCA
>DATMVO010000332.1:0-2495 GCA_035563115.1 Solirubrobacteraceae bacterium
CTGTCCGAGTCGTCGCTGGCGCAGGACCGCGCACGCGATCGCCGGCTCGCGGTCGCGGCACGCCGTCTGCGGGCGCTCGGCGTCGCGCGGGAGCGGGCGGAGCTGGTCGAGGGCGAGCGGCTGTTGGACGCGACCGACCCCATCTCGGACGTCCTCGGGTAACCGGTCAGAAAGCGACCGGGTGGCGCCGTAGCGTCGCCCGGCGATGACCGACACGAGAGCACTGGAGGGGCGCGTCGCGCTCGTCGCGGGCGCCACGCGCGGGGCAGGCCGGGGCGTCGCGGTCGAGCTGGGCGCGGCGGGCGCCACCGTCTTCTGCACCGGCCGCTCGACGCGCGCGGGCGGGCGCTCGGAGTACGACCGCCCCGAGACGCTGGAGGAGACCGTCGAGCTGGTCAACCGCGCGGGCGGGACGGGCGTCTGCGTGCGCGCCGACCACCTGGAGAGCGCGCAGGTCGCCGAGGTGATCCGGCGGATCGACGCCGAGCACGGCCGGCTGGACGTGCTCGTCCACGCGCTCGGCGGCGAGGCGCTCGCGGACATCGAGACGCCGCTGCACGAGCTCGACCTCGAGCAGGCGCGCCGGTTCCTGCGGATCGCGCTGGAGGCCCACCTCGTCACCGCCCACCACGCGATCCCGCTCCTCATCAAGAACCGCGGCGGGCTGCTCGTCGAGCTGACGGACGGGACGGCGGAGTACAACGCGACGAAGAAGCGCGGCTCGGTGCCGTTCGACCTCGCCAAGACCGCGCTGACCCGCGCCGCGTGGGCGGTGGCGCAGGAGCTCGCGCCGCACGGCGCCACCGCGGTTGCACTCACGCCGGGCTGGCTGCGCAGCGAGATGATGCTCGAGCACTTCGGCGTCACCGAGGAGACGTGGCGCGAGGCGACCGTCGCGGACGGCCACTTCGCGGCGATCGCCGAGACGCCGCACTTCGTCGGCCGGGCGGTCGTCGCGCTCGCCGCCGACCCGGGCGTCGCGCGCCACAACGGCGCGTCGCTCTCCGCCGGCGCGCTGGCGCGGACGTACGGCTTCACCGACGTCGACGGCTCCCGGCCCGACGCGTGGCGGTACCTCGTCGAGGTGCAGGACCCGGGCAAGCCGGCGGACGCGACGAACTTCCGTTGAGCGGGCGGCGGGCCAACGGGTGGAGCCGGCCCGACCGCGTAGGATCGTCCTGTGCTTCCCATGCGCAGGACGCTCATGATCCTCGCGGCCACGATGGCCGCCGCCCTTCTCACCGCCGCCCCGGCGGCCCACGCCGCCCCGACCCGCACGGCGCAGGCGTTCGTCGACGCCCTCAAGGCGGCGCAGCTCGAGGCGCGTGCGGTCGCCACCACGATCGAACCGGCGATCAAGCAGGTCGAGCCGTGCGTGCGCGTCGCCGCCGAGGCGCCGGCGAAGCACGCCCCCGAGGCGCTCGCCCTGGGCTTCAACGCGGTCTTCGCCGACGCGATGATCGCCCCGCTCACCCCGACGCTGACCCGGTTGCAGGCCGCGTTCGACGCGATCCCCACGCAGGACCCCGTGCTGCGGAGCGTGCGGGCGACGTGGCGCGTGACCGTCGGCCAGTTCACGGCGTTCGGGTCGAGCAAGCCGATCTGCGACGCGCTCGCGGCGTGGAAGGCGGCCGGGTGGAAGCCGTCGGCGCGTCCGGACGTCCTGAAGCTGATCGGCGCCGACCAGTTCACGGAGAAGCGGAACGACGCGTTCGAGCGCACGTTCAAGCGGGCGGAGCGCCGGCTGCGCGCGCTCGGCGTCTCCAAGCGCGACGCGCGGCTGATCCGCGGCGACGACGTCGTCAAGCCGGTCACGGACCGTCTCGACAAGGTGCTCGAACCGTTCTTCGAGACCCTGTTCGAGAGCAGCGACCCGGACGACTCCGAGGACGACTGACCTAGCCGCCGAGCCGGCCCGACTCCTCCGTCGCGCGGCGCAGCCGCGCGGCGAGGTCGTCGGTGAGGGCGCCCTGGGCCATCTGCCACTCCCACGCGCCCTGGCCCTCGGAGCCGGGGAGGTTCATGCGGGCCTCCGAGCCGAGGCCGAGGACGTCCTGGACCTGGAGCATCGCCAGCGAGGACTTCGAGGCGAAGCAGAGGCGGATGAGGGCCCAGTGCGGATCCTCGTCCTCCACGCCGTGGCGGGCGATGTCCGCGTCGACGTTCGCGCGCGTGCCGTCGTCGAGCGACGCGTACCAGCCCGCGATCGTGTCGTGGTCGTGCGTGCCGGTGTACGCGACGGAGCGCTCGACGTGGCGCTCGACCTTGTGCGGCGAGCCCGGGTCGTCGGGGTCGTAGCCGAACTGGAGCACGACCATCCCCGGCAGCTCGAGGTCGTCGCGCAGCTTGTTGACCGGCGGCGTGATCACGCCCAGGTCCTCGGCGATGAACGGCAGCTCGCCGCCCGGGAACTCGGCTGAGAGCTCGCGCCGCGCCGCGTCGAACGGCGCCCGCCCCGGCCCGCGCCGCCACGTCCCGCCGCGCGCGTCGCGGTC
>DATMVO010000333.1:0-2805 GCA_035563115.1 Solirubrobacteraceae bacterium
TCCTCAACGGCGCCGCGCAGGGGTACGCGCTCCTCGCCGCGCTCGCACCGGAGCGGCCGACCATCGTCCATCCCCACTTCACCGAGCCCGACCGCGCGCTCCCCGCGGCAGCGCAGGTCGTGCTCGCCGAGCCCTGGCACCCGCGCGTGGCGGACGTCCCGGCGGGCGCGGATCTCGTCATCGTCGGACGACCGGTCAACCCGACCGGCGTGCTTCCCGACACCACGGAGCTGCGCGCGATGGCGGAGCGGCGGACGGTCGTGGTGGACGAGGCGTTCCTCCCCTTCACGCCCGAGCGGTCGCTCGCGGACGGCGGCGCGCCGCCGAACACGATCGTGCTGCGCTCGATCACCAAGCACCTGGCGATCCCGGGCCTCAGAGCCGGCTACCTCGTCGGCCCCGCCGACGTCGCGGCACGGCTGCGCGACGCTCGGCCGGGGTGGAGCGTCAACGCGCTCGCCCTCGCCGCCCTCGCCGCCCACGCCGAGCGCGGCGACGACCCCGAGCTCCCCCACCGCACCGCGGCGGCACGCGAAGAGCTCGCCAGCCAGCTCCGGGCGCTGGGCATCACGATCCATGACGGCGCCGCGAACTTCCTCCTGGCGACAGTGCCGGAGGGTGCGCGCGTGGTGCAGCAGCTCCGCACCGACTACGGCATCGCCGTCCGCCCCGCCGGCACCTTCCCCGGCCTCACACCCGACCACGTCCGCATCACCGTCCGCGGCGGCGCGGACGACGAACGCCTGATCGCCGCCCTCCGCACCCTCGTTTGAGGCGGGCGGTACAACCGGAGGGTGAGCCGCTCCCGCTCCCGCCTCCGCCACGTCCCGCCCGTCGCGCTCGCCGCCGCGGCGTGGGCGGCGCTCTTCGCGCTGACGAGCTTCGCCTGGGCGGCGGGCGCCACCACCGGCCTCTCGACGCTCGGCACCGAGATCGAGCGGCAGGCGCGCGAGGCCGACACGGCGTTCGTCGCGCTCGTCTGGGTCACCGGCGTGCTGAAGCTCGCCGCTGCGGCGATCGCCCTCTCCCTCGACCGCCTGCCGCGGCGCGTGCTCACCGCGATCGCCGTCGCCGCCTGGGTCCTCCTCGTCTACGAGAGCGCCGAGCTGATCCAGCACGTGCTGATGCTCGCGGGCCCGGTCGACACGCCGGAGGCGCTCGGCGACGCCGGCGTCGAGGGCCACGTCGTCCTCTGGGACCCGTTTTGGATCCTCGGCGCCGCCCTCTTCATCGGCGCCGTCCGCAAGAGCCGACGCGCACGAAGTTCATGCGCATGCAATAATTGACGCAGTCCATGGCTGCCACCTCCGCGCTCCCCACCGAGTTCGCACCACGCACGCTGGCCCGCCGCACCGCGGAGGTCGTGCTGCTGCTGGCCGTCGTCGCGCTGATCGTGACGCTCGCGCCTGGGCTCGGGCAGGTCCGGGACGCGCTCGCGCACGCGAGCCCCGGGTGGATGGCGCTCGCGCTCCTGCTCGAGTTCCTCAGCGGCGTCTCGTACGTCCTCATGTTCCGCCCGATCTTCTGCCGCAGCATGTCGTGGCGGACGAGCTGGCAGATCAGCTGGTCGGAGATGGCCGCCGGCTCGATCGTCCCCGCCAGCGGCGCGGGCGGCCTGGCGCTCGGCGCGTGGGTGCTGCACCGGCGCGGCATGCCGAGCGGCCACATCGCGCGCCGCTCCGTCGCCTTCTTCATCATCAAGTCGTCGGTGAACTTCGTCGCCGTCGCGGTCGTCGGCATCGTCGCCCTCGCGGGCGTCGGCCCCGACCTCTCCTTCTGGCTCACCGGCTTCCCCGCCGCGCTGGCGATCGTCGCGATCGCCGCCGTCCTGCTGCTGCCGCGGATCGGACCGGGCGCCGACCCGCACCCCGACGCGCCGAAGCTCGCGCGCGGGTGGAGCGTCGCGCGGCGCAGCGTCATCGGCGGCGTGGGGGAGGCGGTCGCGATCGTCCGCACGAAGGACCCGGCGCTGCTCGTCGGCGCCGTCGGCTACTGGGCGTTCGACAACGCCGTGCTGTGGGCGACGTTCAAGGCGCTCGGCGTCGACGTGCCGATCATCGTGATCCTGCTCGGCTACCTGATCGGCCAGCTCGGCGGGCTCCTCCCGATCCCCGGCGGCGTCGGCGGGATCGACGGCGGCCTGATCGGGACGCTGATCGTCTACGGCGCGCCGGTCGCCGGCACCGCCGCGGCCGTCCTCGCCTACCGCGTGATCCTGTTCTGGCTGCCGCTGCTCGTCGGCACGGCGGCGTTCTGGTCGCTGCGCCGCGCGCTCGACGACCCCTCGAGCGTCAGCAGCGCCGCCTTGCGCTGAAGGCCGCCCGCGTAGCCGGTCAGCGCGCCGCTGCCGCCGACGAGCCGGTGGCAGGGGACGACGACCGACAGCGGGTTGCGGCCGTTCGCCAGGCCGACCGCGCGCGGGGCGGTGCCGAGCTCCGCCGCGATGTCGCCGTACGTGCGCGTCGTGCCGTAGGGGATCTGCGCGAGCGCGGCCCAGACGCGGTGCTGGAACGGCGTCCCGGTGGGGCGGAGGGGCAGGTCGAACCCACGCCGCGCGCCGTCCAGGTACGCGCACAGCTGCTCCTCGGCCGCGGCGAGCGGCCCGGTGGGGGCGGCGACCAGATCGGCGAACGGCGGGCAGCGGCCGTCGGTGAAGGAGAGGGCGGTCAGCGCGTCGTCGTCGCCCAGCGCGACGACCTCGCCGAGCCGGGTGGGGAAGACGTGCGCGATCACGCGGCGACGGCGCCGGCCCTCGCGGCGGGCGCGTCGGCGAGCGAGGCCCAGAGGTGGTGGAGCGCGTAGGTG
>DATMVO010000334.1:0-2225 GCA_035563115.1 Solirubrobacteraceae bacterium
CGACGGGCGCCAAGGGCGACGCCGGGGCGAAGGGCGACGCCGGGGCGAAGGGCGAGGCCGGTGCGAAGGGCGACACGGGCCCCGCGGGTCCGGCCGGTCCCGCCGGCGAGGGCGACTTCGCCTACGCCCACACCGCGTTCCCGATCGCCGTCACGGCGACCCCGGCCGGCACGGCGGTCCCGCTCGTGGACGACCGCCAGAACGCCGGCGTCACGTTCGACGGCTCCAACGCGATGGCCATCGCGAAGGCCGGGACGTACCGCGTCGCCTGGCGGCTGCGCAAGAACGCCGCGGACACGGGCCAGGCGACGGTCTTCCGCAACGGGGTGGAGGTGCCGGCGCTGACCGATCAGCCGACGGTCGCCACCGACGACCTGGCGGCCGAGGCGCTCCTCGTGCTCGCGCCGGGCGACGTCCTGCGGCTCACGGTGCTCGGTGCGGGCGAGTCGCCGTCGGTCGTCGGCCACCTCACCGTCCAGCAGGTCGGCTAGCTAGAGCTCGCGGCGCGCGAGCTTGAGCGCCCGCTCCTGCGCCCGGTGCGGGAGCGAGCGCTCGCCGAACCGCTCCGGGTCCATCCGGTCGCTGACGGCGAGGTCGCGCTCGAACTGCGCGTGCAGCCGCCCCGCGAACCTCTCGGACTGCACGCAGAGCGTCGCCTCGTCGTGGAGCTGGAACGAGCGGTTGTCGAAGTTGACCGACCCGACCGACGACCACACGCCGTCGACGACCATCGTCTTCGCGTGGAGCATCGTCGGGCCGTACTCGAAGATCTGCGCGCCGCACGCGAGCAGCTCCTCGTACTCCGCCCGGCCCGCCATCCGCACGAACGACTTGTCGATGTGCGCGCCCGGCACGAGGATCCGCAGGTCCACGCCCCGGTCGGCCGCCTCGCACAGCGCGTCCACGAACGCGGGGCGCGGCGCGAAGTAGGCCGCGGTCAGCTCGATCGAGCGCTTCGCCGACGCGATCGCGAGGAAGTACAGCGCCTCCATGTCGGTGTCGCCGACGGTCGCGGACGAGCGCACGACCTGCATCGGCCCGCCGCTGTCGACCTCCTCCAGCTCCGGCAGGTGCGCCGGCCCGACGAGCACCTCGCCGGTCGCCTCGAGCCAGTTCTCGGCGAACGCGCCCTGGAGCCCGCGCACGATCGGCCCGCGGACGAGCACGTGGGTGTCGCGCCAGTGGTCGGGGTCCTCGGCGTTCCCCGTCCACTCCTCGGCGATCCCGACGCCGCCGATCATCCCGACCTTCCCGTCGGCGATCAGCAGCTTGCGGTGCGTGCGGTTGTTCAGCCGGCGCCACGCGTAGGGCTTGGGCGGGCGGAAGCGGGAGACGCGCACGCCGGCGTCGCGCAGCTCGCGCAGCAGCGGCAGCTCCATCTTCACGGTGCCCATCGCGTCGAGGATCAGGTTCACCTCGACCCCCTCGCGCGCCTTCTTGGCCAGCGCCTTCGCCACGTCGGTCGCGATGTCGCCGCGCCAGTAGACGTAGGTGACGAGGTTGATCGAGCGCTCCGCGTTCTCGATCGTCTCGAGGAAGACGGGGAAGATCTCGTCGCCGTTGATCAGCAGCTCGACCTCGTCGCCGGTGGAGATCGGCGCGCCGGTGAGCGTCTCGGCCGCGCGCATGAACTCGACGCTGCCGACGTCCAGCCCCTCGTTGCCGTGGAGCTTGTAGCCGGCGTCGCCGTGCTCGCGGCGGTGGCGGAGCGAGTCGGACGCGTACCAGGCGCCGAGCACGGCGGCGATCCCGACCGGCCAGGCGGCCTCGCGGCGGCGCATCAGGCGGTCACCAGGTCGACGGTGCCGAGGACGGAGAAGCGGGCGCGGTCGAGCGTCAGCACCTCGCCGTCGACGTTGTACTCGGGGTGCCCGTCGACCTGCAGCTCGACCTCCGCGCCGCGCACGTGGACGACCTCGTCCTCGTGGACGAGCCGCCCGCGCCGCATCGCGAACGCGCGCTGGAGGAGCTTGATCCGCGCGCCGGCGGGGACGATCGCGACGTCGAGCCGGTGGTCGGCGGTGTCGACGCCGCCGGTGGAGCTGTCGCCGCCGAACGCGCCGGTGGCGGCGACGAGGACCTGCCAGGCGTCGCCCTTCCACGCCTCGGCGCCGTCGGTGCGGACCGTGACGTGGAGCGGCTTGCCGGTCACCGCCGCGCGGCCCGCGCCGACCGCGTAGGCCAGCGGGCCGAGCCGCCGCTTGAACGGGCGCGCCTTGTGGGCG
>DATMVO010000335.1:0-3102 GCA_035563115.1 Solirubrobacteraceae bacterium
CCGAGACGGCGGCCGCCGCGACCGACGCGATGGACGCCGTCGCGCGCTCCTCCGAGGCGGTCGACGCCGCGATCTCCGACCTCGCCGTCAAGAGCGAGGCGATCGACACCATCGTCCAGACGATCAGCGGGATCTCCCAGCAGACCAACCTCCTCGCGCTCAACGCGGCCATCGAGGCCGCGCGGGCGGGCGAGCAGGGCCGCGGGTTCGCGGTCGTGGCGGAGGAGGTGCGCAAGCTCGCGGAGGAGTCGCAGTCCGCGGCCGCCGAGATCACCGGGCTCGTCCACCAGATCCAGGCCGGCACCCGCACCGCGGTCCAGGCCGTGGGCGAGGCGCGCGAGCACTCCGCGGACGGCACGACCCGCGTCGCCGCCACCCGTGAGGCGTTCGCGGACATCGTCGGCACGGTCGACGGCGTCAGCGAGCGGGTCCGCGAGATCCGCGCGACCGCCGAGTCGATCGCGGGCGACGCGCACCGGATGCAGGAGCAGATCGCGGAGGTCGCCGCGGTCAGCGAGCAGTCCTCCGCCAACGCGCAGGAGGTCTCCGCCTCCACCGAGGAGAGCTCCGCCTCCGCCGAGCAGATCGCCGCGTCCGCCCAGGCCCTCAGCCGCACCGCGGACGACCTCGACCGCCTCGTCGGCCGCTTCACGCTCAGCCGCTAGCCGGCGCCGGGCGGCGCCGGCCGGCCGTGACCTCCGGGCAGGCGTCCGGAGGTCACGGCTCGAGCGCGTCGATCTCCTCCCGCGTCGGGATCGGCCCGCCGCCGTCCGGGATGAACCCGCCCCGGTCGCGCCAGCGGACCGCCGCGTCGAACCCGTGCTCCTGCGCGAAGTCGACGAACCAGCGGCCCTCCGGCGAGTGGCGCGTGATGCCGTCGAAGAGCGTCGCGATCGTCTGCGTGCTCTGGAGCCCCATGTTGTCGAGCGCCTGGTTGATCATCAGCTTCTGCATCGCGAGCTGGTTGACCGGCACGCTCGCCATCCGCCCCGCGAGCCGCTCGACCGCGTCGTCCAGCTCGTCCGCCGGCACCGCGTCGATCACCAGGCCCCAGTCGCGCGCCTGCACGCCGTCGATCGTGTCGCCGGTGAGGAGCATCCGCTTCGCCCGCTCCGCGCCGATCCGGTAGACCCACATCGCGGTCGTCGGGCAGCCCCAGACGCGCGCGGGCATGTACCCGATCCGCGCGTCCTCGGCCATCACGACGAGATCGCACGAGAGCGCGATGTCGCTGCCGCCCGCGACGGCGTGGCCGTGGACCTTGGCGATCGTCGGCTTGAGCGAGCGCCACAGCGAGAAGAAGCTGTCGGTGTTCGCGCGCATCATCCGGAAGTCGCGGATCGGGTCCCACACCGGCCCCTGGTGCTCGGCCCCGCCCTCGGCGTAGAGCTTGAGGTCGTACCCGGCGCTGAACGCCCGGCCGGCGCCCTGCACGACGATCACGCGGACCGCGTCGTCGTCGTTGGCGTGGGCGACGGCGGCGGCGATGTCGCGCGCCATCTCGCCCGTGATCGCGTTGAGGCGCTCGGGCCGGTTGAGCGTGAGGTAGGCGCGGTGGTCGCGCGTCTCGTAGAGGACCGTCTCGGCGGTGAAGGACATGCCGCCTTCTACCGCTTCACCTCCCGTCCGGGCGCTCCGGCGTCATCCCGCGCAGCACGAGCCCGGTCTCGTACGCGACGACGACGGCCTGCGCGCGGTCGCGGAGGCCGAGCTTGGTCAGCACGCGGCTGACGTGGGTCTTGACCGTGTTCTCGCCGACGACCAGCTCGGCGGCGATCTCCGCGTTCGACAGCCCGCGCGCGATCAGCCGCAGCACGTCGATCTCGCGCTCGGTCAGCTCGTCGAGCTCGGGCGGCACGCCGGTCGGCCCCGGCCGTGCCTCGCGCGCGAACTGGGCGATCAGCCGGCGGGTGATCGACGGGGCGATCAGCGCGTCGCCCGCGGCGGAGACGCGGATCGCGTCGAGCAGCCGGTCGGCCGGTGCGTCCTTGAGCAGGAAGCCGCTCGCGCCGATCCGCAGCGCCTCGTAGACGTACTCGCTCGCGTCGAAGGTCGTGAGCATCACCACGGCGGTGCTGAGCGCCGGGTCGGCGAGGATCCGCTCGGCGGCCTGGAGCCCGTCGATCTCGGGCATCCGGATGTCCATCAGCACGACGTCCGGGCGGCGCCGGGTGACGACGTCGACCGCCGCGCGCCCGTCGCCCGCCTCCCCCACGACGGTCAGGTCGGGCTCGGCCTCGACGATGACGCGGAAGCCGGCGCGCAGCAGCCGCTGGTCGTCGGCGATGACGACCGTGATCGGCGCGGCGGCGGACGGCCCGGGCTCCATGGCGCGAGCATCATCGCCGCTGCGCGCCGCCGCGTCATCCCCGCGGGTGAGCGCGCCGCCGCACGATCACCCGGCAGGGGGACGACGGCGGGAGGTTCGGGACGGAGGATCGGCGCATGCCCTTCACACACGGAGCCGCTCCGGCGATGCTCACCCCCATGCCGCACCGCGCCGCCCGCGTCGAGACGCGGGACCTCGTCCTGATGTTCGTCCTGGCCGCGCTCGGCGTCGTGCTGATGGTCGACAACGTCGTCGCGGACGAGACGTCGGCGAGCCCCGCCGCGATCCCGCTCTTCCTCCTCGTGACGGTGCCGATCGTGTGGCGCCGCCGCGATCCGCTCGCGGTGCTCGGCGTGACGCTCGCCGGCCTCCTCCTGCACGTCGCGCTCTTCGGGACGATCATCCGCTGCGGGCTGGTCATCCCGATCGCCTTCATCCTCGCCTTCACCTCCGCCGCCCGGCTGGAGCTGCCGGCGGCGGCGCTCGGCCTCGCCGGGTCGCTCGGGCTGCTGCTCGTGCTCGCGCTGAGCGACACCGAGGTCAAGCTCGACTTCCTGCCGGTGCTCGGCGCGGTGGCCGCCGGGCTGTGGGGGATCGGCCGGGTCGTCCGCTCGCGCGGCCGCATGGTGGAGGAGCTGGAGAGCCGGACGAGCGAGCTGCGCGGCGTCCGCGACGACCGTGCCCGCATCGAGGTCGCGACCGACCGAGCGCAGCTCTCCGGCGAGCTGGACGCGCTGCTGCAGCGGCGCCTGCACGACCTGTCGGCGCTCGCC
>DATMVO010000336.1:0-3218 GCA_035563115.1 Solirubrobacteraceae bacterium
TACGCGCCCGCGGGCGCCGGGGCGCCTGCGTCGATCTCGAGGTGGCGGCCGGCGTGCAGGAACTGGACCCAGCCCCGATCGAGCGCCTGCGCCAGCAGGCCGCTGACCCACGGCACCGCGTTCGGGCCGGTGTGGCCGTAGGCGAAGCCGTCGCGGGCGGGCTGCTCGGCGAGGAAGACGAGGCCCGCGCCGGTCTGGTCGGTCATCGTCGCGCCGTACCGCTGGAGGGTGCGCGCGACGATCCGGGCGAGCATGTCGCCGCGCGGGGTGCCGTCGCCGCGGACGTCGCGCTGGACGTCGACGCGCGGATCGAGCCGCCAGAGCCCGCCCATCGGGAGCGGGCCGTGGCCGTGGCCCGCGCCGTCAGGTGACCCGGCGCCGTACTCGGGCACCTTGCCCGGCCCGGGGCCCATGAAGTCGGTCTTCGTCGCGGGGAACTCCCACGTCGAGGCGGTGTGGCGCCACGCCTCGTAGCCGAGCACGTGCGGGATGACCGCGGCCGCGTGGTCGCCGGCCTCGTACCGCGCGACGGCGTGGCGGATCTCCGCCTCGGTGATCGTGAACGCGCCGACCGGCGCGCCGCTCGCGGTCGAGCCGCGCCACGGCAGCTCCGGCGTCGCCATCGCGGTGACGGTGCGGGTGTCGCGGACGTAGCCGCCGTAGCCGTAGGAGATGCGGCCGCCGCTCACCTTCGTCGCGTAGAACTCGCCGTACGTGCCGGTCTCGGGCGCGTACAGGACCATGTGCCCCTCGCCCGCCTCGGGGCGCAGGCACGGGCCGGTCGGCCAGCCGCGCCCGTCGATCCCGCCGTTGAGGTCCTCCAGGCCGCCGCTGGGGCGCGCGAACGTGCCGCGGCACAGCTCGGTCCCGCGGCTGTCGAGGATCCGGCCGTCGCGCAGGACGCGGTAGAGCGAGCTCGACCAGTTCGCCTGCTCGAGCCCCGCGCCCTTGCGCAGGAGGAAGCGCAGCTCGCCGCGGCGGACGGCCTGCTCGCCGGCGGGGAGGAGCGGGGCCTGGGCGGGGATCGGCGTGGTGAAGGGGTTGCCGGGGGCGAACGGCGCGAACGGTGCGATGGTGCCGGATGGCGCCGGGGCCTGGAGCGCGCGCTTGCGCCGCCGCTCTCGCTCGGCCCGCGCCTTCGCCTTGCGCTTCTGCTTCGCCTTCGCGTGCTGCTTCGCGCCGCCACCGCTCGCGGCAGGGGCGGCCGGCGCCGTCGCGGGGAGCGCGACGGCGAGCGCCAGGAGGAGGACCAGGAGCGCACGCACTGCTCATGGGATCGGTTCTGTCAAGGCCGAGCGGCACGGACCTGGACGTCTGTCCGATGAAGTTCTCCCACCGGCGCGCCCCAGTCGGTTAGCGTCGCCTCGTGAAGGTCCTCCTCGTCTCGAACGTCGACGCGGCGCACCCCTTCGGACAGCATCTGCGGCCGTTCCACCTCGGCCGCGGCCTCGCGCGCGCGGGCGTCGAGGTGGGGATGGTCGGCGTGGACGGGTCGAGCGTCGACTTCGGCCCGGCGTGGTCGACCGGCCGCAAGAGCCTGCGCCCGTACGTCGGCGCGCTCCGCCAGGCGGCCGACACCTTCCGCCCCGACGTCGTCTACGGCCACGAGGCACGCGGCGGCGCGGCGGCGCTCCTCGCGGGCCTGGGTGTCCCGGTCGTCTGCGACTTCCACGCGATGCCGTCGCTGGAGTGGCAGGGGTTCGCGCGGCGGGCGACCGGCGTGCAGGCGGCCAAGCTCCACGCCGCCGCGGCACGCAGCTTCGGCGCGGAGCGGCTGATGGCGCGGCGCGCGGACGGGCTGATCGCCGCGGGCCAGGAGGTCGCCGACGACGTCCGCCGGCTCCACCGCCCGCGCACCGAGCCGGTGGTGGTGGTCAACGGCTTCACGCCCGCGCTGGGCGACGACGGCGCGGCGGGCGCCGACCCGCCGTTCGGCCGCGCCAACGGCCACCGCGACGCGGTCGTCACGCTCCCCAGCGCCGACCACCAGGCGAACACGCGCGCGATGGTCTTCCTCCAGCAGGTCGCCGAGCGGCTGACCGCGGACGGCACCGGCGTCACCGTCCACGTGCTCGGCAGCGCCGAGGGCCCGCGCGCGCCCGGCCTCACGTACGAGGGGTTCGTCCCCGCACTCGCGCCCTGGCTGGCGCACGCCGACGTCTGCCTCCTCCCCTACCCGCCCGAGGCGGCGCTGGCGGGCGGGCCGCGGATCAAGCTCGTGGAGTACCTCTCCGCCGGCCGCGCGATCGTCACGACGCACGAAGGGCTGCGCGGGCTGCGCGAGATCACCGGCTGGCCGGGCGTCCACGTCGCGGGCGACGACCCCGCCGCGTTCGCCGCCGCGGTCGCCGCCGCCGCGCACGACGATGGCCCGGGCCTGACCGCCAAGCGCGCCGAGGTCCGCGAACGGCTCACGTGGGACGCGCTCGCCCGCAAGGCCGCGACGGTGCTGGAGGGGGCGCTGCGGTGAGCGCCACGGCCGGTCGCCCGGCGGTCTACGCGGTGGCGTGCGCGGGCGATCCGCTGGATCGCGGGCGCCACTCCGGCATCCCGTTCGCGCTGCTCGGCGCGCTGGAGGAGCTCGGCCTCCGCACCGTCCCGGTCCGCACCGCGCCGTCCGAGCCGGTCGTGTCCGCGGTCGCCCGGCTGCGCCCCGGCACGCGCAACGACGCCTACCTCTCGCCGTCCGTCGCGCGGATGCGGGCGGTCGCGTCCGGGCTGAAGCTCGTGCGCCGCAGCGCGGTCGCCGGCTGCATCCAGTGGGGGGCGGGGGAGTTCCTGCCGCCGGCGCGCGTGCCGCACGTGCTGCTGCACGACCAGACGCTGCTGCAGGCCAGCGCGTACCCGTGGAGCTTCTTCGAGGGCGTGCGCCCCGCGACGCTCGGCGCGGCGATCGCGCGCGACCGCGAGATGCACCGCCGCGTCCGCGCGGTCTGCGCGTTCACGCACTGGGCGGCGCGGTCGGCGGTCGAGGACTACGGCGTGCCCGCCGGGCGCGTGCACGTCGTCGGGCTCGGCCGCAACTACGACGTGCCCCCGCCGGCGCACCGCGACTGGCGCACGCCCCGGTTCCTCTTCGTCGGCTTCGACTGGGAGCGCAAGGGCGGGCCGCTGCTGCTGCGCGCCTTCGCGCGCGTGCGCGCGCGGGTCCCGGACGCGACGCTCACCGTCGTCGGCGGGCATCCGCCGCTCGATGCGCCGGGCGTCACCGGGCTCGG
>DATMVO010000337.1:0-17944 GCA_035563115.1 Solirubrobacteraceae bacterium
CAGCAGCGCGCCGTCCGACCCGTTGAGCGGCTCCGCCACCGCGGCCCGGCCCTCGCCCAGCTCCACCTCGCCACCACCGGCCGGCACCGCCACCCGCGCCCCGCCGAGCCAGTCGTGCGGCACCGCCATCACGACCCGCCCCGACGCCGTCACGAGCGCCGACGGCCGCGCATGGCCCGCGATCCGCGACAGGTACCGCTCCCGCAACGACGCATCCCGCCGCGCGACCTCCTCGCGCAGGAACGCCTCCGCCATCCCCGCCGCCGCGGTCACCAGCGACAGCGTGTGCGGATGGGCGGTCTTCAGATGCCCGGTCAGGTCGATCACGCCCACGATGTCGCCCGTCTCCGGATCGTGGATCGGCGCCCCGCTGCACTGCCACGGATGGACCCGCCGGTTGAAGTGCTCGGCCGAGAAGATCTGCACCGGGTGGTCGACGGTCACGGCGGTGCCCAAAGCGTTCGTCCCGGCGCCGGCCTCCGACCAGTCCGCGCCGCAGACGAGGTGCATGTTCTCCGTCGCCTCGATCACCCGCCGGTGCCCCTCGATCCACAGCAGCACGCCCCGGGCGTCGCTGATCACGAGCATGTGGCCCGCGGCCGTCGTGGCGTCGCTCAAGAGCGTCCGCAGCACCGGCAGCACGGGATAGAGCGGGTGCGCGTGCCAGCGCGCGTCGATCTCCCGCTCGTCCATGACGATCGGCGGCAGGTGCCGCTCGGGCTCGATCCCCGCCGCGGCGGAGCGCTCCCACGACTGCGCCACCACGGCCCGCACCCCGCGCGCGACGTCGCGCCCCTCGGTGAACGCGGTGTGCATGCGCTGCAGCGAGCGGGCGTGCGTCAGCCGATCCGACACCGAATCGACCGCCAGCCAGCTGCTCCTCCGCGACGCAACCATGACCCGCGGCGCAGGCTACACCCGCAACGTTCGTGCAACCGCGCCGCGTGCAGCGTTGATGCAACCTCCCCGGCCATAGCGTCGCGGCCGTCCCGTACCGGCACCTCTGAGGAGAGAGTCCGACCCATGGCCACCGCTGCACCCCTCGCGACCGACCGCATCTTCCGTCCCGGCGAGCGCAAGCTGCTCATCGACGGCCAGTTCGTCGACGCCGCCGCCGGCGGCACGTTCGAGACCGTCGACCCGGGCACCGGCGAAGTTCTCGCCACGGTCGCGCGCGGGGAGGCGGAGGACATCGACCGCGCCGTCGCCGCCGCCCGGCGCGCGTTCGAGGACGGCCCGTGGTCGCGGATGAGCCCGTCCGACCGCGGCCGGATCATCCACCGCATCGGCGACCTGATCGCGGCCAACGCGGAGGAGCTCGCCGAGCTGGAGGCGCTCGACAACGGCAAGCCGAAGGCCGTCGCACAGGCTGCCGACGTCGCGCTCGCCGCCGACCTCTTCTGGTACATGAGCGGCTGGGCGACGAAGATCAAGGGCGGCACGGTCACGCCGTCGGTCCCGTACCTGCCGGGCGTCGAGTTCCACGCGTACACGCTGCGCGAGCCGGTCGGCGTCGTCGGCCAGATCATCCCGTGGAACTTCCCGCTGCTGATGGCCGCGTGGAAGCTCGGGCCGGCGCTCACCACCGGCTGCACCGTCGTCCTCAAGCCGGCCGAGCAGACGCCGCTCTCCGCCCTGCGCCTGGGCGAGCTGATGCTGGAGGCGGGCGTTCCGGACGGCGTCGTCAACGTCGTCACCGGCTTCGGCGAGCCCGGCGCGCGGCTGGCCGAGCACCCGGACGTCGACAAGGTCGCGTTCACCGGCTCCACCGAGGTCGGCAAGCTGATCGCGCAGGCCGCGGGCCGCACGAACCTCAAGCGGGTCTCGCTCGAGCTGGGCGGCAAGTCGCCGAACATCATCTTCGACGACGCCGACGTGGACGCCGCGATCGCCGGTGCCGCGCAGGGCATCTTCTTCAACCAAGGTGAGGTTTGCTCGGCCGGCTCGCGCCTGTACGTGCACGACCGCCACTTCGACCAGGTCGTCGAGGGGATCAGCGCGGCGGCGTCGTCGATCAAGGTCGGCCACGGCCTCGATCCCGACACGGAGATGGGGCCGCTCGTCTCGCAGGAGCAGTTCGACCGCGTCACCGGCTACCTGAAGACCGGCGTGGACGAGGGCTCGCGCGCGACGGCGGGCGGGAACGCGATCGACGGCCCGGGCTGGTTCGTCGAGCCGACCGTCCTCGTCGACGCCGAGCCGCACCACGCGATCGTCCGCGAGGAGATCTTCGGCCCGGTGATCGCCGCGATGCGGTTCTCCGACGTCGACGACCTCGCGCGGCAGGCGAACGACTCGCACTACGGCCTCGCCGCCGGTGTGTGGACCCGCGACGTGAGCAAGGCCCACCAGCTCGCCAAGCGGATCAAGGCGGGCACCGTGCACGTCAACACGTACCACGTGTTCAGCGCCGAGCTGCCCTTCGGCGGCTACAAGCAGTCCGGCTGGGGCCGCGAGATGGGCGAGGAGGTCCTCGGCAACTACCTCGAGACCAAGTCGGTGATCGTCGGCCTCTAGAGGCTGAAGATCAGGACGGTGCTCGCGAGGGTGAGCACCGTCCCGATCCGCCGGCAGAACCTGCCGATCCGGTCGCGGCCCAGCCCGAGGAGCATCACCGCGCCGGCGAACATCGGCAGGAGCAGCGTGATGACGAACTCCGGGCTGTCCGACGCACCGTCCGCGCGCAGCCACGGGACCCCGGCGGCGCTCGTCTGGCAGCCCGCCGGCGGGTCCGCTCCCCGCAACGGCCGCCAGTTCGCGGTCGGCCCGGTGAGGTGGGACGGGACGGTCGCGTTCCCCGTCCGGGCCTCGATGTCCGGGATCGACCGCTCGTTCGCCCAGACGAAGCAGTAGCGGCCGCGCGCGTCGGTCGTGAAGTCGCGGACGGGGTCCTCGTCGGCGCGCGACTCGAACGACACGGTGAGCCTCGCGTCGCGCAGGACGCTCCCGCCCTCGTCCTGGAGGACGCCCGCGTAGACGCCGTTCTTCTCCCGCGACTCCGCGCAGTACGCCGTGTCGCCGAAGCAGCTGAACGCGGTCATGAAGAGCACGCAGACCACGAGGAAGCCGCACCAGAGGACGCCGGCGACGCAGAGGGCGGTGCTGCGGTGGTTGCGCTGGCGCATGGGCGCTCACATGCTGACGGGTGGGGATCCCGGGGTCGATCAGGCGTCCACATGGGCTTGCAAGCTCCACGCGGACGCCGATCCCTGGAGCATGGAACAGGTCGAACGACTCACCGACACGGACGTCGTGTCGCTCGACGAGCGCATCGCGAAGGTGGTGGAGCGCTGCGGCGGCGACTGCGTCGTCAAGCGCTACACGCACTGGTTCACCGGCCGCCTGCCGGTGCACGAAGCGCTCGTCCTGCGTCAGGGCTAGCCGCTCACACCGCCGCGAACGCCGGCTGCGGCTCCGCCGCGCCCGCGCCGTCCACCGCTCCCGCTGGGGGCTCCGGTGCGTGGGTCGCGACGAGCCCGACGACGAACGCGATCGCCACGAACGCCGCGCCGACGAGGAACGCGAGGTGGTAGCCGCCGTTGAGCGCGCCCGCCGCCGTGTCGCCGCCCGCGCGCAGCGCGTCGGTCCGCTCCGTC
Organism: Solirubrobacteraceae bacterium; assembly: GCA_035563115.1. GTDB lineage: Bacteria > Actinomycetota > Thermoleophilia > Solirubrobacterales > Solirubrobacteraceae > CADCVT01. Next base: position 3,597 of record DATMVO010000337.1, read on the forward strand.
GCGACCGTCGCCAGCACCGCGAGGCCGATCGCCCCGCCCGCCTGCACGGTCGTGTTGACGAGGCCGGAGGCGAGCCCCGCGTCCTGCGGCGTCGCGCCCGACATGGCGAGCGTCATCAGCGACGGGAACGTCATCCCGGCGCCGACGCCGAACAGCACCATCGGCGGCAGGACGTCCGTGAGGAAGTCGCCGTCGACCGGCGTGCGCGCGAAGAGCAGCAGCGCGACGCCGATGATCGGCAGCGCGGTGAGCATCGTGCGGCGCGGGCCGAAGCGCATGATGAGCCTCTCGCTGAAGCCCAGCGACAGCAGGCCCATGATCACGCTGCCGGGCGCGAACGCGAGGCCCACCTCGAGCGGGTCGTAGCCGAGGATCCGCTGCAGGTACAGCGCGCCGAGGAAGAACATCGAGAACATGCCGCTCACCAGCAGCGCCATGACCGCGTTCGCGCCCAGGACGTTCGGCGCGCGCAGGACGCGCAGCGGCATGAGCGGGTTGCGGACCCGGTCCTGGCGGAGGAGGAACCCGCCGAGCAGCGCGATCGCCAGTGGCGCGAGGATCAGCGGCCGGGCCGACGTCCAGCCGTGCTCGCCCGCGTCGAGGATCGCGTAGACGGCGAGCATCAGGCCGCCGGTCACCATCGCCGCGCCGGTCCAGTCCGCGCCCGCGCCGAAGCCGAGGCCCGGATTGGCCGGGACGAGCCGGCGCGCCGCCACCCCGACCGCGATCCCGATCGGGACATTGATGAAGAAGATCCAGTGCCAGTTGAGGATCTCGGTCAGCGTGCCACCGGCCAGGAGCCCGATCGAGCCGCCTGCGGAGGCCACGAACCCGAAGACGCCCATCGCCTTCGCCTGCTCGCGCGGGTCGGGGAACATCGTCACGATCATCCCGAGCACCACCGCGCTCGCCAGCGCCCCGCTCGCGCCCTGGAGGAACCGCGCGGCGATCAGCGTCTCCTGCGTCTGCGCCGTCGCGCACACGAGCGACGACACCGTGAAGATCGCGATCCCGGCGAGGAAGACCTTCCGCGTCCCGATCAGGTCCCCGATCCGCCCGGAGAGCAGCAGCAGCCCGCCGAACGCGATCAGGTACGCGTTCACCACCCACGCCAGCCCGCTCTGGCTGAACCCCAGGTCGTCCTGGATCGACGGCAGCGCCACGTTCACGATCGTCGCGTCGAGGACGATCATCAGCATCCCGGCGCACAGGACGTACAGCGCCGCCCAGCGGCGCGGGTCGGGGGGAGAGGCGGTGGAGGTCATGCGGCTGGGACCGGCGGCGACCGGCGAACTCATCGGCGCACCCCCGGACACACGTGCCGTAAACGACTGCCTGTGCGCCAACTTGGTGGCTTTGTGACCTTCACCGCTTGACGGCTCTTGTCCGGTGGAGCAGGCTGCCTGACGCTCGGCTTCCACGCCGAGTGCCGGGGACGGACGAACCCCGGCTCGACCCGATCAGGCCTGTCAGGGCACGGAGGACCTATGCGGTTTGGTGCGCTCTGGCAGCGTGTGATCAACGCTGCGCGGAAGCAGGACGCCTTCGGGCGCGGGTCGGCACGACCGACGCAAGCGGGCGATGCCGCTGCGCGTTCGGGGATCGCTGTGTGTGCGATCGGCCTGCTCGTTCTCCTGCTCGGAGCGCTCGGCGTCGTCGGCTTCGCCTCGGCGCAGACCGGTGGCTCGCAGGCGCAGCCGCCGGCGGCGACCACGGCGGCCACGCCGGCCGACCCCGCGACCGCGACCCGGTACGCCGGCCTGACGGACGCCGGCGCCTGGGACCTCGCCAGGCAGGTCCTCCCGCAGGGCCTCCCGCTCCCGGTCGGCTCCGGCCTGCAGACCGACCCGGGGGTCGCCCGCGCCGCGGCGGTCACCACCGCCAAGAAGCCCGCGAAGCAGCGCATCGAGTACCTCGGCGAGCGCTCGGCGCTCATGACGCCGGAGAAGAAGGGCGCCCGCTCGACCATCGTCGAGTCGACGACCCCGCTGCAGAGCAAGGGGCCGGACGGCAAGCTCCGCCCGCTCGACCTCAACCTGCGCACGAAGGGCTCCGGCTACCTCGCCCCGGTCAACGCGGGCACGGACGTCCTCGTCTCGCGGCGGCTCGACCGCTGGTCCCTCCTGCCCGAGGTGGGCGTCAAGGTCCGCCCGATCGTCCCCCGCGGCGGCCGCGTCACCGCGCGCCAGGCCGCGACGGCCTTCTTCGCCAACGTCGGCGCGAGCACCGACGTCTCCATGTCCGCCGAGCCCGGCGGCCTGCAGGCGATGTGGGTCCTGCGCTCGCCCTCCAGCCCCAGCGCCCTGACGCTCGCCTTCGACGCGCCGCAGCTGAAGCTCACCAAGCGGCCCGCCGGTGACGTCCTGCTGCGCGGCGCGAAGGGCAAGCGCCTGGCCGTGGTCCGGGCGCCCGTCGCCTGGGACGCGCGGGGGCGCATGGTCCGCGTCACGACGAAGGTCGTCGGCAAGCGGCTGCGCTACGCGGTCGCCCACCGCGGGCGGGAGCTCGACTACCCGATCGTCGTCGATCCGGTGACGGAGACCTACAACTGGGCGTCGTCGACCGTCACCACCGGCTGGACGGCGCGTCTGCCCTCGCCGGTGAACGGCCACTCGTCGTCGTTCGTCAGCGGCTCCGGCCTGCGTCTCGGGTTCGCCGGGACGGCCGGCACCGCCAGCTCGGCCGAGTGGTACTACGCGGCCCCCGCCGGTGCCACGATCACGAGCTTCACCGCCGGCGTCACGACGCTGACCAGCAGCACCCCGGCGGGCACGAACTGCGTCGTCCTCGGCCTCCGGCAGGCGGACGTCAACACCACGACGCGCGGCGCGACGATCGACCCGTCGGGCACCCCGGCGCCCAAGTGCACCACCCCGGTCGCCTCCGCGACGTACGCCTCCCCGGCCGGCCCGTCGCCCGCGCCGAACCTGGGCAACGTCGCGTACTTCAAGCTCCAGCCGCAGTCGACCTCGACCAGCGCGACGGCGACCCTGGCCTCCGCCACGCTGACGTTCGCCGACAGCGGCCTGCCGACGCTCGGCACGCCGTCGCTCACCTCCACGACGGCGCGCTTCCGCGCGCTCCCGTGGGTGGGTCTCGAGCCTGAGACGCTCGTGGTCGCCGCCAGCGACGCCGGCCTGGGGGCGAAGACCGTCCAGCTCAAGGACCCGAGCGGCGCCGTCGTCGACACGAAGACCCACCCGTGCACGGGCGTCCAGATCTCCAAGTGCCCCGCCACCTGGAGCGGCGTCAGCTGGAGCCCGGCGCTCGCGTTCCAGACGGGCCGGGTCGCTCCCGCGGTGCCGCAGACCTACAAGCTCGTCGCGACCGACCTGGCCGGCAACGTCACCGAGCAGAACGTCACGATCCGCCACGATCGCGACCTCCCGGACATCGAGTTCGACGGCAGCCTGGCGACCGCGCCGATCGGCAACTCCGCCAAGCAGCTGACGATCAACGCGAGCGACAGCTGGCCGGGCGCGACCGCCCCTGCCGACCAGCAGTCCGGCGTCCGCTCGATCGCCGTCAAGCTCGACGGCGTCCTGCAGGGCTCGGAGACCGTCGCCGCGAGCTGCGCGCACAGCTGCCCGCTGACGCGCACCTACGACCTCGATCTCAACGCGCTCTCCCACGGCAGCCACACCGTCGAGGCCATCGCGACCGACTTCGCGGGCAACGTCCAGCGGAAGTCCCTGCGCGTCGTCGCCGACAAACGCGGCCCGCAGGTCACGCTCAGCGGCCCGCTCAAGGACGCCGCGGGCACGACGCTCACCAAGGAGACGTACGGCCTCCACGTCGAGGCGCGCGACGGCACGGCGGACGCCGAGCCCGAGTCCGGCGCCACCGAGATCGAGCTCGTCTGGACCGACACCGCGACCGGCGTCTGGCGCCAGATCGACCACACGTGGCGCGACTGCGCGACCGACTCGTGCGCGCAGGAGCTCGACTTCGCCTTCGACACCCGGCGCTTCCCGGCCAACGGCCTGCTCGAGGCGAAGGCCAAGGACAAGCTCGGCAACCTGACGACGGTCCAGCTGCCGCTGACGCCGGGCGCGACCCCGACCTACGAGACCACCGCGCTCAGCGGCCTCGAGCAGTACCTCCAGTTCGACTCGGTCGAGGCCGGTGCCGGCTCGCGCGCGCACGTCAACCAGACGACCGGCAACCTCGTCTGGAACCACGTCCCGCTCGTCAACCCGGGCCGCGGCCTGTCGACGTTCGCGAACGTCACGTACAACAGCCAGGTCCGCACGACCGGCCCGGACGCGGGCTACAAGGAGATCGGCGAGAACTTCTCGCTCGGCATCTCCGGGATCACGCGCGTCAACGAGCCGCTCGACGTCGCGCAGGCCGATGCGGCGACCGATCCGCGCGTGACGCTGGTCGACGCGGACAGCACGCGTCACGTCTTCCGCAAGAACGCGTCCGGCCTGTACTACGACGCGCCGGCCGGCGTGCAGCTCCACCTGCGCCGCTACTCGAGCGCGTACGACCGCACCTGGGCCGTCACGCGCCCGGACGGCATCACGCATTTCTTCGACCAGCGCGGCTTCCCGACGTACATCGAGGACCGCAACCAGGACATCCTGCGGTTCGAGTACGAGATCGTGAAGCTCAACCCCGCCGCGACGTGCCCGGTGTGGGGGCTCTCCGTCAGCGCGTTCAGCGCGGCGGACTGCCGCCAGCGGCTCGTCGCGGTGACCGACTCGGCGGGCGTCCGCGAAGGCGTCCCGAACCGCAGCGTCCGGCTGGCGTACGCGAGCGCGGCGGGCCCGATCACGTCGATCACCGACCACGGCGGCCGCGTGCTCTCGTTCGGCTACCTCGGCGACCGGCTCGTCTCGCTCACCGAGGCGGACGGCACGCCGCAGAAGCGCACGTTCAAGTTCTTCTACGGCGGCGACGGCCTCGGCGCGATCCAGGACCCGCGCGGCGCCGAGACGCGCTTCACGTTCGGCTCGGGCTACCTCGCCCGGATGGCCGGCACGGTCCCGGTGGCCGACGAGCTCTCCGACCGGCGCGTCGAGAAGGTCACGCAGCGTGACGGCCGCACCCGCGCGTACACGTACGAGAAGGCGACGGCGCCCAGCACCGGCCTCTGGCGGACGAAGGCGTCCAACGCCCGCAGCGCGGTCACGCAGTACGACACGGACCATCGCGGCCGGACCGTCGAGCTCACCGACGCGCGCGGCACGACGACCAAGCTGCGCTGGGACGGCGACAACAACGTCAACCAGATGGTCGAGGCCGCTGGCACGCCCGACGAGGCCGAGACCGAGATGGGCTACGACGAGAACGGCCTGCTGCGCTGGATCGTCTCGCCCGGCAACGACCGCACGAACCTCGGCTACCAGGTCGGGACCGGCGTCTTCGCCCGGACCGGCGGGGAGGGCCGCGTCGACTTCGTCGCGGACCTCAACCGGATCGAGAGCCCGAAGGGCGCGAAGACCGGCACGCCCGACGACTTCACCGAGCTGTACGAGGTCGACCCGCGCGGCAACGTGACCGGCCGTCGCGACGCCGAGGGCAACTGGGCCCGCACGCAGTTCGACTCCTACGGCCAGGTCGTCAAGGAGATCGACGAGGTCGGCAACGAGACCCGCTTCGAGCAGTACGACCCCAACGGCATGCCGGGCGTGGCCATCGACCCGAAGGGCGGCCGCTCGGAGTACCAGTACGACGCCGTCGGCAACCTGCTCGCCACGAGCGACCCGCGCGGGGCGCGGTTCGGCGGCCTGGGCGACCCGCTCAAGCACTTCCAGACGCGCTTCACGTACGACGCGCAGGATCAGCTGATCCAGGAGGTCCTGTCCAAGGACTCGACGTCCGACACCGCGGTGGCGTCGATCACGCGCTCGTACGAGTACGACCCCAACGGCAACGCCCTGCGCGACGTCGACGGGACGAAGGCGGCGGTGACGCGCGTCTTCGACGAGATGGACCGTCCGACGCAGGTCACCAGCCCGCCGGTCGGCCACGCGGGCGAGGAGGACGCCGCGCCCGAGGTCACCCGCGTCCAGTACGACGGCGAGGGCCTGGTCACGCGGCAGATCGCGCCGCGCGGCGAGGAGAACCAGGCGTCCGACGTCGACTTCTCGACCGACTTCGAGTACGACGCGAACGGCCAGCTGGTGGTGGAGCGGCGTCAGCAGCTCGAGGGCGCGACGCGCACGACGCTGATCACCTCCATGGCGTACGACCGCCGCGGCAACCTCAAGGGCGTCGCCGACGCGAAGGCGAACGCGACCGCCGGCGTGTCGCCGCTGACCGCGGCCGGCAGCGATGTCTACCGGCGCTGGCGCTTCGACTACGACCGGAGCGACCGGCGCGTCCGCGCGGTCGAGAAGCCGAACGACGACAACCCGCTCTACCACGACTGGGCCTACGACCCGAACGACAACCTCGTCACGGAGTCGGACGCGAACTTCAGCGACACGGTCCACACGTACGACCAGCGCGACATGCTCGTCGAGACGCGTGACCGCCAGTACCGCCGGACGCGGTACGAGCGCCGCGCGGACGGGCTCGTCACCAAGATCCGCCTGCCGCGGTGGTTCAACGAGGGCGGCGACGACGACGAGCTCACCGAGCGCTTCGTCTACGACCGGCTCGGGGACGTCATCGAGCACCACCTGCCGCGGACGCACGAGGATCCGAAGGGCCTCGCGTGGAAGTACCGCCGCGACATCGTCGGCGACCCGGTCCGGATCACGGACCCGCGCGGCAACGCGTACGACAACACCTTCCTCGACGCCGGCCTGCTCAAGACGACGACCCGCCCCGGCGCGTGGCGCGTCGAGGGCGACGCGATCGTCCCCAAGGACTGGTCGGAGATGGGCAACGACGCGCAGACGCCGGACGTCCCGTCCAGCGAGGGCGAGGGCGACTTCGGCGCCGTCACGGGCGAGTCGGACCCCGACATGCTCCCGAAGGCGGGCAAGATCGAGGCGACGTACGACGACGAGCTGCGGCTGGCGTCGGTCATCGAGCGCACGCCGGGCGCGAACAACGCCACGACGTCGCTCGACCGCGACGCGCTCGGCCGCCTGACAGAGATCAAGCGCCCGCTCGACACGGCGGCGGGCCGCTTCATCAGGGACCGGCTCGCGTACGACCGCAACGGCAACCTCGTCACCAGCACCCGCCTCAACGGCGCGGGCGAGGACTGGACGTCGCGGCGCGCGTACGACCAGTTCGACCGGCTCGTGAGCTCGTCGGCGCCGGCGGGCAGCGACGGCACTCCGGACGTGACGAAGTACACGCTCGACGCCAACGGCCTGCCGACCGCGATCGAGCTTCCGCGCGGCGACGCGACGGAGTACCGCTGCTACGACCAGTTCGACCGGCTCGTCGGCGTCACCGATCCGGAGCGCGGCTTCTCGACGACGGCCTACGACAACAACGGCAACGTCGTCAAGCAGACGCGGCCGAACGCGTGGGCGGCCGACACCGCACCCGCCAGCTGCGCCGACCAGCCGAGCCCGACGACGGACAACGGCGTGGACATCAGCGCTCGCTGGTCCTCCGAGTACGAGTACAACCACGAGGACGAGCTGACGGCCAGCCGGGACGGCGGGACGGACGCGCGCAAGACGACGATCATCCGCGACGCGGGCGGCAACGCGCAGGAGATCACCGGCCCCGGCGCCGGCTCGACCTTCAACGGCGCGGAGAACGCGCGCACCGTCCGGTACGCGTACAACGGCCGCGACCAGGTCTACAGCACGACGGTCTTCGGCTCGGACCGCAACCGCGTGACGATCACCGAGCGTGACGGGCTGGGCAACCTGCGCCGCGTCGTCAAGCCGGAGGGCGTCAACGCCGCCGGCGACGGTCCGGCGGTCGAGGACAAGGCGCCGGCGCAGACGCTCGTCGAAGGCGGGGACAGCAGCGACCTGAAGGCCGCGACCGTCCAGGCGACGCTGATGGAGTACTCCGCGGACGGCCTGCTGACGGCGATCCACCAGCCGCACGACGGCACCGAGAACGCGGACGGCACCTCGAAGGACCGCCGCTACCGGCAGAGCTTCAACCTCGACGCGCGGGGCCGGACGGAGTCGATCGACGCGCCGTTCGAGTGGACGAAGGAGCGGCGGCTGTGCTCGACGGGCTCCCTGGATCCCGCGTACGGCGACGTCGACAGGCCCGGCTGCGTCCAGCGGACGAGCTACCAGTTCCTCGATACGGGGTGGATCAAGTCGTCGACCGAGCCCTCGGGCGCCCGCCCCAACCCGGACGCCGGGCAGGCGGGCCAGCCGGCGCTGCTGCCGGTCGGCGGTGAGGATCACCGGTACACCTACGACGAGCGCGGGCTGCAGACGAGCTGGAAGGTCGTCAACCGCGAGGACTCGGTGCGCCGGACCTCGACGCGCGAGTACTGGCCGAACGGGCTCCTGAAGAGCCGCCTCGCGGATCGCGCGGGGGATCGCAAGGCCGAGGACAAGCCGCGCGAGTACGACTACCGCTGGTCCGACGACGGCCTCCTGACGTCGGTCATCGACCGCGGGAAGGACATCGCGCCCCAGGCCGGCTCGGACGATCGCGTGTACCGCCTGGCCTACGACAAGCTCGACCGGCTCGTCGGCACCGACGAGGACACGTTCGAGGGCCGTGCCGGCCAGGACACGCTGTTCGCGTACGACGCCAACGGCAACGTCACCGAGCGGCGCCACAACGGCCAGCTGACCCAGGGCATCCTCAACGGCAAGCTCCAGGGCTCCGGCTACTCGGGCGGCACGACGACGTACTTCGACTTCGACCAGTACGACCGCGAGGTGCGGTCGGTCGTCGACCCGGCGAACGACCTCAAGTCGCAGATCTTCGGCACGGCGTACTTCAACTCCGACGATCCGCAGGTCAAGCGCGAGTACACCTACTCCGAGGCGAGCGAGGACGCCGCCCGGCCGCCGCGGCCGGCACCGTTCCAGACGCTCCGCGTCACCGACGAGTTCCGCTACAGCACGGACGGGCGCAAGCTCGGCAAGCGGCGCTTCGGCGCGACGGCGTCGAGCGACGACAAGACGTGGGAGTACAAGTACTCGCAGAACGGCCTGCGGACCCAGGACGAGACCGGCGAGCACGCGTACAACGCGCGTGACCAGCTGACGAAGTGGACCCGCACGTCGGGCAGCAACGTCACGTACCAGGTCAACGGCGTCGGCGACGTCCTCAAGAAGACCGACTCGGACGCGACGCAGAAGTCGACGACGAACCGGTACGCGCTCGGGCGCCTGCTCGAGACGGTCGCGAGCACCGGCGGCGCCACCCCCGTCACGGCGAAGCTGCGGTTCGGCTACGACACCGCCGCCGCGAACGTCAAGACGATCAACGAGGTGCCGCAGACGAACGGCAACGACGGGGCGCCCAAGCCGCTCTCGACGTTCGACTACGACCCGTTCGACCGCGTGATCGAGCAGGTCGTGCTGAAGGCGGGTCAGTCGACGCAGACGACCACCGATGACGACCGCGACATCCAGACGTTCACCTACGACGGGTTCGACCGGCGCGACACGGAGAAGGAGACGTTCGACCGGCCGAGCGTGCCGGACGACGACAAGACCGCCACGTACGGCTACATCGGCACCTCGAACGCGGTCTCGCGTCGCGGGGCGCTGCACCGGTCGAACGCGAAGACGAGCTCGTACGACTACAGCTCGACCCTCGAGCCGCTCGGCCTGTCCCGGATGGGGGCGAGCGCCGCGGCGCCGGACCCGTACCGGTCCTTCGCCAAGGACGTCAACGGCTCGATCACCGCGCTCACCGGGGACACCGGCAACAACGCCGCGGTGTACGGCTACGACCCGTACGGCAGCGCCGTCGGGACGAACCAGCTGGAGTCGGACACGCTCGAGTCCTCGCTCTCGGAGGTCGCGCAGGACAACCCGATCCGGTTCCAGGGCTTCTACCTGGACTCCGGCGTCAAGACCTACGACATGCGGGCACGGTCGTACCTGCCGTCGGCCGGGCGCTTCCTCACGCAGGACCGCTTCGAGTCCGCCTCCGGCGACTTCAACCTCGCCTCCGACCCGCTCACCCAGTCCCGCTACGCCTTCGCCGCCGGCAACCCGATCTCGAACGTCGAGTTCGACGGGCACAAGGCCTGCACCGCCACCTGCAAGCCCCACGAGGACAAGCAGATCATCGACCCCAAGGACGGCAAGGGCGGAGCCGCGCAGAAGCCGACCGCCCCCGCCCCCACCGCGCAGGACAAGAAGTGGGCGTCCTACCAGGACAAGGTCTACGCCAACCAGATGCGCCGGGAGCGCGAGGCCGCCGACGCGGCCGCGAAGGCGAAGGCCAGCTCTCCGCCGGCGAAGGTGACCTACATGGGCAAGGACCCGGCGAAGCGCGCGAAGACGAAGAAGAAGGCGGACGGCAGCGTCTGGGACTTCGCCGGCGGCGCATCGTGCGAGTTCACCATCGTCATCTGCTTCGGCGACCAGTCGACCGACCTGGCGAAGGCGGGCGGCTTCGTCGCCATGGTCAACCCTAAGGGGCTCGCCCAGAAGATCGTCAAGGAGGGCGGCGAAGAGGTCGTCGAGCAGGGCGCCAAGAAGCTCGCTGGCGACCATGCGCCTCGCCCGTCGCAGAGGTTCGTCCCGTCGACACGGCGCGAGCGAAAGGTCATCACCGGGCAGGTGAAGCAGTTCGACAACGCCGGGATCCCGTACACGGAGCACTTCGCGAAGCGCATGAGCCAGCGCGGGAGCCGGGGTATCACGCCGCAGGCGGCCCTGGACGCGTACAACCGGGGCACGAAGTTCTACGACTCTGCGAACAAGTCGTACATCCGATTCGACCGGAAGACCGGCGTTGCGGTGGTGCTGCGTAAGAGCCCGAACGGCCCCGCGCACACGGTTTACCAGCAGCCGAATCCGGGTGCGAGTTGGACGCAGATTCCGTACGGGTCAGGAAAGTGAACGATCGTTTCGAGGAGCAGAGCCGGGTTCCGGTCGAGGTGCGTCCCCTGGTGCCAGGGGGAGCGCTTCGTCCGACGGTGACGTCAGACGAGCTGGAGCTCGCGGGTGAGTCGGGTGACCGGCAGACGCCTTACGGGGTGAACGTGGCATCGCTGGTCATCCTCGACTTAGACGACGACCGCGTCGTGAACTACGTCGAGGTCATGTTCCGGCCGGAGCTGTGGACGGAAGTGGAGACGCTGCCTCGCCTGCGTCGCGGACGGTCAGGCACGATCGCGATCCCGGGCGCGAGACCGGAAATCTACGTCGAGGAGGCGTCGCCTCGGGTGGAGTTCTGTCGAGCCACCCGTGAGGCGCTCGTGTACTTGGAGCCGATCGAGCCGAGCGCGACGACGGTCCGGCTCTCTCCGCTTTGCGCCGCCGTCATCAACGGCGATTACCTGGGTGGATTCCTGGTCGACCTGACGACTGAGATGGACTGGAGCGAGTGAGAATGCTGATGCGTAGGTGGCGAGCCCTTGCCGCCGCTGGTGGCGTCGTCGGAGCGCTGGCAACGCCGGCTGGCGCGTCGGCGACGAACGCGCCGGTGTTGGCGGTCGGGTTCGACGAGGGGCAGGGGGCGCAGGTCGCCGACAGCTCCGGGAACGGGAACCACGGCACGATCACGGGGGCGCAGTGGGAGCCGAACGGGCGGTTCGGCTCGGCGCTGCGGTTCGACGGCGACGACCAGGTGTCGATCCCGGACGCGCCGTCGCTCGACCCCGCGCAGATGACGATCGAGGCGTGGGTCCGGCCCGAGCGCATCGACGACTGGCAGACCGTCCTCTACAAGCGGGCGGCCGCGGACGACGACCGGCCGTCCTACGCGATGTTCGCCGGCTCGGACCTCTACCAGGGCGTCCCGCACATCCACACGTTCAACGACTGGGTCCTCAACGGGCCCGGCCCGCTCCAGCTTCAGCGGTGGACGCACATGGCGGGGACGTTCGACGGCACCACGTGGCGCCTGTACCTCGACGGCGTGCAGGTCGACGAAGGCGATGGGCCGGCGCTGATGAACTCCCCGCTGCCGCTGCTGATCGGCGGCAACAGCGCGTACCCGAACGAGTCGTACGAGGGTCTGATCGACGACGTCCGGATCTACGACCGGCCGCTGAGCGCGGAGGAGGTCCGCCGCGACCGCGACACGCGCGTCGTCGCACTGCCGACCACGAGCCCGCGTCCCGTCATGGCGCTGGGCCTCGAGGAGGGCACCGGCGGGCTCGCCGGCGACACGTCGGGGAACGGCAACATCGGCTACGTCGAGGGTGCGGAGTGGACCACCGACGGCCGCTACGGCCGCGGGCTGCTGTTCGACGGCGACGGGGATCGCGTGACCGTCGCCGACCACGCGACGATCGACTCCGTCAGCGCGCTCACGGTCGAGGCGTGGGTCAAGCCGCGCAAGAACACCGAGTTCGAGACGATCGTGATGAAGGAGGGCTGGAACACCTGGTACTCCTGGGCGCTCTACGGCACGGGCCCGGTGGCCGCGACCGCAGGCGGCTTCGAGCCCCCGAACGCGAACCTCGCCAAGACGTCGAACGTGAGCGGCGGGACGAACCGCGCCAACGGGACGGCCACACTTCCCGTGAGCACGTGGACGCATCTCGCGATGGTCTACGGCAGCGGCACGCTGCGGCTCTACGTCAACGGCACGCAGACCGGGTCGATCGCGTCGGCGGCGCCGCCGGCGTCGAACGGCGCGCTGCGGATCGGCGCGAACACCAGCTTCCCCGGCGGCGAGACGTTCAACGGGGTGATCGACGAGATCCGCGTCTACGACCAGGCCCTGAGCGCGGCGCAGATCGCCGGCGACCGCGACACGAAGATCCGCAACGCGATGCTGCTCGAGGAGCCCGAGACTGAGGGTGAGCCGGGCAAGCCGCACGACGGCGTGGGCAGCGGGGCGCTGCTCGACGCGACCGTGCTGCCGCCGGCGGCCACGCCCGTCCCGGTCGCGCAGCCCGGCGCGACGCGGCCCGGCGCCGGCATGCCTGGGGCGACGAAGACGAAGGTCGCCGCGAAGGTCAAGCGCACGACGAAGAAGGCGAAGTCGTCGACCGCGCGCCGGTGCGCCGCCGTCAAGAAGAAGACCGCGCGCGGGACGACGAAGCGCGCCGCGTCGAAGCGTGCGTGCGCGCGCGTGAAGGCGAAGAGCCGCAAGGCCGCCTCCAAGCGGTCGACGAAGAGCGCCTCGACGCGCAAGCGCTGAGGCGTTCCATGGGCCGCGCGCCGCGCAACGGGCGCGGCGCGGGCCTGTCACGGACCTCCCGCTGCGCCGACGCGGGAGGGCCGGAACGCGGCGGTGTGTTTGACGGACAGTCAGTCGGGGCAGGCGGTCGCACCATGACGCAGATCACCCTCGAGGACGGCAGCGTGTTCCGCGCGACGACGAGCGCTTCGGTGCTGGAGCAGGCTCTGGGCGCCGGCTCGGGCAAGATCGGCCTGCAGGACGGCGACACCTCCCGGTGGCGCTGGGTCCGCGTGCAGGACATCCTCTCCATCGACGGCCGCCCGTACGGCGGCGTCTCGACGCACCTGCTCTAGCGGGCGCGCGCGCTGGCATGATCGGCTCCGCCATGGACGCCGGTCTGCGCGCGCAGGTCTTCTACGGGTTCGACCCGGTCTCACGGCTCTCGCTCGCGCCGCCCAGGCTCCTGCCCGAACGCGGGACGGATCGCGGGCCGATCGTCGCGCGGTTCCAGCGCTACGGCGGCACCTGGCTGGCCCTCGCGCGCCCGTCGAGCGACCGGCTCGTGCTCGTCGTGCCGGACCGCGTCGTCGAACTCCCCGCCCGCGGCGCCCACGTGCGGTGGCGCGCTCGGCTCGGCGTCGCCCGTCTGAGCGTCGCGAGCAGCGAGGGGACCCTGCGGTTCACCTACCGGCGCCCGGGCGCGGCGCTGCTGGAACGCGAGGAGGGCGGGATCTGGACCGACCTCGCCTACTTCGTCGCGTGGCGGTTCCGCGAGGGGACCGGCCTGGAGGATCTCCTCGCCACGCCCGACTGGTTCGAGGAGAGCCCGCTGCGCGGCGAGACGCGCGAACGCGTCCGCTGAAGGCGCGCGTGGCCGCCGGGGCGAGCGGGGAGGAGGGGCGCGTGGCGAAGTTCCTGTGCGTGTGCGGCGAGACGATCCGGACGAGCGGGGAGATCCCGAACCCGGACGAGTGGCTCTTCATCTCGGACGTCGCGTACGAGGAGCTCGCGGACGGCGGGGACCCCTGGGTGCTCCACGGGCAGATGCGCAGCGCGTTCGTGTGTCCGCGGAGCGGGCACCTGTGGGTCTACGACGAGGGCTTCGGCGGCTCCGTGCGGTGCTACGCGCCGGTGCCCCGCGCGGCCCTCGAGGTGCCGCCGCGCGCGACGGCCGAGCGGCGCCCGCCCCGGCC
>DATMVO010000338.1:0-3022 GCA_035563115.1 Solirubrobacteraceae bacterium
AGGGCGGCGGGGGCGCGCAGGGCCCGGCTGGCGCGAAGGGCGACGCCGGTGCGCAGGGGCCGAAGGGCGACAAGGGCGATCCCGGCCTGCGCGGCGCGACCGGCGCGCGTGGCCCGTCCGCCCGCGTCACCTGCACCCCGCGCCGCGTGCGCAACACCGTGCGTGTGACGTGCACGGTCCGGGTCGCGACGGCGAAGGGCGCGCGCGTCGCCCTCCGCCGCAACGGCCGGACGGTCGCGACCGCGACGGTCCGCCGCGGCGCGCGCACCGCGACGCTGAAGGTCTCGCGCAAGCTGACCGCCGGCGCCTACACCGTGCGGGTCACCACCGCGAGCGGTCGCGCCTCCGCGCCGCTCGCTCTCCGCGCCAGGTAGCGCGGCCCTGAGCAGCCATGCGGGCGGGGCGTCGTAGCCTCGCCCGCATGCGCACCCGCACCCTTGGCCGGACCGGCCGCGACGTCTCCGAGATCGGCTTCGGCGCCTGGCAGATCGGCGCCGACTGGGGCGACGTCGACGAGGACGACGCGATCCGGACGCTCCACGCCGCCGCGGACGCCGGCGTGACCTTCTTCGACACGGCCGACGTGTACGGCGACGGGCGCTCCGAGCGGCTCGTCGGCCGGCTGCTGCGCGAGCGGGCCGAGCGCGGCGGAGCGCCGATCACCGTCGCCACGAAGATGGGCCGCCGCGCCGACCAGCTCGTCGAGAACTACTCGCCCGAGAACTTCCGCGCGTGGAACGACCGCTCGCGCGAGAACCTCGGCGTCGACACGCTCGACCTCGTCCAGCTCCACTGCCCGCCGACCGACCTCTACTACGCCCCGCAGGTCTTCGAGGACCTTGAGCGGATGGTCGAGGAGGGGCGGATCGCGCGCTACGGCGTCTCCGTCGAGCGTGTGGAGGAGGCGCTGAAGGCGATCGAGTACCCGAACGTCGCGACGGTCCAGATCATCTTCAACCCGTTCCGGCAGCGGCCGGCGTCGCTGTTCTTCGCGCAGGCGGCGAAGCGCGGCGTCGGGATCATCGTCCGCGTCCCGCTCGCCTCCGGCCTGCTGAGCGGCAAGTACACGCGCGACACCCACTTCGCGGCCGACGACCACCGCAGCTTCAACCGCCAGGGCGAGGCGTTCGACGTCGGCGAGACGTTCTCCGGCGTCCCGTTCGAGGTCGGCCTCGACGCGGTGGAGGAGCTCCGCCCGCTCGTGCCGGAGGGTGCGACGCTCGCCCAGCTCACGCTGCGGTGGATCCTCGACCACGACGCGGTCTCCACCGTCATCCCGGGCGCGCGCAACCCCGAGCAGGCGCAGGGGAACGCGGCTGCGGCGGACCGCGACCCGCTGGGCGACGACGCGCATGCCACGATCGCCCGCGTCTACGAGGAGCGGATCGCGCCGCACGTGCACCAGCGCTGGTAGGCCGAAGGTCGTACGCCGGTCGACGGGATTCGAACCGGCCCTTGACCTCGAGCGCGGTTGAACGCTCATAGTGAGACGTATGACCGCCACGTCCCGCAAGCCGAGCCACGCGGGCGCGATCCTGGCGCTGGTCCTCGCGGGCCAGTTCCTGGTCGTGCTCGACGTCTCCATCGTCAACGTCGCGCTGCCGTCCATGCAGGAGGCGCTCGGGTTCTCCGACGCCGGCCTGCAGTGGGCGGTCAACGCGTACACCATCGCCTTCGCCGGCTTCCTCCTCCTGGGCGGCCGGCTCGCCGACCTGTTCGGCCACCGCCGCGCGCTGCTCGCCGGCCTGTCGCTCTTCGCGGTGGGCTCGCTGCTCGGCGGCGTCGCCGAGTCGCAGGGCGTCCTGATCGCCGGCCGCGCGATCCAGGGCCTCGGCGGCGCGGTGCTCTCGCCCGCGACCCTCACGATCCTCACCACCACGTTCCGCGAGGGGCCCGAGCGCGCGAACGCGCTGGGCTGGTGGATGGCCGTCGGCGCGGCGGGCGGCGCGGTGGGCGGCCTGGCCGGCGGCGTGCTCACCGAGGTGCTCTCGTGGCGCTGGGTGCTGCTCGTCAACGCGCCGATCGCGATCGCCGTCCTGCTCGCGACGCTGCGGGTGATCCCGGCCGACGCGGCGCGGGCGGAGGGCGAGCCGCGGGCGCGGCTCGACGTCGCCGGCGCGGTCACCGCGACCGCGGGCCTCGCGGCCGTCGTGCTCGGGATCGTGCAGTCGGTCGACCACGGCTGGGGCGCCGCCGCGACGCTCGTGCCGCTCCTCCTGGGCGTCGCGCTGCTGGCCGTCTTCGTGCTGGTCGAGGACCGCTTCGCCGCCGCGCCGCTGATGCCGCTGAGCATCCTGCGCTACCCCGGCCTGGCGACCGCCAACGTCGTGATGCTGCTCTCCGGCACCGCGTTCTTCGCGATTTGGTTCTTCGTCTCGATCTACCAGCAGCAGGTGCTGGGGATGAGCTCGATCGAGGCCGGCGCGGGCTTCCTCCCGCACACGCTGGCGCTGATCGCCTCCTCGCAGATCGCGACGCGGTACCTCGCCGGCCGCGATCCGCGGAAGGTCATCAGCGGCGGCCTGCTGCTCAGCGCGCTCGGCTTCCTGTGGCAGGCGCAGGCGTCCGCGGACGGCTCGTACTTCGCCGACGTCTTCGGCCCCGGGATCGTCCTGTGCTTCGGCGCGGGCCTCACCTTCGGGCACATCGCGGGCGCGGCGACGGCGGGCGTCCCGGCGCAGCTGGCGGGGCTCGCCTCCGGCCTGATCAACGCGTCGCGGATGTTCGGCGGCGCGCTCGGCCTGGCCGCGCTGACGACCATCGCGGCGGGCGCGGCGACGGAGGTCGGCGGGTTCGACCGCGCGTTCACCGCGTCGGGCGCCGTGCTCGTGCTGACGGCCGCGGTCGCGTGGCTCCTGCCGGCGCCGGACCGGGTGCGCACCGCGCGCGAGCCGGTCGGGCAGCCGGCGGAGGCGTGAGCAAAGTCCGGCACGTTCGCCGTCGGCGGGAGTTGTAGGGGGTGAGATGAGCCCGAGCACCGCAGAAGCCCGCCGCCGCATCGTGCTGATGCTGCTGCGCGAGG
>DATMVO010000339.1:0-8066 GCA_035563115.1 Solirubrobacteraceae bacterium
CCACGGCGCTCGCGCCGCCGCCCGCCCAGCCGGGCGGCCCGCGGCTCTCGGCGCTGGGCGCCGCGGTCGGCGCCGGCCTGCTCCTCCTCGCCGGTGTCGCGGGCGCGCAGCTGGCCGGTGAGGAGCCCGTTCCGGCGCCTCAGGTCCGGGTCGCCGCCGCTCCGCAACCGAACGTTAACGTGACCGTCCCGGTCACCTCCGGGGCCGCCGCGCCGGCCGAGTTCGTGAGCGACTGGGCCGGTGAGGACGGGTGGACGATCGCCCTCCAGACGCTCCCCAAGGACGGCACCGACCCGACCGCCGTGACGGCCGCCAAGACGGCCGCGACGGGCAAGGGCGCGGAGGACGTGGGAGCGCTCGACAGCGATGAGTACCCCTCGCTCGACACCGGCGAATACGTCGTGTACAGCGGCGTTTTCAGCACGAAGAAGGCCGCGACGGCCGCGCTGAGGAAGCTGAAGAAGGACTTCCCCGACGCCGAGATCGTGAAGGTCTCGGCGGCCGAGGCGGAGGGCGCCGCGCCGGCGCAGAAGGACGCGAAGAAGCTCTCGTCGAAGGAGCTCGAGGACCTCAACAAGGCAAGCGGAGACGAGTACGTGGAGAAGTCCAAGAAGCTCCCCGACAAGATCGCTCCGGAGGGCAAGCCGCCCG
Organism: Solirubrobacteraceae bacterium; assembly: GCA_035563115.1. GTDB lineage: Bacteria > Actinomycetota > Thermoleophilia > Solirubrobacterales > Solirubrobacteraceae > CADCVT01. The sequence continues at coordinate 652 of DATMVO010000339.1, forward strand.
CGAAGGACGGCAAGGCGCCTGGCGGAGGTAGCGGTGACGGGACGGTGCTGGAATGATGTCCGCCGACCGCCTGCTGCCCCGGCGGCCGTCCCACGCCTCACCTGTGCCCCACCAGACTGTCCCCGCAATCCCTGAGACGGAGCTCAAGCTGCGCCGAGACGCTCTCGCTCGCGATGTCGCCGAGCGCCAGTTCGACCTTGGCGGGCTCGCCTACGAGATGGCGACGCGCGACCACTTCCGCCTGGACGTCCTCGTCCGCGCCGCCGCCCGCATGCAGGACGCCGACGCGCAGCTGGCCGAGGCCGACCGGCTCCTCGCGCTCGAGGAGCAGGGTGCGGCCGGCCACTGCCCCGGTTGTCAGGCAACGCACAGTCGCGGTGCGGTGTACTGCTGGCAGTGCGGAATCCAGCTCATGTCCCTGACTCCCGCGGAGCACGCCGTCTGATGCGCCCCCGTACCGCCCTCGCGCTCGGCCTCGCCGGGCTCGCGACCGCCGGCCTGGGCGTCACCGCCGGCGACGCCGCCGCGGCCGTCCGCACCTTCGAGCTGACGCTCGCCAACGGCAAGAGCCTCACCGTCAGCGTCGACGTCGCCCCCGGCACCGACCTGTGGGACATCGCGTTCCCGGGCGTCGCCAAGGACCAGATCACGGCGATCGCCGAGGTCCCGACGCCGGCGCCCGTCCAGACGACGCCGCAGGCTCCGGCCCCCACCCAGACCACGCCGGGGAGCACGTCGACCACGCCGACCACCCCGGCGCCGGCCACGACGACGCCGACCACGCCGGCCGAGCCCTCCCCCGAGTCCGCGCCCAAGCCGAAGAGCAAGGGCAAGCAGCAGAAGACGACGGGCAAGGCCAAGCGCGCCGACGACGACGAGGCCGAGGCGAAGACCGACGCCGAGGCTGGCGACGACGCCGCCGAGCGCGACGGTGCCGAGGAGGAGCGGCAGTCCGACGAGACGCCCGCCGGCGGCGTCCCGAGCATCCTCGACCCCTCCACGTCGATCGCCACGCCGGGCGCCGCCGCGGTGGGCGTCCCGAACTTCTTCATCGACAAGTTCAAGGTCCCGCCGTTCCTGCTGTCGATCTACCAGGCCGCCGGCATGGAGTACGGCGTGCGCTGGGAGGTCCTCGCGGCGATCAACGAGATCGAGACCGACTACGGCCGCAACCTGAACGTCTCGTCCGCCGGCGCGCTCGGCTGGATGCAGTTCATGCCGGCGACGTGGAAGGCGTACGGCGTCGACGCCAACGGCGACGACAAGAAGGACCCGTACAACCCGGTCGACGCGATCTTCGCGGCGGCGCGGTACCTGAAGGCCTCCGGCGCGGACACCGATCTGCGCGGCGCGATCTTCTCGTACAACCATGCCGACTGGTACGTCGACTCGGTGCTCATGCGCGCCCGCCTCCTGGGCGGATTGCCGAGCAACCTCGTCGGCTCGCTCACCGGCCTGACGCAGGGGATCTTCCCCGTCGCGGCCAAGGCCACGTACAAGGACGAGGTCTCCGAGCGCGACGCGGAGACGAAGGTGGAGGCCGGCGACAACGCCGCAGTCCCGGTCGAGTCCGAGGACGGGCGCCGCGGGATCACCATCCACTCCCGCGCGGGCGCCGCCGCCGTCGCCGTCCAGGACGGCAAGGTCGTCAAGATCGGCGAGACCGAGCGGCTCGGCAAGTTCGTCCAGATCCGCGACGCCTACGGCAACACGTACACGTACGCGCACCTCAAGAAGGTCGCGGCGACGCACCCGGTGCCGAAGGAGCTCACCAAGGCGCAGAAGGCGAAGCTCGCCAAGGCCGCCAAGGAGGCTGCCGCCGAGCCCGCCAAGGACCCGAAGCCGACGCTCGCCGCCAGCGCGGGCAAGCAGCCGAAGAAGGCCGCTGCCGCCGCGCCGGCCAAGGAGCGGGCCGCCGCCAACGCCCCCGCCCCGACGGCGGAGGTCTTCCCCGAGGTGGCCAAGGAGCGGCTGTTCGCCGCCCCCGCCCGCCCGGAGAGCTTCAAGGCCGGCGGCCGCGTCCAGCTCGAGTCGGAGGTCACCGAGTCCGCGGTGAACCTGCTCGGCATCCCGGCCGACCAGGTCGAGATGAAGAAGCTGAAGGTCGGCTCGCGCGTCATCGGCGGCACCGTCCTCGGCCGCCTCGGCGTCACGCAGCACGGCCGCTCGCCGCACCTGCTCTTCGAGATCCGCCCCTCGGGCCGCGGTGCGCCGCGCATCGACCCGAAGCCGATCCTCGACGGCTGGAAGCTCCTCGAGTCCACGGCGATCTACCGCGCGAAGGGCCGCAACCCGTTCTTCGGGCGCGAGGCCCAGGCGCCGTCGATCGGGCAGATCCTGCTCATGGGCAAGAGCGACCTCCAGGAGCGCGTGCTCGCCAACCCGCGGATCGAGATCTACGGCGCGGGCCGCACCGACGTGCAGAGCGGCCGGATCGACCGCCGCGTGCTCGCGACGCTCGAGTACCTCGCGGCCTCCGGCCTGCGCCCGACGGTGTCGTCGCTCCAGACCGGCCACGGCTTCCTGACGGCGTCCGGCAACGTCTCGCACCACTCGTCCGGCAACGCGGTCGACATCGCCGCGGTCAACGGGATCCCGATCACCGGCCACCAGGGCAAGAACTCGATCACCGACGTGACGATCCAGCGCCTGCTGACCCTCCAGGGCACGATGAAGCCCGCCCAGATCATCTCGCTCATGAAGTACGAGAACGCCGACAACACGATGGCGATGGGCGACCACGACGACCACATCCACGTCGGCTTCACCCCGTACGCGGACACGAACTCCAAGAGCGTCCGCGGCCTCACCACGATGCTCAAGCCGAGCCAGTGGTCGAAGCTCATGGAGCGCCTCGGCGACATCGAGAACCCGGTCGTCGCCACCAAGCCGTCCAAGGACGCCATCACCGTCCTGCCGCCCAAGAAGGGCACGCGCGCCTCGCACGCGCACGACGGCGAGTAGGGGCTTCACGGCCCACTCCCCCGCTTCGCTCGAAGGGCGGCCTCACGGCCGCCCTTCGTCGTTCCCGCGCTGTCGTCCAGCCGGCGGAAGCCATCCGCAAGCTTCGTCAAGATGGACAGCATGGCCAAGCGGCTGCACGAGGTTCGGGACGCGATTCATGTCTTCATCGAGTTCGATGACGACGAGCGCCTCATCATCGACTCGCCCGAGTTCCAGCGGCTGCGCAACATCCATCAGCTCGCCCTGACGTACGACGTCTATCCCGGAGCGTCGCACAAGCGCTTCGAACATTCCCTCGGCGTGATGCACCTCGCCGGGCGCATCTACGACGTCATCACACGGCCGGATAAGATCTCCGACCCTGTCCGGGCGACGATGCCGGACCCGAGCCAGAACGACCACCGGTACTGGCGGACCGTGGTCCGGATGGCCGCGCTGTGCCACGACCTCGGGCACCTGCCGTTCTCGCACGCCGCCGAGGACGAGCTGCTCCCGGACGGGGTCGACCACGAGCTCATCACGTGGAAGATCGTCCACTCCGACGCGATGCTGTCCATCTTCAACGCGATCACCCCGCCCGTGCGGGCAGACGACGTCGGGAAGCTGGCGCTCGGTCCGCGGAAGGCCGAACGGCTCAGGCTGGGCGTCGGGTTCACTCCGTGGGAAGCGATCCTCGCAGAGGTGATCGTTGGCGACTCCTTCGGCGCCGACCGGATGGACTACCTCCTCCGCGACTCGCTGCACACTGGGGTGCGCTACGGACACTTCGACCACGAGCGCTTGCTGGGCACGCTGCGGGTCATGCCGGAGCCCGCACGCGAGGACAAGGAGCTCGACGAGTCCGGGACCGAGCCGGTGCTCGGCTGCGAGCGCGGAGGGCTCCAGGCGGCCGAGCAGCTTCTCCTCGCCCGGTACTTCATGTTCAGCCAGGTCTACCACCACGCGACACGCCTGGCCTACAACACCCATCTGAAGGACTTCCTGAAGCGCTGGCTTCCGGGCGGGACCTTCCCCGTCGATGTCGCCGGCCATCTCGCGCGCGACGACTCCGACGTCCTCGTGGCCATCAAGCAGGCTGCGGCTGACCGAGAAGCTCCCGGGCACGACCCGGCGCGGCGGATCGTCACGCGCGATCACTTCAAGGTCGCCTACGAGAAACGCGCGGCGCCCAAGGACGGGCGGGCGAACGACGAGGATCACCATGGCGACACCCCGGCGGACGTCGAGGCCCTTGCACGGGCCGCCGCCAACCGCTTCGGTGAGGACCTCGTCGCGTACGGGGCGCCGCCGAGCCGCAAGCGTCCGCCTGACTTCGCCGTCCGCAGCCGTGACGGCCGCACGAGCGAATGGGCAAGCGGTCTGTCCGACGTCTACCTCAGACTTCCCGAGTCTCCCGACGCCTACGTGCTGGCCGATGCAACCATTCGGGACGACGTCAGACGCTGGCTGAACGACAACCGCGAGACTCTCTTGGACGAGGCGCGGGCTGCGAAGATCGAAGAATCCGAGAAGGGGGTGTCATGAACCGACTCATCCAGGAAGCACTCGTGGTGGGCCTCGCCCACCGGCTGCATGCGAACGGCAGCTGGACCGGGGAGACGCATCTCCAGAAGGCCGCGTACCTGCTCTCCGAGCTGCGGGACGTGGATCTCGGCTTCAACTTCATCCTGTACAAGCACGGGCCGTTCTCGTTCGGCCTGCGCGACGAGATCTCGGCGATGCGCGGCGAGGAGCTGCTCGACTCCGTCGTGCCGAACCCGCGCTACGGCGCCCAGCTGATGGTCACGCGACGCGGCCAGGATCTCGAGCACCAGCTTCAGAAGACCATGCAGCGGTACGGCCCGGACCTCGACTGGATCGCCGAGAAGCTCGGGTCACGTGGCGTCATGGATCTGGAACGGCTCGCCACCGCGATGTGGATGACGCGCGAGCACGAGGGCGCGTCGGTCCGGCAACGGGCCAGTGCGCTGGTCCGCGTGAAGCCGCACATCACGCTCGAGGACGCGATCGAGGCGGTCGAGGAGATCGACGCGCTTCTCGGCGAGCGCTCGACCGCACGTCCGGCCTGAACACGTCGCACCGCCGCACGTGAACGGGCGGTGATCGGCTCGTGACGATGCTGTGCATCACAAGTTCGTCACGAATCCGGGGGCGCCGGATGGTTCAGTGTCCTGCGGACGCCGCGTGGGCCTGACCCTCCCGCGCTGCGGTGCGGGTCCGCGACGGGACAGCGCGGACCCGCACCGGCCGTCCTTCACAGCGGCCCTTTCCGTGCAGCCGCGAGCATCGCGCCGTCGCCCGCTCCGGGCGGCGGCGCGGCGCGCGTGCCATCGCCCTAGGGCGACGAACCCCTACTCGGGGCGGTCGGAGGCGAGGGCGGCGACGACGGTCTGGAGCCAGGCGCGCTCGTCCATCGTCGCGCGCGGGAAGCGGCGGCGGGCCCAGTCGGCGAGCACGGTGCGGGAGCCGATGGCGGCGACCGGGCCGGTGACCGCGTAGCGGCCGTCCTCGAGCACCCACAGGCCGCCCGGCTCGTCGCGGCGCAGGCGCAGCTGGGCGACGACCGCCTGGCCGCGCACGACGTCCGCGTGGGCGGGATCGCCCTCCTTCTCCAGCGACCACCGCCACGTCGAGAAGACCGGCGTGCGCCCCTTCGCGCGGCGCGGCGGGCGGCGTGGCTGGCCGATCGGCCCGTTCCGCCACCGCTCCACCCACACCGGCACCTGGCGGGTCTCGGACTGGCGGAGCAGCACGTGGATCTGGTCGCCGGCGCGCAGGCGCGTCGAACCGCGCGGCGGGATCGCCTCCATCCCGCGCACGATCACGTTGACGACCGCCTCGCGCGGCAGCCCGAGGTCGCGCACGCGGGCGCCGACGATCGCGTCGTCCGGCGCGATCGGGTACTCGAGGATCTCCGCGCCGAGCTTGCGGATCGTCCCCGCCTCGGCGAGCGGCTGCGGCAGCGCGGGCTCGTTCGTCGTCACCCCCAGCTTGCGCGCGAGCGCCTCGAACGTCGTGCCCTGCAGCAGCGTCGACAGCAGCACCGCGAAGAAGACGATGTTGAAGAACTCCTGCGAGCCCTCGACGCCCTCGATCACCGGGAACGTCGCGAGCACCACCGGGACGGCGCCGCGCAGGCCCGCCCACGCGAGCACGATCTGCTCGGAGCGGTTGAAGCCGAACGGGAGCGCGGCGAGCATCGCGCCCGCGGGCCGCGCGACGAAGACGACGACGAGCGCGAGCACCGTCCCCTCCACCGCGACGTCGCCCAGCTGCGACGGGAAGACGAGCAGGCCGAGCGTGAGGAACATGCCGAGCTGCGCGACCCACCCGAGGCCGTCGTGGAAGGCGGTGATCGTGCGCTTGGCGGGGATCGACGCGCTCCCCAGCGCCAGGCCGGCGAGGTAGACCGCGAGGAAGCCCGAGCCGTGGAGCACGTCGGCGATGCCGAACGCCAGGCCGGCCGTCGCGAGCGTCGCCACCGGGTACAGGCCGCTGCTCGCCAGCCGCGCGCGCTGGAAGCCCTGGACGGCGAGCCAGCCGACCGCCAGGCCCGCGGCGAGGCCGATCCCGAGCTCGACCAGGAACTCGAGCAGCATGTCGGTCAAGCCGTAGGCGGGGTGCTCGATCCACTCGATGAAGCCGAGCACGAGCAGGACGGCGACCGGGTCGTTGAAGCCCGACTCCCCCTCCAGCGCGTGCGCCAGCCGGCGCCGCAGCGTCGAGCCTCGCAGGATCGCGAAGATCGCGGCGCCGTCCGTCGAGCTGAGGATCGCGCCGAGCAGCAGCCCCTCGAGCAGCGAGAGGTCGAAGAGCCACGCGGCGGCGAACCCGGCGATCAGCGCGGTGATCAGCGTGCCGGGGATCGCGAGGCTGATCGAGGCGCCGAGCACCGGGCGGATCTGCGCCCACCCCGCGGTGAGGCCACCCTCGAACAGGATCAGCGCGAGCGCGACGATCCCGATGTTCCGCGCGATCTCGTAGTCGTCGAAGTGGAAGAACCCGAGCCCGTCGGAGCCGAGCAGCATCCCGACGCCGAGGAAGAGCAGCAGGCCGGGGACCCGCACGCGGACGGCCACGAGCGACGCGAGCAGACCGGCAGCGAGCAGCGCAGAGCCGATCAGGATCATCTCGCCGGGGGCCATCGAGGCCCGGAACGATGTCATGCCGGGCGGCGGCGGCGAACCCTGGGGTCCCGCTCAACGGATGTCGGATTGTCGGAACCCGCCGCTCAAGGTTCCATGGGGGACACCCGCGGTTCGTCTTCGGGCAGGTCAGCTCATCCCCACGCCGGACGGGATCTCCAGCGACGGGCAGGCCTCGGCACGAACTCAGCGGCGGACGGGACGGACCCCTCGCCGCCGCTGAGCCTTCCCACCGGTCGCGGTGCCGCGCCCGCGGTCGCCGCGGCCGGTTGGTGCGCTCCGCCCGGCGCGCCGGCGCTCGCAAGC
>DATMVO010000340.1:0-31752 GCA_035563115.1 Solirubrobacteraceae bacterium
GCGGTGGCGGCGTCGCCGCTCGGCGGCACCGCGGGCGTGACGATCTCCGCCGGCATCTGCGACCTGGCCGAGGCGGGCGACGCGGACGCTTTGTTCCGCCTCGCCGACGGGGCCCTGTACTGGTCCAAGGCGCACGGGCGCGACCGCGCGCGCGTGTACGACCCGCTCACCGTCCGCGAGCTGTCGGCCCAGGAGCGCGCCGACCAGCTCGCCCACCACCAGGCGATGCTCGGCATCCGGGCGCTGGCGCGGGCGATCGACGCGAAGGACACGACGACGCTGGAGCACTCGACGCGGGTGGCGGAGCTGGCGTGCGCGCTCGCGCGCGAGCGCGGGTGGAGCGAGGAGCGCGTCGGGGTGCTCGAGGAGGCCGCGCTCGTCCACGACGTGGGCAAGATCGGGATCCCGGACGCGGTGCTGCTGAAGCCCGGGCGGCTGACGCTGGAGGAGTACGAGGTCGTCAAGCGGCACGCGGCGCTGGGTGCGGAGATCGTCGACGACGTGCTGACCGCCGAGCAGGTCGCGTGGATCCGCGGCCACCACGAGCGGCCCGACGGGCGCGGCTACCCGGACGGGCTCGTCGGCGACGAGCTGAGCGAGGGCGCGGCGCTGCTGGCGCTGGCCGACGCGTACGACGTGATGACCGCGTCGCGGCCGTACTCGACGCCGAAGGACCCGTGCGAGGCGCTCGCGGAGTGCCGGGCGCTGGTGGGCGCGCAGTTCGCCGGCTTCGCCGTCGAGGCGCTCGAGGCGCTGGCGGCCGCGCAGGGTGACGGCGTGGTGCGGCCGGGCGCGGGCGCGGGCGCGGGCGCCGGCGCTACGCTCGCCGCGTGACCGAAGTCGAGCAGGACGTCCTCACCCACCTGCACGCCAACCCGGCGACGCGGACCGACGACATCGCCGCGGCCCTGGGGCTGCCGGCCGACGCGGTCGAGGCCGCCGTCGCCTCGCTGATCGAGGCGGGCCACGTCTCGCGGGAGGGCGACAAGCTCCTCCCGGACGCCAACTCGCACGCCACGCCGGGCCTCTTCATCGCGTCCGAGCGGCGCGACGCGGAGTCCGTCGAGGTCGACGAGGGCTAGCTGCCCGCGGCGAGGCGATCGCGGACGAAGATCCGCAGCGCCTCGACGATCTCCGCCGGCGGCTGGCGCTTGGAGAGGAAGAGGTCGATCACGCCGGCGCCGCCGACGAGGTTCTCCGCGTCCGCGGAGCTGAGTCCGCTGAGCGAGACGATCGCCGCGGTCGGCGCCGCGGTCCGGAGCGCCTGGAGCGCCTCCATGTCGAGCGTCGGCATCCAGAGGTCGGCGACCACCGCGTCGGGCTGCAGCTCGCCCGCCATCGCGACCGCCTCCGTCCACGAGGAGGCCTCGCCGACGACGTCGACGTCGGCGTCCTCCAACCAGCGGCGGATCAGCATGCGGTAGCCGATCGCGTCCTCGCAGACGAGCATCCTGGGGCGTGCCATCAGCCGCAAGGTCTACCGCAGTGCGCGGTCGTCATGCGCCGTCGCGACCTTCTTCGTACACGTGTTCCACTTCGTCCCGGACCGCACAACCGGCCAGATGGTCGTTCACGACGCCGCACGCCTGCATCGCCGCGTAGAGGGTCGTCGGGCCGACGAAGCGGAAGCCGCGGGCCTTGAGGGCCTTGGAGAGCGCGGTCGACTCGGGGGTCGTGGCGGGGACCTCGGCGAGGGTGCGGGGCACCGCGCGCTCCGTGGGCGCGTGGGACCAGATGAGCTCGCGCAACGTCTCGCCGCTCTCGTGGAGGTCGCGCGCGGCGCGGGCGTTGGCGATCGCCGCCTCGATCTTGCCGCGGTGGCGGACGATGCCGGCGTCCTGGAGGAGCCGCTGGACGTCCTCGTCCGTGAACTCCGCGACGCGCTCGATCTCGAAGTGCGCGAAGGCGCGGCGGAAGTTCTCGCGCTTGCGGAGGATCGTGATCCAGCTCAGGCCCGACTGGAAGCCCTCGAGCACGAGCCGCTCGTACAGCGCGTCCTCCTCGGTGACCGGCCTCCCCCACTCGGTGTCGTGGTAGGCGACGTACTCGGGCGCGGAGACCGCCCACGCGCACCGCGGCGCGCCGTCCGGGCCGGCGGCGAGCCCGTCGCTCACCGGCGGCGCGCGTTGCGCTTGCGCGCCTGGCGCGCGGCCTTGGCCTTCTGCCGGTTGGACTTGACCCGCTGCTGCTTCGGGGTGCGGCTGCCGCTGCGGCGCGACGTCTCCTCGTCGTCGAGGCCGCCGGCGAGCACCGGGTCGCGGCGCGGGTCGGCGACCGGCGCGTTGGCGCGCGCGTCGCGGACGATCGCCCACGCGATGCCGCCGAGGAGGGCGAAGCCGGCGAGGCCGATCAGGATCTCCTGCGTGCGGGTGAGGCCGTCGTCGTCGTTGCTGTTCGCGGGCGCGACGGTCGGGACGGGCTCAGGCGGCGCCTGCGGGATCGGGCCGAACGGGCTGCTCTGCGCGAGCGCACCGGCCGGCGCGATCAGCGCGGCGACGACGAGGACGAGGGTGAGGAGGGATGCGGTGCGTGCAGGCATGTCGGCGCGCGAGAGCGTACTTCTCAGAGCGACTCTTCGCACGCGCGCCGAGGGATAGACTCGCGGCGTGCCCCCCAAGCAGCGTCAGATCCGCATGGAGCAGCGCGGAGCGCTCTCCGCGATGCAGTCCCTCGAGAGCCGCTCCGACGAGGAGCTGGAGCGGGAGACCAAGCACAAGGCCGCCGCACAGGCGATCCTCGGTGCGCGTGCGGCGGAGCGGTACGACGCGGCGACGGCACGCAAGCACTTCCAGCGCGCGATCGCGCAGTCGCGCCCGCAGGAGCGGATGGCGCTGCGCCGGATGGCGGACGCGTCGCTCGCGCTCGCCGAGCGCCGCCCCGACGACCTCAAGGCCGCCGTCGAGCGCCTGGGTCAGGCGCCGCCGTCCGGCCGCCAGCTCTTCCTCCTGCGCCTCATGGGCCTCCTCGCCCCGCCGCCCGGCTCGCCGCTGACCACCCGCCTGCGCGGCATCGGCCTCGTCGTGCTCTTCGTCGTCGTCATCCTGCTCGTGGGCTTCGCCCTCGCCAAGCTCGTCGCGCTCCCGTTCGGCGGCGTCTCGACCTTCCCGGCGATCTTCCTCGGCCTCATCATCGTCATCGCCGTGCTCGCCGGCCTCGCCTTCTTCGGCCGCCGCAAGCAGGCGAAGGCCATGGCCGCCCGGAACGCCGCGGCCGCCCCTCCGGGCCGCCGCCGGTAGTCCTCGGCACCCGCGCGCCGATCCGCTCGGCGCGCGGCACGTCGCCCCGGTGTCTAGGGAGCCTGCGCGGCACGGGTCGCCTCCTCGCCGTGGTCGGGGCGGTGCAGGACGGCGCGGACGCGCGTGGCGAGCTCGTCGGCCGGGTCGGTGAGGGCTTCGACAACGAGCGCGACCTCCTCCAGATCGACCTCCCGGTCGCCCGAGATCAGGCGCGCGACCCACAGCGCGGCGGCGCGGCCGTACTTCGGCGACCCCTTCGCGTGCGCGAGTGCCAGCAGGTCGAGCGCATCGTCGAGCTGGAGCCCTCCCGGGATCTCCAGGGCGGTCGTCCAGGCGAGATGCAGGTCGCCGCGCTGGAGCGAGTGGCGGAACTGGGCGTAAGCGTTGAACCGGCGCGGCATGCGAACACATGTTCGCACCGCAGCCGGTCAGCACTGGGCGGTTTCTTCGCAATCTGCGGATGCGCGGCCAATGATTGGCGCGCTGGCCATGAGAAGAAATCGCCTGCCACCAGTGGCAAGGTGTATGTGCTGCATATGGGCACCTTCTGGCGGCGGCGAGTTCGTTCGGCGCGTGGTCGGCGGGATGCGCGTTGCTGCAACGGCGGCGGTGAGGGTGGGTGGTCCGGGAATCAGCGCACCCTCACCACGTCGGTGGTCGCGAGGGCGCAGTTCTTCCCGCTGAGCGGGAACCAGCGCACCCTCGACGCGGAGCGGACGGTGAGGGTGCGTTCGTTCCCGGTACTCAGCGACCCCTCGGCGCGAGCGCATCGGCGAGGGGTCGTTGAGTACCGCAGAGCGAAACCCAGTGACCCCTCACGCGAACGCGGACCACGAGGGGTCGCTGAGTTCCGCGCGAAACGAACCCAAGACCACCACCCCCACCGCCCCCGACCCGGCCGAGCCCGGAGCGCGAGGGCGGAAGAGCTCACGCCGGTCCGTAGCGGGCGAGCATGGTGCGGACGGCTTCGTCGAGCTCGCGCTGCACGGCTTCTGCGGTCGGGGCGTAGTCGACGAGGAGGAGGCGGGGCCAGAAGCAGAAGGTCGCGATCATGCCCATGAAGTGGGTGGCGGCGAGCTCGGCGTCGTCGATGTGGAGCGTGCCGGCGGCCGCTTCCGCCTCGAGGTAGGCCTGGACGGTGGCGAAGAACGGGAGCTTGCCGAGCGCGAAGTGGCGGCGGCTGAGCTCGGGGAACCGAGGAGCCTCCGCGATGACGATGCGGAAGAGCGCGACCATCTCCGGGCGGTCGATCAGGTCGGCGTAGCGGCGGGCGAGCGTCGAGAGGCCGGCGCGCGGGTCGCCGGGTTGTGGCGGCTCGGTGGCGTGGTCGCCGACCGCCCAGTGCGCGGCGACGATCGCGTCGAACAGCGCCGCCTTCGTCGGGAAGCGCTTGAACAGCGTGGCGGTCGAGACGCCCGCGACCCTGGCGACCCGGGCGAGCGACGTGCCGTCGTATCCGGACTCGAGGAAGAGCTCCGTCGCGGCGCGCAGGATCGCCGAGCGCTTCTCCTGCTGCACGCGCTCGTGATAGCCGCTGCCGCTCCCGCTCCCGCTCTGCGCCGTGGCGTCCATGGACATGACCCTACCCCGAGCAGCGAGTCGCCCGGCTCACCATCGGTGCTACCGTCGAGAGGTGAGTGGCTCGCCTCACCATCGAGAGCCGCCGCATCGAGAGCGAAGAGAGCCCACGCCATGGACCGCTTCACCGACAAGACCGCCTTCGTCACCGGAGGCACGTCGGGCATCGGCCGCGCCACCGTCGACCGCCTGATCGCCGAGGGCGCGCGCGTCGTGGCCACCGGCCGCGACCCCGAAGGCGTGGCCCGCGTCCAGGCCGAGCTGGGCGACGCGGCCACCGTGCTGGCGGTCGACGCCCGCGACCTGGACGCCCAGCGGCGCACGATCGACCAGGCGGCGGAGATCCTCGGCGGCACCGTCGACGTCGCCGTCCTCAACGCCGGCGTCTCCGACTGGCGCCCTGTCGACGCGTGGGACGAAGCCGCGTTCGACCGCGTCTTCGCCATCAACGTCAAGGCGCCGTTCTTCGCGCTCCAGGCGCTCCTCCCCCACCTGCGGCCCGGCGCCTCGGTCGTCTTCACCGCCTCCAACGCCGGCCACGGCGGGTTCGCGGGCGGGAGCGTCTACGGCGCCAGCAAGGCCGCGGTGTCGGTCATGGCGCAGTCGCTGGCCGCCGATCTCCTGGCGCAGGGGATCCGCGTCAACGCCATCAGCCCCGGCCCGACCAACACCGCGCTCTTCACCAAGCTCGGCATCCCGGCCGAGCACCACGACGCGGCCATGCGCGACGTCGTGGCCGGCGTCCCGGCCGGACGGCTCGGCACCCCGGCGGAGGTCGCCGCCGCCATCGCGTTCCTCGCGTCCGACGACGCGGCCTTCGCGCACGGCACGGACCTCATGCTCGACGGCGGCGTCACGCGCCTGTGGGGAGCGAGCGCGACCGCCTGACGCGCGCCTCCCCGTGCCGGCGGTCAGCCGAGGAGCAGCGGCGGGAGGTCCGCCGGCGCGGCGACGAGGACGTCCGCGCCCGCGGTCCGCAGCTCCTCCTCCGACCCGATCCCCCACAGCACGCCGACGGAGCGGACGCCGTGGGCCTGCGCGGCCTCGACGTCGTGGCGGCGGTCGCCGACCAGCACCCGCGGGCCGTCGCCCTCCGCCAGCGCGGGCAGCAGATCCAACGCACGGCCGAGCGTCTCGCGCTTGGGCTCGTTGCGCGCGTCGATCCGCGAGCCGGTGATCGCGTCGAAGTACGGCGCCAGCTCCAGCGCCTCCAGCAACGGGACCGCCAGCGGCTCCGGCTTGGAGGTCGCGACCGAGAGCGGGATGCCCGCGCGGCGCAGCTCCTCCATCGCGGCGGGGATGCCTTCGAAGACCTCGCTCTCCCCCGCCGCGTGCTCCCGGGCGCGGGCGCGGTACAGCTCCACGGCGCGGTCGACGAGCTCCGGCCCGACCATGTCCTCGAACGCCTCGTGGGTCGGCGGGCCGATGTACCGGTACAGCTCCTCGGGCGCGCGTTCGGGGAGCCCGAGCGCCTTCAGCGTCGCGTTCGTCGACGTCGTGATCGCCCGCCGCGAGTCGACGAGGCAGCCGTCGAGGTCGAAGAGGACCGCGCTCGGACGAAGGCTCACGACTCGCGGATCGTGACCTTCGACATGACCACCGGCGCCGTCGGCTGCTCGGTGGACGGGTCGGTCGGAACGCTCGCGATCGTGTCCACCACGTCGTCGCCCTTGGTGACCTTGCCGACAAGCGCGTAGTCGGGCGGCAGCCCCGCGTCGTCGCCGGTCACGATGAAGAACTGCGAGCCGGACGTGCCCGCGGGCTCCGCGCCGCCCTTGGCCATGGCGACGACGCCGCGCTCGTAGCGCAGGTCCTCCGGCGGCGCCTCCTCGACCTGGTAGCCCGCGCCGCCCATGCCGGTCCCGAGCGGGTCGCCGCCCTGGATCACGAAGCCGGGGACGATCCGGTGGAAGCCGAGCCCGTCGAAGAACCCCTCGCGCGCGAGGTAGGCGAACGACGCGGCGGTCTTGGGCGCGCGCTTGACGTCGAGCTCGAACTCGATCGTCCCGCAGTTCGTCTCGATCACCGCGGTGTAGGTCTTGGAGGCGTCGAGCTTCTCGGTCGGCTTCTTCAGGTCGCCGTCCGCGCGGGCCTCGGCCGGCGGAACCTCCTTGCAGCCGGTCTCCGCCTCCGCCGCCTCATCGCCGGACGTCGTCTCCGCCGACGTCTCCGTGCCGGTCGCGGCCGAGTCCGACGACCCGCCGCCGTCGTCGTCCCCGCAGGCGGCGAGGGCCAGGGCGAGCACGAGGAGCAGGGCGGGCAGAAGGCGGCGCATGGTGGCGGCAGGATAGACATCCGGGCGTGCCGATCACCCCGCTCGTCGCCTCCTACGACGTCTTCCTGATCGACTTCGACGGCTGCGTCTGGGTCGGGGACGACCTCACGCCGCGTGCCGCCGACGCCCTCGCCGAGCTGCGCGCCGCGGGCAAGGCGCTCGCGTTCGTGACCAACGACGGCCGCCACAACGAGGAGGCGTTCGTCCGCAAGCTGTGGCGGCTGGGCGCCCAGGCGTCGCTGCGGGAGATCGTCACCGTCGGCGGCGCGCTGCAGCACGTGCTCAACGAGGAGCACCACGGCGCGAGCGCGTACGTGATCGGCGCCCAGGCCGTCCACGACCACGTCGAGGACGCGGGGCTGCGGATCGTCAACGGCAGCGACTTCGCGTCGCGCGCGGAGGTGGTCGTCGCCGCCGGGCACGAGGGGCTCGTGTTCGACGAGCTGAAGGTCGCGACCCAGGCGCTCCTGCGCGGCGCAGCGTTCCTCGGCGCCGGACGGGACGCCACCTACCCGACGGCGGGCGGCACGTTCCCGGGGACCGGGGCGCTGCTCGGCTTCCTCGAGGCCGCGACGGGCCGGACGGCGCGGACCGTCGGCAAGCCGGAGGCGCAGATCTTCCACACCGCGCTCGACCGCCTGGAGGCGACGGGCGACGGCGTGCGGACGCTGGTGATCGGGGACCGGCTGGACGCGGATCTCGCGGGCGCGCACGCGGCGGGACTCGACGGCGCGGTGGTGCTCACGGGCGCCACGTCGCCGGCCGAGGCGCGGGCCGCGGCCGAGCCTGCACCGGTCGCCGTGGCGGACTCGCTCGCCGAGCTGGTCCTCGGCTCCTCGTAGGCTGCCTTGCCGGTGCGCAGCCTCTGCCTCATCGTCAACCCGCACGCGGGCGGCGGCCGGACCGCGAAGGCCCTGCCCGAGGTGGAGGACGCGCTGCGCGGGCACGGCCTGCCGTATCGCGTCGAGCACACGCGCTCGATCGAGCACGCGACCGAGCTGGGCCGCGACGCCGTCGCGCGCGGCGAGGTGGCGGTGCCGTTCGGCGGCGACGGGCTCGTCGGCGCGGTGGCGCACGCGGTGCGCGGCACGGACGGGACGCTCGGGGTGCTGCCGGGCGGGCGGGGGAACGACTTCGCGCGCAAGCTCGGCATCCCGCTTCAGCCGGTGGCGGCGGCGGGGGTGCTGGCGAACGGAGTCGCGCGGACGATCGACGTGGCGGAGGTCGACGACCGCACCTTCCTCGGCATCGCGAGCTACGGGTTCGACAGCGCGGTGCAGGACCGGGCGAACGCGACCACGCGCGTGCGCGGGCAGGTCGTGTACCTGTACGCGGCGCTGCGGGAGCTGGCGGCGTGGAAGGCCGTCGGGCTGCGGTACACGGTGGCGGGGTCCGGCGCGGGCTCGGAGCAGCGGTTCGCCGGGTACTCCGTCGCGGCGTGCAACTCGGGCGTCTTCGGGGGCGGGATGGCGCTGGCGCCGGAGGCGTCGCTCGAGGACGGGCAGCTCGACCTCGTCCTCGTCGCCGACACCTCCAAGCGCGCGTTCCTGCGCGGGCTCGGGAAGGTCTTCAGCGGCAAGCACCTGGGCGACCCGCACGTCTCGCTCCTGCGCGCGGCCGAGGTGCGGGTCGACGCCGACCGGCCGTTCCGCATCTACGCCGACGGCGACCCGATCGGCGTGACGCCCGCGACGATCCGCGCGGTGCCGGCGGCGCTCGACGTGCTGGTGCCGGCGTGAGCGCGCCGATGGGGGTCCGGGTGGCGGCGTCTGTGGCGCGCGCGGCGGGCGCGCTGTCGCGGCGGACCGGCCGGGGCGGCACGTCGCTGCCGGGCAAGGTGCTGCTGCGGCTCCAGCCGCGGGCGATCGGGAAGCTGGCCGCGGAGCTGCCGCGCGGGACGTCGGTGATCTCCGCGACGAACGGCAAGACGACGACGGCGGCGATGGTCGCGGCGATCCTGGAGCGCGGCGGCGCGCACCTGGTCCACAACGCGACCGGGGCGAACATGGCGGGCGGGGTGGCGTCCACGCTGCTCCACCAGCGCGGCGACACGGGGCTCTTCGAGGTGGACGAGTTCTGGCTGCCGCAGGTCGTGCCGGAGCTGAAGCCGCGGGCGATTCTGCTGGCGAACCTCTTCCGCGACCAGCTCGACCGGTACGGGGAGCTGGAGACGATCGCGGACCGGTGGATCGACGTGGTGGCGCGCGCACGGGAGTCGGCGCTGGTGCTCAACGCGGACGACCCGACGGTCGCGGGGCTGGGCGCGCCGCGCGCCGCCGCGGGTGCGGACGGCGCCGCCGGCGTGACGTACTTCGGCGTGGACGACGACCGGGTGAAGCTTCCCGGCCTCCCCCACGCCTCCGACGCGACCCACTGCCGCGTGTGCGGGTCGCCGCTGGTCTACGAGGCCGTGTTCCTCGGCCACCAGGGGCGCTACCACTGCCCCAACGGCCACGTCCGCCGGCCCGAGCCGTCCGTCGCGGCCGAGGACATCGTCTTCGACGGGGCCAAGGCGGCGCGGTTCACGCTGCGCACGCCGGCCGGCTCGCGGGCGGTGTCGCTCCCCCTCCCCGGCCTCTACAACGTCTACAACGCGCTCGCCGCGGCGGCGCTCGCGCTGACGCTGGACGCGACGCTCGACGACGTGGTCGCCGGGCTGGAGTCCGTCGCGCCCGCGTTCGGCCGCGCGGAGACCGTCACGATCGACGGGACCGAGCTGGCGATCCTCCTCGTCAAGAACCCGGCCGGCGCCAACGAGGTCGTCCGGACGCTGGCGCTGGGCGAGGGCGTGCTGGACGTGCTCGGCATCCTCAACGACCGGATCGCCGACGGCCGCGACGTCTCGTGGGTGTGGGACGCCGACTTCGAGGCGCTGACCGACCGCGTGCGGCGGTTCGTCTGCGCGGGCTCGCGGGCGCCGGAGCTGGCGGTGCGGATGAAGTACGCCGGGCTGCCGGAGGACCGCATCGTCGTCGCCCCGTCGCTCGCCGCCGCGGTCGACGACGCGCTCGCGCATTCCGACGGCGCCGTCTACGCGATCCCGACCTACACCGCCATGCTCGAGCTGCGCGCCGAGCTCGTCCGCCGGGGAGCGGCATCGAGCCAATGGACCACGTGATCTGGCACGACGTCGAGTGCGGCTCGTACGCCGCCGACTTCGCGTTCTGGCGCGGGCTCGCCGCCGACCGGCCGGACCCCGCCGCGCCGGTGCTCGACCTCGGCGCGGGCACCGGGCGGGTCGCGCTCGACCTGGCGTCCGTCGGCGTCACCGTCCACGCGCTCGACTTCGACGGCGTGCTGCTGGACGCGTTGCGCGAGCGCGCGGACGCGGCGCGGGTGGGCGAGCGGATCGTCACCCACGAGAGCGACGCGCGTGACTTCGCGCTCGGCGCGCACCGGTTCGACCTCATCCTCGCCCCGATGCAGACGGTCCAGCTCCTCGGCGGCGCGGACGGCCGGGCGCGGCTCCTGGCCTCCGTCCGGAAGCACCTCACCCCCGGCGGGCTCTTCGCCGCCGCGATCGCCCACCACATCGACGCGTTCGACGAGGACGCGTTCGTGCCGGTGCCGGACGTGCGGGAGATCGACGGCGTCGTCTACGCGTCGCGGCCCACCGCGATCCGGGAGGACACGGAGGGGTACGTGCTGGAGCGGCTGCGCGAGCGGGTCGACACCGACGGCGGGCGGACGGTGAGCGAGGACCGCACGCGCCTGGACCGCCTGACCGCCGCGGCGTTCGAGGAGGAGGCGCGCCGCGCCGGCTTCACCGTCGAGCTGCGCGCCACGATCGGCGAGACCTCCGACCACGTCGGCTCCGAGGTGGCGATGCTCCGTGCCTGACTCTGTGCTGCGCGTCTGCGCGCTCTATCCGGACCTGATGAACATCTACGCCGACCGCGGCAACCTGCTCCTCCTCGAGCGGCGCTGTGCGTGGCGGGGGATCGGCTTCGAGCTGAGCGCGGTGTCGTTCGGCGAGCCCGTCGACCCCGAGGCGCACGACCTCTTCTACATCGGCGGCGGCCAGGACCGCGACCAGCTCCTGTGCGCGCAGGACATGGTCGACACCAAGCGCGACGGGCTCCACGCGGCGGCGGCGGGCGGCAAGGTGATCCTCGCGGTCTGCGGCGGCTACCAGCTGCTCGGCAAGGGCTACGGCGAGATGCCGGGGATCGAGCTGGTCGACGTCGACACGCAGCCCGCCGCGAACACGTCCGACCGGCTGATCGGCAACGTCGCGATCGAGGTCGACCTCGGCGAGGGCCCACGCGTGCTCGCCGGCTTCGAGAACCACCTCGGCCGCACGACCGTCGGCGCCGGCGACACCCCGCTCGGCCGCGTCCTCAAGGGCCACGGCAACGACGGCGCCTCCGGCTTCGAGGGCGTCCGCCGCGGCAACGTCATCGGCACCTACCTCCACGGCCCGCTCCTCCCCAAGAACGCCTGGTTCGCCGACTGGCTCATCCGCCAAGCGACGGGCCTCGACTCGCTGAAGCCCCTCGACGACACGCTCGAGGAGGCCGCCCACCGCTCCGCCCGCAAGGCCGCCGGCCTCGACTGACGCGGGGCGGTTTTGCCGTCCGGAGAAGTGGACAGGCCACCGAGCATCATGGCCGCCACCGACACCGCGACGATCGACGTCCTGAACCCCGCCACCGGCGAACGCATCGGCGAGATCCCCGCGAGCGGGCCGGAGGAGGCGGACGCCGCCGTCCGCACCGCCCGGGCCGCCGCGCACGACTGGGCCCGCACCGCCCCCGGCGACCGCGCCGCGCAGCTGAAGGCCGGCGCGCGCGCCCTGCGTGAGCGCATCGACGAGATCGCCGAGCTGCAGTCCCGGGAGGGCGGCAAGCCGCTGGACGACTCGCGCGGCGGCGTCGAGGCCGGCATCGGCGCGATCGAGCAGTACGCCGAGCTCGGCCCGCTCCACCGCGGCGTCCGCCTCCAGGGCGGCTGGGCCGCGGGCGACGAGATGGTCCACGAGCCGCGCGGCGTCGTCGCGCTCCTCGTGCCGTGGAACGACCCGGTCGCGATCGCCCTCCAGGGGATCGGCGCGGCGCTGGCCGCGGGCAACGCCGTCGTCTTCAAGCCCTCCGAGAAGACCCCGCTCTCCGGCGAGCTGACGGCCTCGATCCTCAACGAGCACCTGCCGGAGGGCGTCCTCACCCTCCTCCACGGCGACGGCCGCGCGGGCGCCGCGCTGGTGGAGCACCCGGACGTCGACTGCATCGTCCACACCGGCTCGGTGCAGACCGGCCAGGCGATCCAGAAGGCCACCGCCGGCACCGCGAAGAAGGTGCTGCTGGAGCTGGGCGGCAAGGACCCGCTGATCGTCGATGCGGGCGTCGACCCCACGTGGGCCGCCGAGCAGGCCGCGCTCGGCTCGTTCGCCAACGCGGGCCAGATCTGCACGGCGGTCGAGCGGATCTACGTCCACCGCGACGTCGCGGACGCGTTCGTCGAAGCGCTCACGGCGGAGGCGCAGAAGTGGGAGATCGGCCCGATGATCGACGCGCGCCAGCGCGAGATCGTCGACCGCCACGTCTCCGAGGCCGTCGCCGCGGGCGCGCAGGTCAAGGCGGGCGGCGCCGTCCCGGAGGGCGAGCCCGGGTTCGCGTACCCGCCCACCGTCCTCACCGACGTCCCCGACGACACGGCCCTGATGCGCGAGGAGACGTTCGGCCCGGTCGCGCCGGTCCGCGTGGTCGACTCGTTCGACGAGGCGCTCCAGCTCGCCGACGACAGCCCGTACGGCCTCGCCGCCACGGTCCTCACGGACGACGACGAACACGCCAGGCGCGCGGCGCGCGAGCTGCGCGTCGGCACCGTCAAGATCAACGCCGTCTTCGGCGGCGCGCCCGGCGGAGCGGCCCAGCCGCGCAAGCTCAGCGGCACCGGCTTCGGCTACGGCCCCGAGCTGCTCGACGAGCTCACCGTCACGAAGGTGGTCCACCGGGCCCACGCGGTCCGGCCCGGCGGGGATTGACGTGTCGGGCGCGAGCACTAGGCTCGCGCCCCATCACGCGCTTCCGCCCCTCAGCCGCCGCCGCGATCGTCGCCGCGTGCCTCCTCGTCGCCACCGCCCTGGCGGCGTGGTTCGGCGCGCGGCAGGTCGGCCAGCGCGCGGACGACGCGCTGACCGAGCGCGCCGCGTCGCTCGCCTCCACCATCGACCGGCGCGTCGACACGTACCTGGAGAAGACGTACGGCCTGCGCGGGCTCTTCCTCACCCGCAGGCCGACCCGAACCGAGTTCGAGACGTACATGGCCGGCCAGCGCGTGCGCGAGCGGTTCCCCGGCGCGCTCTCGCTCGGCATCGCGGAGGTCACGACGCTGGAGGACCGCGACGCGTTCACCCGCCGCGTCGGCCGCGACGCCGACCGCAGCGGCCTCCCCTACCCGCCGTTCACCATCCGCCCCAACGCGGCGCAGCCGCTCAGCGTCGTCGTCGACTACACGCACCCGGTCGACGGCCTCCAGCGCGCGTTCGGGTTCGACCTGCTCTCCGAGTCGGGCCGCCGCAAGGCCGTGACGCGCGCCCGCGACCTCGCCCGCCCCGCTTCCACCGCGCCGCTCGCGCTCGTCACCGAGGAGGGCGACGAGCAGGGCGTCCTCGTGATGCTGCCGATGTACGCGGGCGCGAGCCAGACCCCGCCGGCGCTCGAGCGCTCCCGGCGCTTCCGCGGCGTCGCCTACGCCGCGCTCCGCCTGCCCGACCTGATGAGCGGGATCGCCACCGGCCCGGGCGACGACCTGGAGATCTACGACGTCGGCTCGGTCGACGACCCGCTCCCCGCCCGGCTGCGCGCCGGCTCGCAGGCGTTCGACCTGCGCGGCGGCCCCGACGCGCCCGACCGCAACGAGGACCGCAGCCGCGTCCTCCCCCTCGCCGTCGCCGGCCGCCGCTGGCAGGTCTACTTCCGCCCCGGCACCGAGCTCGTCAGCTCCACCGAGCGCGCGATCCCGTGGCTGATCGCCGGCCTCGGCCTCATCGTCTCGCTCCTCGCCGGCGCGGTGGTGCAGGCGCTCTCGACCGCCACCCGCCGCGCCGAGGCGCTCGCCGACCAGATGACCGAGGAGCTGCAGCGCTCGAACGAGGAGCTCGAGCGGTTCGCCTTCCTCGCCTCGCACGACCTCCAGATGCCGCTCCGCACCGTGAGCGGCTTCCTCCAGCTCCTCGAGCACCAGGCCGGCGACCGCCTCAACGAGCGCGACCACGAGTACATCGGGCAGGCCCAGAAGGGCACGAAGCAGATGGCCGGGCTGATCGACGACCTGCTCGCCTACTCGCGCGTGGGGCGCGAGGAGCGGCCGCTGCGGCCCGTCCCGCTCGACGACGCCTGGGACTCGGCGGTCGAGCAGCTCAAGGCGACGATCGACGGTGCCGATGCTCAGGTGTCACGTGCCGAGCTCCCCGTCGTCACCGGCGACCCCGGGCAGCTCGTCCAGGTCTTCACCAACCTCATCGGCAATGCGGTCAAATACCGAAGTGAGCATGTTCCAGCGGTCCACGCAGAGGCGCGCCTCGTGAACGGCGTGTGGGAGGTCGCGGTCGCCGACAACGGCGTCGGGATCCCGCCCGAGCACCAGGACCGCATCTTCGAGATGTTCCGCCGCCTGCACACCGAGGAGGAGGTCGAGGGCACCGGCGTCGGCCTCGCCCTCGTCAAGCGCATCGTCGAGCGCGCGGGCGGCACCGTCCGCGTCGAGTCGTCGCCCGGCCAGGGCTCCACGTTCGTCCTCTCCCTCAAGCCGGCCGACAGGAGGCCCCGATGACCGCGCCCGGCGACGTCCTGCTGGTGGAGGACGCCGACGTCCACGTCGCGTTCTGCGAGCTGGCCTTCGCGCAGGAGGGCATGCCCGACGTGCTCCGCGTCGCCCGCGACGGCGAGAGCGCGCTGAAGGAGCTCGACGAGGATCCGGACTCCCCGCCGCGGCTGATCCTGCTCGATCTCGGCCTGCCGAAGATGTCCGGCTTCGAGGTGCTCGAGCAGATCCGCAACCACCCCGATCCGCGCGTGCGCCGCACGCCCGTGGTGGTGCTGACGACCTCGCGCGCGCCAGGCGACGTCAAGCGCGCGTACGAGCTCTGCGCCAACTCGTTCGTGTCAAAGCCGGTCGAGTTGACCGACTTCGTCGAGTTGATCGGCGAGCTGCGCCAGTGGTGGCTCAAGCGCGTCGAGCTGCCGTAACCGCCTAACGGCGGACGCTCCGCTGGAGCCATGTTGTACGTTCGATGTCGAACATGGCGGCCACCCTGGAGTTCCGGCAGGCGTCCAAGCGCTACCCCGGGGCCGCCGAGCCGGCGGTCCGCGAGCTGACCCTCGAGGTCCCCGCCGGCGAGACGTGCGTCCTCGTCGGCCCCTCCGGGTGCGGCAAGACCACCGCGATGCGGATGGTCAACCGCATGATCGAGCCGACGTCGGGCGACATCCTGCTCGACGGGAGGTCGGTCAAGGACCAGCACCCGGACACGCTCCGGCGCTCGATCGGCTACGTCATCCAGCAGATCGGCCTCTTCCCCCACCGGACGGTCGCGCAGAACGTGGCGACGGTGCCGGAGCTGGAGGGGTGGGACCGCAAGCGGATCGCGGCGCGCGTGGACGAGCTGCTCGATCTCGTGGGGCTGGACCGCGGGCTGGCGAAGCGGTACCCGGCGCAGCTGAGCGGCGGGCAGCGCCAGCGCGTGGGTGTCGCTCGCGCGCTCGCGGCCGACCCGCCGCTGCTGCTGATGGACGAGCCGTTCGGCGCGGTCGACCCGATCGCCCGCGCGCGGGTGCAGGACGAGATGCTGCGGCTCCAGTCGGTGATCCGCAAGACGATCCTGTTCGTCACCCATGACATCGACGAGGCGATCAAGATGGGCGACCGGATCGCGGTCCTGCAGGTCGGCGGGGTGCTGGCGCAGTACGCGACGCCGGCCGAGCTGCTCCTCCACCCCGCGAGCGACTTCGTGGCGCGGTTCGTCGGGCAGGACCGGGTGCTGCGGCGCCTGTCGCTCCAGCGCGTGGGCGATCTGCCGTTGGAGCCGGTGCCTGACGCCGGCGCCGCCCTGGGCTCTGCGATCGCCGCGTCGACGCCGGTCCGCGGCGTGGTCTCGGCCCTGCTGGCGGCGCCCGAGCCGCGGCTCCTCGTCACCGGCGAGGACGGCGCGGCGCTCGGCGTCGTGACGCTCGACCTCGTCCACGACGCGGTGCGGCAGGAGGCGGCGGCGGGAGCGCCCAGCCCGGCGGTGAGCTGACCCATGCTGGCGCAGGTCGAGATCCGCGACCGCGAGGGCGGGACGGCCGGCTGCGTGCAGGACAACGGCTTCTGCCCGGGCTGGATCGCCGACAACTTCGACCGGTACCTCGACCCGCTCTGGCAGCACGTCTTCCTGACGCTCGTCTCGGTCGGGCTCGGGTTCGTGATCGCGTTCGGGCTCGCGCTCCTCGCCCACCGGCGCCGCTGGCTCGTCGCGCCGATCACGAACCTCACCGGGATCCTCTACACGATCCCGTCCGTCGCGCTCTTCTTCGTCCTGCTGCCGATCACCGGGCGCGGGAACACGACCGCGATCATCGCGCTGACCGGCTACACGCTGCTAATCCTCTTCCGCAACGTCCACGAGGGGCTGGCGGGCGTGCCGGAGGAGGCGCGGGACGCGGGGCGCGGGATGGGGCTGAGCGCGCGCCAGCTGCTGTGGCGGGTGGAGCTGCCGCTGGCGCGGCCGGCGATCTTCACCGGGCTGCGGGTGGCGCTGACCACGACGGTCGGCCTGGCGGCGCTGGCGTTCTTCGCGGGCGCGGGCGGGCTGGGCGAGCAGCTCAACGCGGACACGACGTTCAAGTCGAACGTCATCGTCGCGGGCGGGCTGTGCGTGGCGCTGGCGGCGGTGCTCGACCTGGCGGTGCTGGCGGTGCAGCGGCTGACGACGCCATGGACGCGGGCGGAGGCGGCGCGGTGAGCGCGTGGCTCCCGCTCGCGAGCGTCGCGTCGGACTTCGGCGACGCGATCTCGTTCATCTTCACCTCCCAGGAGTCGCGCGCGGGCGGCAGCTCGATCGGCGGCACCGAGGTGCTCGAGCTGCTGTGGCAGCACCTGCTGCTCTCGCTCGCGTCGCTCGCGCTCGGCACCGCGATCGCGCTCCCCCTCGGCCTCTGGCTCGGCCACACCCGGCGCGGCTCGTTCCTCCCCGTCGGCGTCGCCAACGTCGGCCGCGCGGTGCCGTCCATCGCGCTCATCGTCTTCTTCGTCGCCTACCTCGGCACCGGCTTCGTCAACGTGATGCTCGCGCTGGCGCTGCTCGCCGTGCCGCCCATCCTCGCCAACACGTACACGGGCGTCCGCGGCGTCGACCCCGACACGGTCGACGCGGCGCGCGGGATGGGCATGAGCGGGCGGCAGGTCGCGCGGCGGGTGGAGCTGCCGCTGGCCGCGCCACTCGTGGTGGGCGGCATCCGCACGTCGGCGGTCAACGTCGTCGCCACGGCGACGATCGCGCCGCTCGCCGGGGTCGCCTCGCTCGGCGACCCGATCATCTCGTACGGCGTCTACGGCGACGCCGGCCGGCTCGGGGCCTCGATCGTGGTGGCGGTGCTCGCCGTCGCGGTCGAGCTCGGGCTCGCCGGGATCCAGCGCCGGCTCTCTCCCACAACACGGCTCCAGGAGGCCACATGAAGCACCGGTCCTTGTTCGCTCTTCTTTCGCTCTTCGCGTGCATGCTCGCGCTGAGCGCGTGCGGCGACGACGAGGAGGACTCCGGCGCCGCCGGATCCCCCGCGGCCGAGACGCAGCCCGCGTCCTCCGGCTCGGGCATCCAGAAGGACGAGGCGAACGCCAAGACCACGATCACGGTCGGCTCGAAGAACTTCACCGAGCAGAAGATCCTCGGCGAGATCTACGCCCAGGGCCTGCAGGCCGCGGGCTACACGGTGAAGACCGAGCTCAACCTCGGCGACGAGAAGACCGCGCAGAAGTCGCTGACGTCGAAGGCGATCGACGGCTACCCGGAGTACACGGGCACCGCGCTGCTGTCGCTCTGCGACGTGCCGACCGACGACATCCCGAAGGATCCGGCGCAGGCCTTCGAGGACACGAAGGCGTGCTTCGCCGAGGACGGCCTGACGGCGTTCGAGCCGACCCCGTTCACGTCCTCCAACGAGGTCGGCGTGAAGGAGTCGGTGGCGAAGAAGCTGGGGCTGACGCGGATCAGCGACCTGGCGAAGGTCGACCAGGACCTGACGCTCTACGGCTCGCCCGAGTGCCGCCAGCGGACGGACTGCCTGCTCGGCCTGGAGCAGACGTACGGGCTGAAGTTCAAGAAGTTCACGCCGGTCGCGATCGACCTGCGCCACCAGGTGCTCGACCGCGGCGACGACGTGGCGTCGATCGTCTTCACGACCGACCCGCAGAACAAGCGCGACAAGATCACGCTGCTCGAGGACGACAAGGGCATGTTCCCGCCCTACAACTCGACCTTCGTGGTGCGCGACGACGTCGCGAAGGCGGCCGGCCCGGCGCTGCCGAAGGTGATCGAGCAGGTCAACCAGGGGTTGACCGACGAGGTCATGCAGGAGCTCAACGCGCGCGTGGATCTGGACAAGGAGACGCCTGAGGCGGTCGCCGGCCAGTACCTGCGCGAGTCGAAGCTGGTCGGCGCGAGCTGATCCGTTTCGCCGGGGCGTCCCGGCGCGCCGCTACCGGAGCTTCTCGCAGTTGCGGTAGCGGTCGCCGGGCGCCTTGTAGGCGGTGTCGTAGCCGGGGCCGCAGTCGACGATCTCGCCCGGCTCGCCCCAGCCGGCGTTGACCGTGTCGTTGCCGGCGCCCGCGTCGATGTGGTCGCGGCCGTAGCCGCCGTTGATCTTGTCGGCGCCGCTGCCGCCCTGCATGGTGTCGTTCCCGCGGCCGCCCTCGAGCTCGTCGTTGCCCGGGCCGCCGACGAGGAGGTCGTTGCCGAAGCGGCCGAAGAGCCGGTCCGCGCCCGCGCCGCCGAAGAGGCGGTCGCTGCCGCCGGCGCCCTCGAGGTCGTCCTTGCCGCCCTCGCCGCGGCAGGTGTCCGGGCCGCTGCCGCCGCGGAGCGCCTCGTCCGCGTCGGTGCCGCCGCTGGTGCAGAGCCGGCCGTTGATGGAGGACTCGACGCGGACCTTCCGCTCGCAGCCGGTGGAGCGGCGGGCGGTGCCGATCGACTCGTAGTGGAGCGTGTCGAAGCCCGCGCCGCAGCTGATCCGGTTCTTGCCCGGGCCGCCGTAGATCGTGTCGTTCCCGCTGCCGCCGCTGATGAAGTCGTTGCCGCGCGCGCCGTTGATCAGGTCGTTCCCCGCGTCGCCGTAGAGCGCGTCGTCGCCGAACCGCTGCTCGACGATCCGGTCGTTCCCCGCGCCGCCGTGGACGGTGTCGTCCCCGTCGCCGCCGTCGATCCGATCCGCCCCGCTCCCGCCGCTGATCGCGTCGTTCCCGGTGCCGCCGTGCAGCCGGTCCGCCCCGCCGAGCCCGCTGAGCCGGTCGTTCCCGCCCAGCCCGAGCAGCGTGTCGGCCCGGCCCGAGCCGGTCAGGTGGTCGACGCCGAGCGAGCCGGCGCGGTCGGCCCGGGCCGCGGTGGCGGTCGTCAGGGCGAGCAGGAGCAGAGCGAGGAGCGGAAGGAGTCGGCGAAGCATCTCCCCGGGTGATCGGCCGTCACCGCACGCGGTTTATGACGCGGAGGCGCCGCACGCTCTCGCCGCACTTTGCGGATGCGGCCGTCGAGCGGCCGGCGGCGCGGCGCTAGGTTCCGGGCGGATGGCCGTCGACACCGCGCTCGAGCTCTCCGTCCGCCTCCTCCACCCCGCCGCCGTCGCGCCCGCGCGGACGCGGGCGGGCGATGCCGGGTACGACCTGAGCGCGGTCGAGGAGTTCGTGCTGGCGCCGGGCGCGCGGGCGACCGTGCCGACCGGTGTGGCGATCGCGCTGCCGGACGGGTTCGCCGGGCTCGTCGTCCCCCGCTCCGGGCTGGCCGCCAAGCACGGGATCTCCGTCGTCAACGGTCCGGGCCTGATCGACCCCTCGTACCGCGGCGAGGTGAAGGTGATCCTGGTGAACCTCGGCGAGGAGACGTTCGCGGGGCGCGCCGGGGACCGGATCGCGCAGCTGCTCGTCGTGCCGTTCGCCGCGCCGGCGGTGCAGGTGGTCGACGAGCTGCCGCCGTCACACGACGGGCGCGGCGAGAACGGGCTGGGGTCGTCGGGCCGGTGACGCGGCGGGTCGCCTACCTCTCCACCGCGCTGACGGGCGTCGCCGCCGAGGCGCGGGCGGGGATCGACGCGACGGTCGCGGTGGTGCGGGCGGTGTGCGCGACGCCGATCGTCGACCTGGACGTCTACTTCCCCGGCGACCACACCGACCCGCTGCGCGACGCGCACGTCAGCCCGGAGGAGGTCTTCCGGATCGACCGCGACCGGGTGAAGTCCGCGGACGTGCTGCTCGCCTTCGGGCACGTCCCGAGCGTCGGGGTCGGGCAGGAGCTGAACATGGCGCTCGCGTCCGCGCTCCCCGTCGTCTTCCTCGTCCCGGACGGCGTGCGCGTGAGCCGGATGGCGCTCGGCGCGCCGTGCAGAAGCATCGAGATCCCGTACGCGACCGACGACGAGCTACGCACGCGGCTGCACGAGGCGCTCGTCGCGCTTCGGCCCGCGCTGGACGAGCGGCGCGAGCGGACGCACGCGCTCGACGCGAACGTCACCGGCGCGCGCATCCGCACGGCGCGCGAGGCGCGCGGGCTCACGCAACACGAGCTCGCGGATGCCGCCGGGCTCACCGCGCAGGCGATCGCGCTCCTCGAAGACGCCCCGGACCGGCTGAGCGACCCGAGCCTCACCCAGCTCCGCCTCCTCGCGGCGGCGCTGGGCGTCCCGGTCGCCGAGCTGATCTAGCCGTTGCCGTTGCCGTTCGGCGCGCCCGCGCCGTCCGGCGACACGACGTACGGCCCGAACCGCGCCGCGACGGTCGACGGGAGCCGCGCCCGCACGCGCACGCCGGCCGGCGTGTCCTCGCGCTCGAGGTCGCCCGCGACGTCGTGCAGCTCCGCCAGCCGCCCGCCCTCCGAGTACGGCAGGAGCAGCTCGACGGTGCGCAGGCGCTTCTCGAACTCCTCCTCGATCCGCTCGAGCAGCTCATCCAGACCCTCGCCCGTCACGGCGCTCACGAGCGTCCCGTCGGGGTGCTCGAAGAACAGCTCCTCGCGCCGGTCGGGCGTCAGGAGGTCGGCCTTGTTCAGGACCAGGATCCGCGGCTGCTCGCCCGCGCCGATCTCCTCCAGCACCGTGTCGACCGCACGAAGCATCTCGCGCATCTCGTCCTCGGGCGCGCTCGCGTCGACGACGTGCAGGAGCAGATCGCTCAGCCGCGTCTCCTCCAGCGTCGCGCCGAACGCCTGCACGAGCTGATGCGGGAGCTTGCGGATGAAGCCGACGGTGTCGGTGAAGAGGTACGGCCGGCCGTTGACCCGCGTCGTGCGCGTGGTCGGGTCGAGCGTGTGGAAGAGCCGGTCCCGCACGCCGACCTCGGCGCCGGTCAGCCGGTTGAGCAGCGTCGACTTGCCCGCGTTCGTGTACCCGGCGAGGGCGACCTGCGGCACCGCGGTGGCGCTCCGCTCGGCCCGCATGGTCTCGCGGTGACGGGAGACCTCGGCCAGCCGGCGGCGCAGCGCCGCGATGCGGTCGCGGGCCAGGCGGCGGTCGGTCTCGATCTGCGACTCGCCCGGACCACGGGTCGCGAACCCGCCGCTCGACACGCCGCCGAGGCGCTCGAGGTGGGTCCACAGACCGCGCATGCGCGCGAGGTTGTACTCGAGCTGCGCGAGCTCGACCTGGAGCTTGCCCTCGCTCGTGTGCGCGTGCGCGGCGAAGATGTCGAGGATCGTCGCGGTCCGGTCGACGACCGGGATCCCGACGGCCTGCTCGAGGTTGCGCTCCTGCCGCGGCGACAGCTCGTCGTCGGTGACGATCATGTTCGCGTCGGCCGCCTCCGCCGCCGCCTTGACCTCCTCGAGCTTGCCCGGCCCGAGGTACGTGTTCGGGTGCGGCTTCTCGCGGTGCTGCACGGCCTGGCCGACGACCGCGACGCCCGCGGTCTTCAGCAGCTCGCGCAGCTCGGAGAGGTCGTCGCCCTTCTCCAGTGCCCCGACGATGTACGCGCGCTGCTTGGCGCGCGGCTGCTGCTCTTGATCGACCCCAGCGCTCACCCCTCCCATGGTAGGGGCGCGTTCCGGCCTGTCGAGCCTTTAGTGTCCGCGCGCATGAAGGTCCGCTCCGCCGTCCTGGCGCTCGCGGCGGCGCTGATCGCCGCCCTCGCCCTGCTGCCGTCCCACGCCGCCTCCGGGCAGGGGACCGGGCCCGCGCCGGTCGGGGTCTTCCCCGCGGCGGGCGTCACCACCGCGTCCCCGCGCACCGAGCTGAGCTTCCGCGGCGTCGCGCCGGCGGCGTTGGGCACGATCACCGTGACCGGCTCCGAGTCCGGTGCGCACCCGGGCCGCGTCGTCGCCCACTCGGACGGCAAGGGCGCGAGCTTCGTGCCCGCCAAGCCGTTCGCGGGGAGCGAGACCGTCACCGTCCAGACGGTGCTGAACGTCGTGGGCGGGACGAACGGGGCGTACACCTTCCAGACCGCGCCGCGGCCCAAGGAGGGCCTGGGCTCGGGCGGCACGCCGCCGCCGCGATCGCTCGCGCAGCAGCTCTTCGGCCAGCGCGGCAAGGCGCCGCGCGGCTCCGTACCGACGTACCGCTCACGCCCGGACCTCCGCCCGCCGGAGATCGACGTCACGCGCCACTCGCGCAAGGGCGTCGCGCCCGGCTACCTCTTCGTCTCGCCCAAGAAGGTCTTCGGCGCGAAGAACCGGCCCGGCCTGCAGTCCGGCCCGATGATCCTCGACAACGGCGGCGAGCCGGTGTGGTTCGCCAACCTCACCGACGGCAACGTCAACGACTTCCGCGTCCAGCGCTACCAGGGCAAGCCGGTGCTGACGTGGTGGCAGGGCCGGCAGGTGCTCGGCACCGGCGAGGGCCAGGTGCAGATCGTCGACACCGAGTACGACGCGGTCAAGACGGTGAAGGCCGGCAACGGCTACCAGTTCGACTTCCACGAGGCGTACATCACGCCCCGCAACACGTACCTGGGGATCGTCTACAGCCCGGTGCCGTGGGACCTGACGGCGGTCGGCGGGCCGAAGAACGGCCGCGCGGTCGACGGCGTGGTGCAGGAGATCGACATCGCGACCGGCCGCGTCCTGTTCGAGTGGCACAGCCTCCAGCACATCCCGATCACCGACGGCTACGGCCGCCACCCGGTCAGCCGGACGCAGCCGTACGACTACTTCCACCTCAACTCGGTGCGCGAGGACGAGGACGGCAACCTGCTGATCTCCGCCCGCGACACGCATGCGATCTACAAGCTCGAGCGCGCGACCGGGCAGACGATGTGGCGGCTGGGCGGCAAGCGGTCGTCGTTCGCGATGCCCCGCAGCGCGCGGCCGGCCTGGCAGCACGACGTGCAGCGCGACCCGGACGGGACGCTGCGGATCTTCGACAACTCGGCGGCCCCGCGGGTGCGCGCGCAGTCGCGGATCCTGTGGCTGAAGGTCGACGAGACGAAGATGACCGCGTCGGTCGCGCGGCAGTTCGAGCACCCGGACGACCTCTCCTCAGGCACCCAGGGCAACGCGCAGGCGCTGTCGAACGGCAACACCTTCATCGGCTGGGGCTCGCAGGGCTACTTCACGGAGATCACGAAGTCCGGCCGCGTGCTCTTCGACGCGCGCGTGGCGCGGGGGAACGACACCTACCGCGCCTACCGCTCCGTGTGGAGCGGGATGCCGGACGAGCGGCCAGCGCTGGCGGCGCAGCGGCGCGGCGGCGACCGCACCGCGGTCTACGCCTCGTGGAACGGCGCGACCGAGGTCCGGCGGTGGCAGGTCCTCGCGGGCTCGCGCGCGTCGAAGCTCTCGCGCGTCGCCTCCGTCCCGCGCGACGGGTTCGAGACCGCGATCTCCGTCAAGACCACCGCGCCCTACATCGCCGTCCGCGCGCTGGATCGCAACGGCAAGGTGCTCGGCACGAGCGCCGCCGAGCGCGCCCGCAGCGCCGGCTGAACCCCTGAGCGAAGGCGGCCGGCGCGCGACCTCAGCCGCGCGCGTCGGCCGCCAGCTCGTCGAGCCGGCGCGCGGTGAGCTCGCGTCCCAGCTCCACCATGTGCGCGGCGCGATGGAAGTCGAGCGTCCCGCACGCGTTGCGCGGGATCTCGATCGTCACGTCCGCCGGGAACGCCGCCATGCGGTACCGCGTGACGAGATCCTGCATCGCCTCGAGCGAGTGGTTCATGACGTCGAAGCGCGTCAGCCCCACCGGCAGCTCGTCGAAGGCCTCCACGACCGCCTCGACCTCCTCCGCCGCCGCCTCGGCGGCCGCCGGCGCCGACCACCGCGCCCGCAGCGCCCGCGCCGTCTCGAAGTCCAGCGCCTGCGCGGTCCCGCGCCGGAACCGCCGGATCCACTCGTCCATCGGCCGCGGCTCCGTCGTCTCGCTCACCGCGCCGCCCGCCGGGCCCGCGTCGGCGCCCTCGCGCTCGCCGCCGAGCGAGATCGCGATCGTCGCGTCGGACGGCACCGCGGCGGTCGGCGCGACCGGCAGCGGGTCCATCAGCCCGCCGTCGGCGAGCAGCTGCCCGTTGAGCATCACCGGCGTGAAGATCCCCGGCAGCGCGATCGACGCCCGGATCGCCTGGTCGAGCGGCCCACGCTGGAACCACACCTCACGCCGCGCGAGCAGATCCGTCGCCACCGCCGTGTAGGGGATGTCGAGATCCTCGATGCGCCGGTCGCCGACGAGGTCGCGCACGCGGGCCAGGACCCGCTCGGCGCGGATCACGCCCGGCGCCTTGATCGCGACGTCGAGCAGACGCAGCACGTCGCGCTGGGTGAGCGACAGCGCCCAGTCCGCGAACGCGTCGAGCTCGCCCGCCGCGTGGACGCCGCCGACCAGCGCGCCCATCGAGCAGCCCGCGATGCCGACGATCTCGATCCCGCGCTCCTCGAGCTCCTGGATCGCGCCGATGTGCGCGTACCCGCGCGCTCCGCCGGCGCCCAGTGCCAGCGACACCTTCCTCAGCGGCGCCTCGCTCAGACCGGCTCCCCCTCGAGCTCCTCGTCGTCCTCGTCGACCCAGTCGAGCGTCCGCTCGACCGCCTTGCGCCACTTGCGGTAGCTGCGCTCCCGCACGCGCGCGTCCATCTCGGGCCGCCACTCGGCCGCCACGTGCCAGTGGGCCCGCAGCGCCTCGACGTCCGGCCACACGCCGGTCGCCAGCCCGGCGGCGTACGCGGCGCCCAGCGACGGCGTCTCCGCCACGAGCGAGCGCGACACCGGCACGTCGAGCACGTCGGCGATGAACTGCATCAGCAGGTGGTTGGCCGTCATGCCGCCGTCGACCTTCAGCCGCGTCAGCGGCAGCCCGGTGTCCTGCGCCATCGCGTCGACCACCTCGCGCGTCTGCCAGCCCGTCGCCTCGAGCACCGCGCGCGCCAGGTGGCCCTTCTCGATGTAGCCCGTCAGCCCGGCGAGCACGCCGCGCGCGTCGCTGCGCCAATGCGGCGCGAAGAGCCCCGAGAACGCCGGCACGAAGTACGCGCCACCGTTGTCGTCGACCGTACGGGCGAGCGTCTCGATCTCCGCCGCGCTGCCGATCAGCCCGACCTTGTCGCGGAACCACTGGACCAAAGCGCCGGTCACCGCGATGGAGCCCTCCAGCGCGTACGCGGGCGGCTGCCCCGGCAGCGAGTACGCGACGGTGCTGAGCAGGCCGCTCTCCGACACGAGCGGCGCGTCCCCGGTGTTCACGAGCAGGAACGAGCCGGTGCCGTACGTGCACTTCGCCTCGCCGGGCGCGAAGCACGTCTCGCCGACGAGCGCCGCCTGCTGGTCGCCCAAAGCGGCCGCGACCGGCAGCCCCGCCAGCGCGCCGCCCGCCTCGCCGTAGACCTCCGCGGACGTCCGGATCTCCGGCAGCAGCGCGCGCGGGACGCCCATGAGGTCGAGCAGCTCGTCGTCCCACTGCAGCGTCCGCAGGTCCATCAGCATCGTGCGGCTCGCGTTGGTCGGTTCGGTCACGTGGCGGCCGGTGAGCTTCCAGATCAGCCACGAGTCCATCGTCCCGAACGCGATCTCGCCGGCCTCGGCGCGCCGTTCGAGCTCGGGGTCGTGGTCGAGCACCCACCGGATCTTCGGCGCGCTGAAGTACGTCGCGAGCGGCAGGCCGGTGCGGGCGCGCAGCCGGTCCGGCCCGATGTCCGCCTCCAGGGCGTGGACGAGCTGGTCGGTGCGCGTGTCCTGCCAGGTGATCGCCGGGCCGATCGGCTCGCCGGTCTCGCGGTCCCACAGGACGATCGTCTCGCGCTGGTTCGTGATCCCCAGCCCGGCGACCTCGTCGCGGCCGATCCCGACGTCGCCGAGCGCGCGGTCGACGACCTCGACGACGTTCGCCCAGATCTCGGACGGGTCCTGCTCGACCCAGCCGGGCCGGGGGTAGTGGCTCGCGTGCTCCTTCTGCGCGACGGTGACGAGGCGCGCCTCGTCGGTGAAGACCATGCAGCGCGTCGACGAGGTGCCCTGGTCGATCGCGGCGACGTAGCGCGGGCTCACCAGCGCAATGCTCCCAGCTCCCGCGAGACCGCGCGCGCGGCCTCGCGGACGTAGGCGATCAGGTCGGCGCGGGCCTCGCCGTCCTCGCTCAGCCGCTCGACCGGGCCGGAGACCCCGATCGCGCCGACGGTCATCGCGCGCCGGTCCTGGATCGGCGCGGCGTACCCGACCTCGCCGTCGACGAGCTCCTGCCGGTCCATCGCCCAGCCGCGCGCGCGGATCGCGTCGAGCTCCTCACGCAGCCGGTCCGGGTCGGTGATCGTCGCGGGCGTGTACTGGGCGAGCGGCTCGTGCTCGAGCGACCCGATGCCGATGCCGAGCCCGCCGAACGCGAGCAGCGCCTTGCCCAGCGCCCCGGCGTGCGCGGGCTGGAGCGAGCCGACGTCGAGCGCCTGGCGCGAGCCGTCCGGGCGGAAGACGTGATGGACGATGAGGACCTCCCCGTTGTGCAGCGTGCCGATCCGGACGCTCTCGCCCGCGCGCGCGGCGAGCGAGTCCGCCCAGTTGAGCGCGCGCGTGCGCAGCTCGTTGCCGTCGAGGTAGCTCGACCCCATGTGGAGCAGCGCGGCGCCGAGCTGGTAGCGCCCGGTCTCCGCGTCCTGCTCCACGAACCCGACGGACTGGAGGGTGCGCAGGATCCCGTAGGCGGTGGCCTTCGGCAGCCCGAGCTCGGCCGCCATGTCCCCCACGCTGAGCCGCCGCGTGCGCCCGGAGAGGAGCCGCAGGATGGCTGCGGCTCGCTCGATCGACTGGATGTTCCCGGGCACGACGCGACGACGATACGACGGGGGCGGCCAGACGCCGCCCCCGCGCTCTCAGTCGAGCCAGTCGAACGTGCGTCCGACGGCCTTCTTCCAGTAGCGGTACAGCTCGTCGCTGTCGCCGGGCTGCATCTGCGGCTCCCACCGCTTGTCCTCGGCCCAGTTCTCGCGCAGGTCCTCGACGCTCGGCCAGAAGTCGGTCGCCAGGCCCGCGGCGTAGCCCGCGCCGAGCGCCGTCGTCTCCGCCACGACCGGTCGGATCACCGGCACGCCGAGGATGTCGGCCTGGAACTGCATGAGCGTCTCGTTGACGACCATGCCGCCGTCGACCTTGAGCGAGTCGAGGTCGACGCCCGAGTCCTTGTTCATCGCCTCGACGACCTCCTTGGACTGGAAGGCCGTGGCCTCCAGCACCGCGCGCGCGATGTGGCCGGACTTGACGAACCGCGTCAGGCCGGCGATCACGCCGCGCGCCTCCGAGCGCCAGTACGGCGCGTAGAGGCCGGAGAACGCCGGGACGAAGTAGACGCCGCCGTTGTCGTCCACGGTCTGCGCGAGGTCCTCGACCTCCGACGAGCCGGTGATGAGGCCGAGGTTGTCGCGCAGCCACTGGACGAGCGCGCCGGTGATGGCGATCGAGCCCTCCAGGCAGTACGCGGCGTCCTGGTCGCCGATCTTGTAGCCGACGGTCGTGATCAGGCCGGCCTTGGACTGGACCGGCTCGGTGCCCGTGTTGAGGAGCAGGAAGTTGCCGGTGCCGTACGTGTTCTTCGCCTCGCCGGCCGAGAAGCACGTCTGGCCGAAGATGGCGGCCTGCTGGTCGCCGAGCGCGCCGGCGATCGGCGTGCCCTTCAGCGCGCCGCCGCGGACCTCGCCGTAGACCGCGGACGACGGCTTGATCTCCGGCAGCATCGCGCGCGGGACGCCGATCGCCTTGAGCAGCTCGTCGTCCCAGTCGAGCGTCTGGAGGTCCATCAGCAGCGTGCGGCTCGCGTTGGTCACGTCGGTGACGTGGACGCCGCCGTCCTTGCCGCCGGTGAGGTTCCAGATGACCCAGGTGTCGATCGTGCCGAAGAGCAGCTCGCCCTTCTCCGCCCGCTCGCGCGCGCCCTCCACGTTGTCGAGGATCCACCGCGCCTTCGGGCCGGCGAAGTAGGTCGCCAGCGGCAGGCCGGTCTTCTCGCGGAAGCGGTCCTGCCCGCCGTCGTTGGCGAGCTCGGCGCAGATCTTGTCCGTGCGCGTGTCCTGCCAGACGATCGCGTTGAAGATCGGGTCGCCGGTCTCCTTCTCCCACACGACGGTCGTCTCGCGCTGGTTCGTGATGCCCAGCGCGGCGACGTCGTCGCGGCTGGCGCCGGCCTTGCGCAGCGCGCCGCCGATGACCTGCTCGGTGCGGAACCGGATCTCGCCCGCGTCGTGCTCGACCCACCCGGGCTGCGGGTAGATCTGCTCGTGCTCGCGCTGCTCGGTCGCGACGATCCGGCCGCCGTGGTCGAAGAGGATGCAGCGGGTGCTCGTGGTGCCCTGATCGAGGGCGGCGACGTACTTGGCCATGGTTCTCCTAGCTCGGGACAGACGGGACCGGGACGGGGATCGTGCCCGTCATGGGAAGAAGAGCGCGAACGCGCCGGTGGCGAGCAGGCCGCCGGCGATCGGGGCGACGACGGGGATCCAGGCGTAGCCCCAGTCCGAGCTGCCCTTGCCCGGGATCGGCAGCACCGCGTGCATGATGCGCGGCCCCAGGTCGCGCGCCGGGTTGATCGCGTAGCCGGTCGGGCCACCGAGGGACAGGCCGATCGCGAAGACGAGGAAGCCGACAAGGAGCGGGGTGAGCCCGGTCGCGGCGGTCTTCTCGTCGGCGCCGAGCGCGAGGATCACGAAGACGAGCACGAACGTGCCCACGACCTCGGTGATGATGTTCGCCGGCGTGTTGCGGATCGCCGGGATCGTGCAGAAGCACGCCAGCTTGGACTCGGCGTCGTCCGTCTCGCCCCAGTGCGCGAGGTAGGTCAGGTAGACCAGCGTCGCGCCGATGAACGCGCCGACGAACTCGCCCGCCAGGTACTCGGGCACGTCGCCCCACTCGACGTCGCCCTTGGCGGCCAGCGCGAAGGTCAGCGCCGGGTTCAGGTGCGCGCCGCTGAACTGCCCGACCGTGAACGCGGCCAGCGCGACCGCGAAGCCCCAGCCGAACGTGATGACGATCCAGCCGCCGTTCTCCGCCTTGGACCGCGCGAGCAGCACACCCGCCACCACGCCGTTGCCGAGCAGGATCAGCAGCGCCGTGCCGATCACCTCAGCTCCGAAGATGCTCAACGTCTCCCCCTTCCGATGCGCGACCGCCCCTGACGGTCGCTGTGACCGCGGTCACCGTACGACCGTCGTACGACATTGTCAAACGGTCGTCTCGGCTCTATCGTGACAAGCGATGCACGTCGACGGCGAACGGAGAACGGGATGAGCGGAGCGAGTGTCCTCGGGCCCGAGGCCAGGACCACGGCGCTGAAGCGCCTGGCCGAGGAGGAGTTCGACGTCGTCGTCATCGGCGCCGGGGTGGTCGGATCCGGTGCCGCGCTCGATGCCGCGACCCGCGGCCTGAAGGTCGCGCAGGTGGAGGCGCGCGACATCGCGTCCGGCACGTCGAGCCGTTCGTCCAAGCTCATCCACGGCGGGCTGCGCTACCTCGAGCAGCTCGAGTTCGGCCTGGTGCGCGAGGCGCTGCACGAGCGCGCGCTCATGCTCGACCGGCTCTGCCCCCACCTCGTCCGCCCGCTGCCGTTCCTCGCGCTGCTGCAGGGCGGCCTGCGCGAGCGCGCCTACGTCGGTGCCGGGCTCGTCCTCTACGACACGATGGGCACCGCCTTCGGCACCTCGCGCGGCGTGCCCGCGCAGCGGCACTACACGAAGAAGCAGACGATCGCGAAGTTCCCGTCTTTGTCGCCCGACGCCTTCAGCGGCGCGATCCAGTACTACGACGCGCAGGTCGACGACGCGCGCCACACGATGATGATCGCCCGCACCGCAGCCGCGAACGGCGCCCTCGTCGTGACCCGCGCGCAGGCGGTCGGCTTCGTGCGCGACGGCGAGTACGTCACCGGCGTCGAGGTCTGCGACCTCGAAGACCCCGATCGCGGGCCGATCAGGGTCCGCGCCCGCCAGGTCATCAACGCGACCGGCGTGTGGACCGACGACACGCAGGACCTCGTCGCCACGCGCGGCCAGTTCCACGTCCGCGCCTCCAAGGGCGTCCACCTGCTCGTCCCGCGCGACCGCATCCACGGCTCCACCGCGCTCACGATCCGCACGGAGAAGAGCGTCCTGTTCGTCATCCCGTGGGGCCGGCACTGGATCCTCGGCACGACCGACACCGACTGGGAGCTCGACAAGGCGCACCCGGCCGCCTCGCGCACGGACATCGAGTACCTGCTCGACCACGTGAACCAGTACCTCGTGACGCCGCTCGGGTTCGAGGACGTCGAGGGCGTCTACGCGGGCCTGCGGCCGCTGCTCGCCGGCGAGAGCGAGTCGACGAGCACGCTGTCGCGCGAGCACGTCGTCGCGCACGCCGTGCCGGGCCTCGTGGCCGTGGCGGGCGGCAAGTACACGACGTACCGGGTGATGGCCAAGGACGCCGTCGACGCCGCCGTGCACGGGCTCGACGACGAGGCCGTACCGGAGTCGGTGACCGACCGCGTGCCGCTCCTCGGCGCCGCGGGCTACGAGGCGCTGTGGAACGCGCGCCACCGGCTGGCGAAGCAGAGCGGCCTGCACGTCGGGCGGATCGAGCACTTGCTCCACCGCTACGGGACGCTCGTCTCCGACCTGCTGGAGCTGGTGGCCGAGCGGCCCGAGCTGGGCGAGGCGCTGCCGGGCGCCGACCAGTACCTCGCCGTCGAGGCGCTCTACGCCGCCACGCACGAGGGCGCGCTCCACCTCGAGGACGTGCTCACGCGCCGC
This sequence comes from Solirubrobacteraceae bacterium, assembly GCA_035563115.1. Classification (GTDB taxonomy): domain Bacteria; phylum Actinomycetota; class Thermoleophilia; order Solirubrobacterales; family Solirubrobacteraceae; genus CADCVT01. Next base: position 31,447 of record DATMVO010000340.1, read on the forward strand.
ACGCGCATCTCGGTCGAGTCGTGGGACCGGGGCGTCGGCTGCGCGGAGCAGGTCGCGCGGCTGATCGCCGAGCCGCTCGGGTGGGACGAGGCCCGCATCGCGCGCGAGGTCGAGCACTACCGCGCCCGGGTCCAGGCCGAGCGCGAGTCCCAGGAGCAGGACGACGACCTCGCGGCCGACGCCGTGCGCCTCGGCGCGCCGGACGTCGCGCCGATCCTCGCCCTCGGCGGCGAGGCCAAGGACACGGGGGCGGCGACGGCCTAGCGGGCCGCGCCGACGCCGACCGGCCCGCCGCCCGCCGCGGCG
>DATMVO010000341.1:0-8286 GCA_035563115.1 Solirubrobacteraceae bacterium
AGCCCGAGCGTCGCGACGCGCTTGCCGTCCCGGTCGGCGCGGCGGGCCAGCTCCCCCACCTCGCGCACCGCCCGGGCGGCGAGCGCGATGACGTACCGAGCGGAGAGCCGGTCGGCGGTGCGGGTCGGGTCGGCCTGCGCCGCGCCCATCGCCGCCGGCGAGACCACGTACGACGCGGCGGTCGCGACGAGCAGCCGCTCGGTCAGCCCGCCCCAGCGCCGCTCCTCCGCCACCCGCACGAGCCCGTGGGCCTCCAGCGCGCGCAGGTGGTAGTTGACCTTCTGCCGCGTGAGCCCCACCGTCGACGCCAGCGCCGCCGCCGACGCCGGCTCGCACAGCGCCGCCAGCAGCCGCGCCCGGATCGGGTCGAGCGCGACGACCGCGGCGGCGGGCTCCTCGATGACCTCGACCTCCAGCACGCGACCCATCGTCCCCCTTGACAACTTCTTTTGTCAAGGGCAACGTCGTGGACGATCAACCCGACCTGGCAGCCGACCGAGGTGAGCCGGGAGGCGATCGACGGCTAGCTCGAGCGCGTCGCGCCACTCGTCGGGAGCTGGCCGCCGCCCCCACCGCCACGTCGAGCCCTAGGCGGGCGCGCGCTCGATCACGTCGAGGAAGACGCCGGACTTGGCTGGGGTCAGCTCGACGGTGTGGCCGGCGGCGCGGACGAGCTCGGCGATCTCCTCGGCCGAGGACGGCTCCGCGCCCGACGAGAGCACGAGCCGGGCGACCTCCCCGCGGGTGGCCTTGACCATGTGGGAGACGACCGAGCGGGAGCCGTCCTCGCGCTCGGTGAAGCCGCGGACGGCGACGACGGTGGCGGAGGCCGGCGGCGCCCAGGCCGCGGCGTAGGCGCCGGAGCGCAGGTCGAGGACGAGGCCGTCGCGCGGGAGCGCCTTCGTCAGCGCGGGCTTCCAGAAGGCGGCGAGGCCGGTGGCGAACCGCGGCAGCTTCGCGCCCATCGAGAGCTTGTAGGCGGGGATCCGGTCGTCGGGCCGCACGACGCCCCACAGCGCGGAGAAGATCAGCACCGACGCGCGCGCGTCCGCGTCCAACGACGGCAGCCCGAGCCGTTCGTACAGCACGCCCGTGTAGACCTCGGACGCCGGCCCGGCCGGCGCCTCCAGCAGCGCCGCGTTCTTGGCCAGCTCCCCCGCCTGCCCGGCCGACAGCCCCAACGCGCGGAGCGCCGTCGCCGGGCGGCCGGCGGAGACGCGCGCGAGGGTGCGGAGGACGCGGTCGCGGGGCTTGAGGAGCGCGGGGCCGAACGCGAGCGAAGCCAGGTCGACCGGCTCGCCGGCCTCGGGCGCCGTCTTGCCCTCGGAGGGCGGGAGGAGGACCAGCAACGCCGTCAGGCGTCGGGCGGCGACGGGACCGACTCGATGACGCCCAGGATCTCCCGGACGCGGCAGACGAGCAGGCGTTCGTCCTCGACCTCCACCCACACCCCGGCGCTCCGCGGGAACACGACGTGATCGCCCGGCCCCACCGGCATCTTGAAGTCGGCCAGGTCCGGCGGGCCCTCGCCCACGGCCAGCACGATGCCCTCGTTGGGCGGCAGGTCGTGCGTCCCCTGCGGGACGAGCAGGCCGGACTTGCGCATGCGCTCGGGTTCGAGCTCCTTGATCACGACCTGATCGAAGAGCGGGCGGAGGACGTCAGGCATCGGAAGGCGAGACTACGACGCGGGCGCGGCGGCGACCGCGACCGCCTCGGCCGACACCCGCGAGCGGCGCACGCTCCGCACCGCGTCCACGGTGAAGATCACGAGCGCCAGCCACACGAGCGCGAACCCGGCCAGCCGCGACGCCGGCATCGGCTCGTCGTAGATCAGCACGCCGATGAGGAACGCCATCGTCGGCGCGAGGTACTGCAGGAGGCCGACGGTCGTGAGCGGGATCCGCACCGCCGCCGCGCCGAAGAGGATCAGCGGCACCGCCGTCGCCACGCCGCTCACCGACAGCAGCGCCAGGTGCCCGGCGCCCTCGGTCGCCACCGTCCCGCGCCCGCTCGCCTCCAGCCACACGAGGTACGCGACCGCCGGCACGAACAACACCGCCGACTCCACCGCCACCGACTGCAGCCCGCCGACGCCCGCGCGCTTCTTCACGAGCCCGTACAGCGCGAACGACACCGCCAGCGTGAACGCGATCCACGGCGGCCGGCCGTAGTCGATCGTCAGCACCACGACGGCGAGCAGCGCGATCGCCACCGCGATCTTCTGCCCGCCCGAGAGCCGCTCCCCCATCACCGCGACGGCCAGCGCGACGGTCACCAGCGGGTTCATGAAGTAGCCCAGCGACGTCTCGACCACGTGCTCGCTGTTGACGCCGTAGATGTACGTGCCCCAGTTGACCGCGATCAGCACCGCGGCCAGCGCGAGCAGCCCGACCGTCCGGCGCTCCAGCTCCCGGACCCAGCGGAACCCGCCGCTCACCGCCAGCACGACGGCGAGGAGGATCAGCGACCACGCGATGCGGTGGGCGAGGATCTCGATCGGCGCGGCCGGCTCGAGGAGCGGCCAGTAGAGCGGGAGGAGCCCCCACAGGACGTACGCACCGACGCCCGCGGCGAGCCCGGAACGCATCGGGGTCACGCGCATCCACGGTAGGACGCCGCGCGCGCGTCACACTCCCCCGCCATGCACGCCACCGACTACGTCCGCGTCCGCAACGCCGCGGGCACGCTGCAGACGAACGTCCCCGAGGTCGAGGCCGCGCTGCGGCGCCGGGAGGAGGAGGGCTTCACGCTCGTCTCCTCCGTCCCGGACACCCACAACGGCGACCTCGTCGGGGTCCTGCTGCTCTTCGCGAAGCCCGCCTAGCGGACGGCCTTCCGCAGGAACGGCACGACCGTCTTGAGGAACGTGCTCTTGTCCGGATCGGCCGCGATCGGGTCGAGGTGCGCCTCGGCCGTCGAGCGGTCGACGAGCACGACGTCCCGCGACGGCACCTTCGCGTTGCGGGCCAGCAGCCGCGCGCCCTTGAGCACCCGGCCCTTGCCGAGCGACGTCTCGATCGCGTAGATCGGCAGCTTCGCCTCCTTCGCGCGCGTCGCCTTGACGCCCAGCACCTTCTGCGCCGGGTTCGCGACGCCGCCGTTGGTGGCGGACCCGTCGAGCGTCAGGCGCCGCGGGTGGTACCAGGCGGTGCCGTCCATCCCGATCGGGCCGGAGAACGCGGTGGCGGCGCGATCGAGCGAGACGAGCTCGCCGTCCTCCCACCCGCGCGGGTCACCGGAGGAGGCCAGCTTGCCGAGGTGCATCTGCACGAGCGCGAGGTTCTCCGGGCCGGTCTCGGTGTCGAGCGCGTAGCCGTAGCCGCCGCGGTTGGTCGCGGGCACCGGCGGCTTGAGGCCGGCGGGGAGGAACGACCACGTGCCGAGCTTCGCGGGCTCGTTCGGCGCCTTGAGCGCCAGCGTCGAGCCGACCGCGTTGAACACGCCCGCGCTCCACGGGAGCTTGAGGCCGGTGAGGTCCAGGAACGGGCTCTCCTTGCCGAGCGTCTCGACCGACGCGCGCGCCTCGGCCGCGGTCGGCGTCGGGCGCTCCTTCGTGCCCGGGCCGCTGCCGCCGTCGATGAGGACGAGGCCGTCGAGGTCCTTCGCGCCCGCGCGGCCCTTGAAGTCCCACGTGGCGTACGCGGCGGCGATGTTGCCGCCGAGCGAGTGGCCGGCGAGGACGACGCTCCGGCCGCCGCTGCCCGCCTTCTTGACCACGCGCCGCAGATCCTCGATCGCGACGTTCATGCCCCAGTCGCGGGCGAAGCCGACGGACGCGTCGGTCGGCGGCGTGAAGTGCGCGCCGGCCGCGGGCTTGCCGATCCAGCCGAGGTAGTAGTCGAAGAAGCCGTCGACGGTCGTCTCGCCGCGCTTGTAGCGGTCGAGCATCGTGTGGTCCTCGAGCAGGTTCTCGCGCCGCTCGACCGACCAGATCTGCCAGCCGTCCATCCGCTCCGCGAGCGTGCGCGCGAGCGGCAGGAAGTAGCCGGCGCCGGCGGACGTGCCGGGCACCAGGACGAGCACGTTCTTCGCCTTCGACGGCCCGGTCTGGACGACCTTGACCTTGTCGTACTTCGCCGGCCCGGGCGCGTCGAACCCGGCCATCGTGACGGTCTTCTCCGCCGGCGCGGCCTGCGCGATCCCCGCCGCGCCGGTGGTGAGCACGGCGGCGCTCGCGGCGGCCGCGAGCAGCGCGCGGCGACCTGACATGGACATCTCTCGTTCCTCTCCTCAACCCTTCGCGCCGGCGGGGTGGCCTCCGGCGCAACATCGGGCGAGATCGTTGCACGTGGAGCGGCCGCGTGCCCGTTGCGCTTGTGTTAGAGGAGCGCGATGACGGCGTCGGCGGACTCGCGCAGGTGCGGTCTGAGGGCGTCGGGGCCGTAGCGCTCGAGGTCGTCGAGGAGCTGCTCGTGCTCCTCGGCCATGCGCGCGAGCGTCCAGGACGGGCGGAGCTGGACCATGAAGAGCCGCGTCTCGCCGGCGAGGGCGTGGTGGGCTCGGATGATCCTTGCGCTTTCCGACGCCGCCACGAGCGCGGCGTGGAGGGCGTCGTGGGCGTCGATGACGTCGGCCCAGCGCGGGGTCTTGCGGCCGCAGACCTTGGTGAGCTTCGCCGCCGCCGCGTGCACGGGCTGCGGCAGGCGGCCGTCGTGCCGGTCGAGGGCGAGCCGCGCCGCTTCGACTTCGAGCGCGGTGCGGAGCTCGTAGAGCCCCTCGACCTCGTCCTTGCCCAGGCGCGCGACGTGGGCGCCGCGGTTGGGCTCGATGCGGACGAGCCCCTCTGCCTGCAGGGCACGGAGGGCGGCGCGGACGGTGTGGCGGGCGACGTCGTAGGCGTCGGTGAGCTCCTGCTCGCGGAGGCGCTCGCCGCCGTCGAGGTCGCCGTCGAGGATGCGGGTGCGGAGCGCGGCGGCGAGCTCGTCGACGGCGCTGCGGCGCGGGAGCGGCTCGATCGCGCTCATGCGGCCTCGGCGGCGGCGAGCGGCCGTGCCGGGGTCCGGCGGGGTGCCGCAAGGGCGGCGAGGCCGGCGAGGACGAGCGCGGCGCCGACGATCGCGACCGCGCCGGGGCGCTCGTCGAGGATCAGGACGCCGAGCAGGGCGGCGGTCAGCGGCTCGGCGAGCGTGAGCGTCGCGGTCTCCCCCGCGCCCAGGTGCTTGAGGCCGCGGGCGAAGAGGACGTAGGCGAGCGCGGTCGGGATCGCGCCGAGGTAGAGGGCGAGCAGGACGCCGTCGGTGCTCGCGATGTCGCCGCCCTTGACGGCGAGGACGGGGAGCAGCGCCACGGCCGCGAGCCCGAACCCGCGCGCCATCACCTCCTCCGGCGCGTGGCCGTCGGCGAGAAGCCGCTTCGACGCGACGGTGTACGCGGCGTACGAGCCGCCGGCCACGAGCGCAAGCAAGATCCCGGGCGGCGAGACCTCCGCGTCGCCGCCCGCGCCGAGGACGAGGAGGAGGACGCCCGCGGTCGCCAGCGCGGTGCACGCGGCCCAGCGGCGGTCGAGCGGGGTGCCGTCGACGACGCGGCCGAGGAGGCCGGCGAGCGCGGGCGCGGATCCCAGCGCGACGACGGTCCCCACCGCGACGCCCGTGTCGGCGACGGCGGCGAAGAACGCGAGCTGGTAGCCCGCGACGCCGACAGCGAGCGCGGCGAGCGCCTTCGGCGACCAGCTTCCCGCCCCGGCGCTCCCCGCCAGCCGTGCGGCGAGGAGGAGCATCGCCGCGCCGACGAGCAGCCGCGCGGCGCCGACCGCGAGGGGCGAGCCGTCGAGGTCCGCGAGGGCTTGGGCGGTGCCGGTGGTGCCGAAGAGGACGGCCGCGATGAGGACGAGAAAGCGGGGCACGGTGTGGAATTGTTCCACAATCGTGTGGTTGGCGTCGGGTGCGCTCTTTCGCGGCCGGTCGGGGCGCCGGCCGTTACGGGGCGGTGGCGGGTGTGGTCTGGGTGCGTTCGTGGGCGGTGGGCCCTTTGAGCGTCGGATAGCGACGATCGAACAGCCCACCTCATTCCGACGACGCGTTCGACCCGCTATCCGAGTCGAACGCGTCGAGCGTGTGACGACTTTGTCTCGCCGCGCCCAACGCCCGAGCTGAGCGCGGTCAGCGGCGCGTCATCCGATGCACCCGCACCGCCGGCGCGACGGGATCCCGCTTGGACGCCACCTCGAACACCTCGGACGCCCGCGTCAGGAACTCCTCCGTGAACGTCCGGCCCGGATCCGCCAGCCACGTCCGCCGCCCCAGCCGCGGCAGCAGCTCCAGCAGCGTCTCCACGTTCCGCCGCTCGTAGATCACGTCCGCCGCCAGCACGAGATCCCACTCGACCTCCAGCAGCGACTCGGCGGACTCCCAGGCGACGACGGCGGTGGAGATCGACGTTCCGTTCCGCTCGGCGTTCATCGACGCGAGCTCCAGCGCGTCCTCCGCCCAGTCCGTCGCGAGCACCCGAGCCCCCGCGAGCCCCGCCGCGATCGAGGGGAGCGCGAGTCCGCCGCAGCCCAGCTCCAGCACGCGCCGGCCGCCCAACGCGGCACCCGAGACCGCCCGCGCCAACGCGACGCCGCTCGGCCACAGCTCCGCCCAGTAGGGCATCTGCTCCTCGCGCTCGAACGCGTCCTCGTCGATCAGCGCCTCCGCGTCGCGGGGCCGCAGCACCGCCAGCTCGCCGTCGCGCAGCGGCACGACCTCCTCGACCAGATCGTCCACGCGCGTCACTCTAGGCCCGGCCCGCGCGTTGAACGGGCACCATGCTCGCCTACGTCTTCTGGCACCGCCCCGCACCCCGGCACCGACCCCGCCGAGTACGAACGCCGCCTCACGGCCTTCCACCACGCCCTCGCCCTCCCCGGCAGCCACACGCTCCGGCTCGACCGCGCGCCGTACGCCACGCTGGACCCCGGCCCCGTCTACGAGGACTGGTACCCCGTCGGCAGCTGGGCCGAGCTGGGCGAGCTGAACGAGCGCGCCGTCTCCGGCGCGCGCAAGAGCCCGCACGACGCGGCCGCCGCCAGAGCCCACGACGGCGCCGGCGGCGTCTACAAGCTCCTCACCGGCGCCCCGCTACAAACCGCCGCCTTCGACGCCACCTGGCTCACCAAGCCGCAGGGAACGAGCTACGCGGAGTTCCTTCCCACGCTCCACGGCGACGCGACGTGGCAGCGCCAGATGGTCCTCGGCCCGGCGCCCGAGCTCCTCGTCCAGGGCGCCCGCGACCCGCGCGGCACCGCCCACGTCCGCGCGGAGCGGATCTAGACCGCGGCGCCGTCCGCGTCGCCGGCGCCGGCCTCGGCCTCGGCGCCGTTCTGCGACATGCCGTCCGGCATCTCGAACCACACGAGCGACCCGTCGCCGCTCTCCACGCCCCACCGATCCGACAGCTTGGAGAGGATGTGGAGCCCCCAGCCCGAGCCGGCGTCGTGCGTCTCGGACCGCGGCGACGGCACGAAGCCGGGCCCCCGGTCCTGCACCTCGACGCGCACGTGGCCGTCGTCGTGCTCGATGGTCAGCGTGATCTCGTCGCCCTCGCCCGCCGGCACGTGGCGCACGGCGTTCGTCACCAGCTCGGAGACGAGCAGGCGCGTGTTGCGCAGCGCGAGATCGTCGATCTCCCCCGCCAGTCGCTGAAGTTCACGACGGGCGACGGGGATCGAGCTCACGTCGTGGGGCAGCTGAATCGAGAAGCGCATGAGGGTGCGAGGGGCCTGTTCCCGTATTCTCCACGATGCACTCATCCCGTGGGGTGACGTGCGCTCACCGCGATGGCGATCCAGATCGAACGACACGACGAAGAGGGCGGCCTGCGCCTCGAGGTCCGCGGGGACGTCGACATGACGACCGGCGACCGCCTCGAGCAGGAGCTGCTGCGCGCGGAGACCGAGGAGCCGGCGACGCTGGTCCTCGACCTGTCCCGCGTCGAGTTCTTCGACTCCACCGGGCTCCAGATCCTCCTGGACGCCGACGTGCGCGCGCATGCGACCGACCGCAGGCTCGTCGTCGTCCCCGGCACCGGTGAGGCCGCGCGCGTCCTGGCGCTGACGCAGGTCGCCGACCGCCTGAACGTGGCGGTCATCGAGTAAGAGGCGAGCCCGTGCGCGCCGTCATCGCCGACGCAGCCGCGACGTTCACGGGCGCGCTGGCGCAGGCGTTCGCCGAGCTGGGCCACGAGGTCGTCCGCGGCTCCACCGCGAGCGCCGCGCGCGACCACGCCGACGACCACGGCGCCGCGTTCGTCATCGTCGCGCAGGACGCCGCGCTCGACCTCTGCCGCGAGCTGCGCGAGGCC
>DATMVO010000342.1:0-4304 GCA_035563115.1 Solirubrobacteraceae bacterium
CCGCGGCGCGCCACGGCGCCGCGGTGCTCGCGGCCTGGGCCGCCTGCGCCTGGGCGGCGCCCGCGAGGAGCGCCGCGCAGAGGATGAAGCTCGCGACGAGCGCGCGGCGGAGCATCGGCTAGCTCTCCAGCTCGATCCCGAGCTGACCGGCGGCCTGCGAGACCTGACCCGCGATCGCCTCGGCGCGCTCCTGCGCCTGCGAGCCGAGCGTGTCGGCCTGCTCGGCGGTGAACTTCGTGCCGGACGCCTCCTTCTTGCGCAGGTCCTCGGCGAACTCGCGCAGACCGGTCAGCTCCTGCTGGATCTGCTCGGCCTGCGCCTCGTCGACCCGCGACGTGACCTCGTGGATGTTCTGCTCGATCAGCACGAGGCCGGTGAGGATGTCCTCGATGTCCTTCAGGCGCGAGGAGGCGACGAAGCCCTCCTCCTCGGCCTTGGAGCCCGCGATGAAGCGCGAGTTCTTCCACTGGCCGAAGTACTCGCTCATCGTCGGCGTCATGGTCACGAGCGCCTGGAACGCGTCGGACTGCTCGGGCTGCCACTTGGCCGCGGCGGCGTTGAGCTCCTTGGCCTGCGCGGCCATGTCGCGCGTGAAGGCCATGACGTGGTCGGCGTCCGGGACGGCCTCGCCGAACTGCACCTCGCCGTCGCCGTCGAGGTCGGGCGCGCTGACGCCCTTGGCCTGGAACGCCTTGTTCGTGCCGAAGAGCGACGTCTCGGTGAGGAAGAAGAAGTTGCCCGGCTGCTTGAGCACCTTGCCGGACGGGAGCTTGACGTCGAACGGCACCGCGCTCTCGGGGTCGGACGCGTCGGAGCCGGCGTCGAGGATGACGTCGAACTCGCTCAGCTCCGGCACGCCGGCGACGACGCCCTCGGCCTCCTCGTACAGCGGGTTGGCCTCGCGCCACGTCTTCTGGAGGTCGTCCATGACGGCCTTGACGTCGTCGCGCTTCGTGTCGAGGAGCTGCGCGTAGTCGAACTTCGTGGACACGGCGAGGTCGCGGTAGGCCTTGCCCTGCTCGGCCATCTGCTCGGTGGTCGCCGCGAGCGCCTGCGTGTGCTCGGTCAGGTAGCTCTTGATCGCCCCCAGGTCCGCGGCCGCGGTCGTCTCCGTGTTGGTGACGGTCTGCGGGGCTTGGGCGTTGTTCTCGGCCTCGTCGCCACAGGCGGTGGCGGCGAGAGCGGCGCCGAGCGCCAGGACGGTGAGGGCCTTGTGCATGAGGCCGCGGAGGGTACTACGAACCTTAGGGGGGCCTAAACGGTTCCGGTTAGGTTGGCCTTAGAGGGCGCGTTGCAGCTCTTTCACGAGCGCGATCTGGTCCAGCTCGTCGTGGAGGAGGAGCTGGAGCATGACCCGGTCGACGCCCGCCGCGGCCAGCTTGCGGAGCTGGTCGGCGGCCTCGTCGAGGGTGCCGGAGATCCACTGCGGCGGGGCGCTCCACCCGGCGTGGCCCATCTTCGCGCCGAGCCGTTGCTCGCGCTCGCGGACCTCGGCGCGGTCGCGGCCGAGCGCGGCGCCGGTCATGACGGAGAACCTCAGCGTCGCCGGGTCGCGGCCTTCCGACTCCCACGCCGCGGCCACCGCGGCGCGGCGCTCGCGGACGTCGTCGGGGGTGGCGAACGGGGTGTTGTACTCGTCGGCGTAGCGGGCGGCGAGGCGGGCGCTGCGCGGCTTGGCGTCCCCGCCGACGATCAACGGCATCCGCTTCTGCACCGGCTTCGGCTGCGGGTCAACGCCTACGAGCGTGTAGCGGTCGCCTTTGTGCGTGAACTCGCCGTTCTCCCAGAGCCCGCGCACGATCGCGAGCTGCTCGGCGAAGACGTCCATGCGGGTCCCCAGACGGGCGTAGGGGAAGCCGAACGCGGCGTGCTCGTCCTCGTGCCAGCCCGCGCCGAGGCCCGCCTCGATCCGCCCGCCGCTGATCTGGTCGGCGGTCGCGACGAGCTTCGCGTACTCGGACGGGTGGCGGAAGGTCGCGGGGGAGACGAGCGTGCCGAGCCGGAGCGTCGTGGTCGTCGCGGCGAGCGCGCAGATCGTGCCCCACGCGTCGAGGACGGGCCGCTCCTCGCTCCCGTTCAGCGGCAGGTAGTGGTCGGAGCGGAACAGGGCGGGGATCCCGTGCTCCTCGCACGCGCGCGCGAGCGCCTGCCACTGCGGCCAGGTGACGCCCTCCTGGCCCTCGATCATCACGTCGAGCTCCACGGCGTGCCTCAGCCCTTCAGCGCGAACGGCAGCCGCGCGAGCACGCGCGGGAAGTCCTTGAGGCTGCGCGCGTACGCGGCGTGGAGCGCGTCGGCGGCCTCCGGGCCGTGAATCGCCGGGCCGTGGCCGACGAGCAGGTGCTCGGGCGTGTAGCGGCGCGGCGGCGACGGCGGGCGGAGGCGGAGGAAGAGGTGGACGCCGGCGGCGGTGCCGGTGTCGGACGGGCGGAACATCGGGCCGGTGCCGACCGCCTCGGGCACCACGAGCGCCTTCTGCTCGGGCCACCACAGGCCGACCTCGCGCCACTTCGGGATCTGCACGACGTCGAACCGCTCGAACGGCGCGTCCGCGGGCAGCGTGTCCGGGAGCTGGTGGAGCGGGACGCCGAACCGCTCGGCCAGCTTCTTGCCGTCGCGGTTGTGGCGGTCGAGGAGCTGGATGACGCCGGCGACCTCGCCGAGCTGCGTCGCCTTGTCGATCGCCTCCGGGAGGTCGACGGGGTCGATCAGCCAGACCTTCCCCTCATGCGCGAGCGCGTGCGAGGCGCGCTGCATCGCCTCGTCGAGCGTCCAGGTCAGGCCGAAGCCGTACTCGTCGATGCTGAGGAGCCGTGGCATGGCCCCGATGGTGTCATGCCGGGACGGTCGCCAGCTCCTGCGGCAGCTGCGCCCGCGACTTGATGCCGAGCTTGGCGTAGGCGTGGCCGAGGTGGAGCTCGACCGTCTTGCGGGTCACGAAGAGCGACTCGGCGATCTCGCGGTTGGTCATGCCGGAGGCGGCGAGGCCGGCGACGCGGCGCTCGGATGGGGTGAGCGCGTCGACGCCGCGAACGGCGGCGCGGCGTGGTCGGGCGCCCAGCTCGACGAGCGCGTGGCGGGCGCGGGTGGCGAGCGTGGTGGCGCCCCGCTCCTCCGCCGTCTCCAGCGCCGCGCGCAGCGCTTCCCGCGCGTCGTCGGCCTTGTCGGCGGCGCGCAGGGCGTCGCCGAGGTCGGCGAGGGCGTGGGCGCGCTCGACCGCCATCGGGGAGGCGCGGAGGGTCTGGACCGCCTCCTCGAGCTGGTCGACCCGGTCGCCGGGGTCGGTGAGGCCGAGCGCGCGGGCCCGGAGCGCGGCGCCGAGCGCGCCCGGGGTGCCGGCGCGGCGGGCGGCGTCGGCCTCCTCGTCGGCGGTCGCGAGCGCCTCCTCGTGGCGGCCCTGCGCGGCGAGGACAGCGGCGAGCCGGAGCCCCGCGCCGGCCTTGAACGGCGCGCGCCACCCCCGCTCGCGCAGGAGGGCGATCGCGTGGCGCAGCTCCTCCTCCGCCGCGGCGAGGTTGCCGTCGAGCACGTGCAGCTCGGCGGTGACCGCGAGCCGGTCGGGCCACGTCATGCCGGACTGGACGCCCTTCGGCGCGTGGATCGAGTCGAGCAGCGCGCGGGCCTCGGCGGGCCGGCCGCGCGCGACGAGGATGTCCGCGACCGCGACGACGGAGGAGAAGCGGACGACGAGCATGTCGACGTCGTCGGCGACGGTGAGCGCGGTGCGGGCGTGGGCCTCGGCGTCGGCGAGCGAGCCGAACATGGAGTGCCAGAGCGCGCGGGCGTGCTCCATGTACCAGCGGCCCATGATCGAGCCGGTGCGGTGGACGCCCTGCTCGCCCGCGACCAGGAGCCGGTCGACGACCTGGGGCAGCTCGGCGTGCCGCATCGCCAGCGCGGCGAGGTGGTACGTGCCGCTGTCGGGGCCGACCGCCTCGACGAGCCCCTGGTCCAGCGCGGCCTGCACGAGCCGCTCGGACGTCTCCTTGGGCTCGCACCGGTAGGCGGACTCCTGGGCGAGGTGGGCGAGCATGACCGGGCTGGCGTCGGGGTCGCGGACGCCTTGGTCGAGGAGCGCGGCGCGGTGGTGGGCGAGCGCGCCGTCGTAGGCGGTGGCCTCCAGGAGGAGCGCTTCGAGGCGCAGGCGCAGCTGCGGGTCGTGGGCGTCGTTGAGGCCGGCCTCGAACTCCTCCAGGCCGAGCGCCATGTTGCTCAGCAGGTGCAGGCGGGCGCGGGCGGCGTGGGCGCGGGCGGTGAGGTCGCCGGGCTCGAGCTCGCGGAGCGCCGCGTCGAGCCGGCCGGCG
>DATMVO010000343.1:0-2884 GCA_035563115.1 Solirubrobacteraceae bacterium
CCGCAGGCCGGCAAGCCGATCAGCGGCATCGCGCTGATGCTCGGCGTGCTGCGGGACCGCTTGGCGCGGCTGTTCGGGCGGGGCCGCGCGCGCTAGTCGTCAGCGCGCCGCGGCCGGCGCCCCGGCGCTACCGCGCTCCGAAGCGGCGCCCGAGGCCGTAGCCGCCGCTCGGGATCCCCGCGAGCAGGACGAGCACGGCGGCGACGATGCCGACGATCGCCGGAAGGCCGAGCGCGACACAGAGCGCGTAGGCCAGCGCGGCGAGAAGAATGGCGATGATCATGCCGATCATGTTGGGTGGACTCCCCTTGTCCGAGTGTTGACAGGCAACCACAGCGTTCCCCGGAACCTCCTGCTCTCAAGCGACTTCCTGTGCCGTTTGGCGGGTCCGCAATCGGTCGCGTTGGCGCTCGCCGGACTGGCTGTCTGGCCAGCCGGGACGTCCGCGTCCCGTCCGGATTCCAGCGCGTCGGCACCGGTGCTGGCCGCGCCGCACCGGGCGGCCGCGCCGGCCATCCCGAGCCGCGCGCAGCTCGACGCGGCGAACCGATTCGCCACGTCGCGCGGCGGCACGGTCGCGTACGCGGTGATCGACACCCGCGGCCGGCTGCACAGCCGCAACGGCGCCCGCACCTTCCCCTCCGCCAGCGTCGGCAAGACGCTGATCCTCGCCGCAACGCTCCGCCGGTACGCGCGCACGCCGGTCCCGCCCGCCACCCGTGCGCTCCTCGGCCCGATGATCCGCGTGAGCGACAACGCCGCCGCGTACGCGCTCTACGGCACGCTCGGCGACCCGCCGCTCAGAGCCGTCGCCCGCGCCGCAGGCATGCGCCGCACGGGCTTCAACGGCACCTGGGCGAACATCCGCCTCACCGCGCCCGACGTCGCGCAGCTCTTCCTCCGCCTCGACCGCGTGATCCCGCGCCGGCACCGCGCCTACGCGCACGCGCTCCTCGAAGGCATCACGCCGAGCCAGTCCTGGGGCATCCCCCACGCGCTGCGCCCACGCGGATGGAGCGTGCGCTTCAAGGGCGGGTGGCGGCGGGACCTGGTCCATCAGGGAGCGGTCGTGGAGCGTGGGCGAAGGCGGGTCGCCCTCGCGATCCTCACCAGCGGCAACCCGCCCCACGACGACGCGCACGCCCACGGCCGCGCCACGCTCCAAGGCATCGCCCTCCGCCTCCTCTCGGCACCGAGGTGAGCGCACAACGGCAACCGGCCCGATCGCGTGTTCACCCAGGGCCGAACGGGCAACGCGCCCAACGTGGACCCTGTGACCGAGACCCCCACCCGCCCTGCCAACTACGCCGCCCTCAACGCCGTGTGGGGCGTGCTCGCGACCGGCGTGCTCGCCACGACGAAGGAGGATGCGCCGCCCGCCCACGAGCTACCGATCTTCGGGCTGGCGACGTTCGCGCTGACCAAGGCGCTCGCGAAGGAGAAGGTCGGCACGTGGGTGCGCGACCCGCTCGTCGACGAGAGCAGCCGCAAGCCGAAGGGCAGCGGCATGCGCTACGCGGCCGGCGAGCTGCTCACCTGCACGCGCTGCTTGGGCACGTGGAGCTCGCTCGGGCTCGTCGCGCTCCGGGTCGCCCGCCCGCGCGAGGGGAAGATCCTCGCCGGCGTCCTGGCGACCGCCGCGCTCAACGACTTCCTGCAGACCGGCTTCACCGCCCTGACGCAGAAGTCGAACGTCCTCGAGAACGCGGCCGCGCAGGCGGACCGGGTCCCCGAGGACGCTCCCAGGTTCAGCTCAGCGGCTGCCGGATGACCGGACGCTTCGCGGCGCCGGCCTCGTCCAGCCGGCGCACCGGCGTCGAGTAGGGCGCGGACTTCGCGATCTCCGGGTCCTCACGGGCCTCGCGGAGGATCGCGACGACGGAGTCGACGAAGGCGTCCAGCGTCTCCTTCGTCTCCGTCTCGGTCGGCTCGATCAGCAGCGCCTCGTCGACCAGCAGCGGGAAGTAGACCGTCGGCGGATGGACGCCGTGGTCGAGCAGCCGCTTGGCCAGATCCAGCGTGCGGATCCCCAGCTCGCGCTTCATCGGGGCGCCGCTCAGCACGAACTCGTGCCCGCAGAGCTTGCCGTAGGCGAGCGGGAGCAGGTCGAGCACGCCCTCCTCGCGGAGCTTGGCGAGCAGGTAGTTCGCGTTCAGCACCGCGATCTCCGACGCGTCCTGCAGGCCGGCGGCGCCGAGCGAGCGGATGTACGCGTAGGAGCGCACGAACGTGCCGTAGTTGCCCTGGAACCCGCGCAGACGGCCGATGGTCTTCGGCTTGTCGTAGTCCAGGTCGAACGTGCCGTCAGCGCCCTTCACGACCCGCGGGGTCATGAGGTACGGCTCGATGCGATCTGAGACAGCGATCGGGCCGGAGCCCGGACCGCCGCCGCCGTGCGGCTGCGTGAACGTCTTGTGCAGGTTGAAGTGGACGATGTCGAAGCCCATGTCGCCCGGGCGCGTGCGGCCCATGACGGCGTTGAGGTTCGCCCCGTCGTAGTAGAGCGTCGCGCCGACCCCGTGGACGATCCCGGCGATCTCCTCGATGTTGCGGTCGAAGAGCCCGAGCGTGTTCGGGTTGGTGAGCATGAGGCAGGCGACGGTCTCGTCGGCCTTCGCGCGCAGGTCGTCGACGTCGACGCCGCCGTCGGCGTTCGTCCCGACCTTGACGACCTCGAGGCCGGCCATCGTCACCGTCGCCGGGTTCGTGCCGTGCGCGGTGTCGGGCGTGAGGACCTTCGTCCGCGTCTCCCCGCGATCCTCGTGGTAGGCACGGGTGAGCAGGACGCCGGCGAGCTCGCCGTGCGACCCCGCGCTCGGCTGGAGCGAGACGTGCGGCAGCCCGCTCACCTCGGACAGCGCCCGCTCGAGGTTCCACATCAGCT
>DATMVO010000344.1:0-6442 GCA_035563115.1 Solirubrobacteraceae bacterium
AGCAGTCCGAGCTTGCACCTACGGTCTTCCAACGTCCGGTCTCCTTCTTCGGGGCAGTTCTCGCAAACCGCACCCTCCGTCGGAGACCGGACGTCTTACTTCTTCAGCCGTTCACCAAGTCCGCAGGCAGGACAGCTAGCGGAGCCCTGCTCGGGAAGCGTGGGTGGTCACCACGGCGAACCGAGAACGGTGAACGGAGCCCAGAAGTAGCTGTGGGAGTGCACTTCGCGGGTGGCGAGCATCGCTTCGCGCAGAGCCTGCGCGACATGCGGCCGGGCCGGATCGCTCTCGCGGTGCAGAAGCGAGTAGAAACGCCGCATGAGCAGGGAGGTTGCTTCGTCGTCGACGCGCCACAGGCTGAGGACGGCAGTACGTGCGCCGGTGTACAGCAGCGCGCGCGCAAGGCCCCAGAGTTCATCCCCTGCGGTTACGGACTGCCGGCCGCTCTCACAGCTGCTCAGCACAACATGCTTCGCACCGCCGAGCCGGAGCATCTCGCGAGCAGTCAGGCGGCCGTCAGCGAGTTCGACGCCGGAATTCATCGG
This sequence comes from Solirubrobacteraceae bacterium, assembly GCA_035563115.1. Classification (GTDB taxonomy): domain Bacteria; phylum Actinomycetota; class Thermoleophilia; order Solirubrobacterales; family Solirubrobacteraceae; genus CADCVT01. The sequence continues at coordinate 546 of DATMVO010000344.1, forward strand.
GTCGGCCGCGTCGTACACGCCGTGAGTTGCGAAGTGCGCCCAGGCGGTGCCGGTGAAGCGCGACGACACGGTCCCTCGGTCGGCACGTGCGCCGACAAGAGGCACGGCGTGAAGCTGGCCAGCGACTGCCCCAGCTTCGGCACGTGCGTGGCTGAGATCGCCGAGCGGGTCTCCGATCACAAGCGTGTCCGGGCCGGGGCGCGGAGCTGGGGCGCCGGTGAGGTGCACGGCGGCGCCGGCCCCTGGAAGGTAGGCGGTCGCGACATGGTCGATCAAGGCATGGCCGTTCACGGTGCTGGCGTGCCATGGCACGCCGTGCAGCCGCCCGAACGGGACCACGTACAGCAGATCGAGGTCGTCAGGAAGTCGGTTGAGGGCGGGGGCAAGGACCTGCTCGCCGATCTGTCTCCAGCTTTCCGCGGATGACAGCGGCCCGCGACTGTCGATCACCTCCTGCTCCAGGTCGGTGATGTACGCCGCGACCTCATTGTGTGTTACCGAGAGCGGAACGCGCTCGATCGGCTGACCGGATGCCGCAGCGAATGCGACCGGTCCGTCGCTCAGTGGCGACAACACGACGATCCCGGTGCGGCCGGGCTGGGCATCCAGCCACGATTCGAGCTGCGCGGCACCGATCGGCTCCCCGCGCCGACGTGCGACGTACGCGGCGCCCTCCAGACTTCGGCCTATCTGCGTCCAAACCGCGTCGAGTCCCTCGCGAAGCCTGCGGGCCTCGACGACGGCGCCTTGGCGGTCTGGGCTGCTCTCGAGTTCACGAGCGCGACGCAGAGCGGCGCGCAGTTCACCCGCGAGACGCCGCTCGCATGCAACCTCGTCGTCATTGAGCGCGGCGGGTACAGGAAGCTCCCCCACGGCGAGCCAGTCGCCGAGCAAGCGAGCCCGAGCGGCCTCTGCAAGTGCGAAGATCTCTGCGTCGGACTTCCCGGCTTCGATCGCGGCCTCAGCCGCAATTCGGTAGAGGCGAGCGTTGTCGTCGAGCTCGATCTCGCGTCCCTCTTCCGTCGGCGCCGCGAGGTATAGCGCCTCAGCCGCCCGCAGGCCTTGGAGTGCGACCTCAAGCGCGGGTGCGGGGCGACCGCGGCGGAGCAACAGGCCCGCAAGGTTGTTCGCGTTGGCGCGTGCCTCGAAGGGGAACGATCCAGGCTCGTAGATCTCCAACGCCTGACGGTATGCCTGTTCGGCCGCTTCAGCTCGGTCGTCTGCGCCTGTCAACCCCGAGAGCTCGTCGAGCACGACTGCCAGCATGCTCTGGCTCGCGGCCCACTCGTCGGGCGAAAGTTCCCGCGTACGGACGAGCAGCGACTTCTCTAGGGCAGTGACCGCTCTTTGGAGATCTGCAAGCCGATCGCGATGGTGGCGGCGCCACAGCGCCTGGCCGAGGTTGAACTCGGTCGCTCCCCACTCCCACGGGTGCTCCTGGCGCGTCCGTACCTCCAGCGCCTGCTCGTAGGCGACGATCGCGCCATCGATGTGCGCGCTCAGATTGCCGGTGCGCCGCTCGAAGAGCGTCGTGCCGAGGTTCGACATCGTGCCAGCCCAGCTGAAGGGATCGCGGTCGCGTGTGTAGACGGCCAGAGCTTCCCGGAGCGCAGCCGCAGCCTCTTCTTCGTTGGCGTGCCGGTCACCGAGAGGAAGAGCGCGAAGCGCCGTCGCCAGGTTGTTCAACGTGCCTGCCCGGTCGCCGGGATACCGATCCGGGGTGTAGATCGCGAGCGCTTCACGGTAAAGGCTCACGGCACGGTCCAGGTTGTCGGCTCGGCCACCGCGGATCCGGCGTCCGTACAGGATGCCGAGGCTGTTCATCGCCGAGGCCTGACGATACGCGCTGGCCGCTCGTCGCCGGCGATCCAGGACCGCCTCAGCCAATGCGATCGCTCGTTCGAGGTTGTCTGCTTTGCTGCCCCGCAGGCGCAACCCCAACGCGTTGGCTAGTGCAAGCTCCGCTGCATCGTGCTCGTGGCCATCCAGGTCGGAGAGCGCAGCTTCGAGCGCTGCGATCGCCTCTTCGACGTTGTCCGCGCGATCGCCTAGCGGGAGGTCCAAAAGAGCGGAGGCCAGGTTCAACCGGACCGCGGCACGCGTGTCGACGTTGTCCGGGTCGAGCAGCGCAAGCGCTTCGCGATAGTGCTCGACTGCCTGCTGAATGTTGTGGTTGCGGTCGGCACCGGCCTGGCGTGCGAGAACGTTGGCGAGGTTCGTCAGCGTGATCGCCACGTCGTCGGGATCACCGAGCGCGCGTCGCACCTTCAAGGCGGCGGAGAGCGCGCCGATGGCATCACGTCCATTGGCGAGCGGATCCCCGGACAGGCGTTCGTAGAGAGCGACCCCGAGCGCGTTCTGCACGCGAGCCCACTCCACTGGTTCGCGCTCGCGGTCGCGCAGCTTCAGCGCCTCTGCGAACAGGTCGACGGCACGATCACGGTTCGCGACTGCGTCCCCATGAAGGCGCGCACGGAACGCCACGCCAAGGTTCACCAGGACCGTCCCACGGGCAGCGCGATGTCCGACGGAGAGGAGACCGAGCGCTTGCTCAAGCGCGCCGATGGCCCGATCGACCGACTCGGCTTGGTCTGGTCCGGACTCCGAGAGGAGCGCAGCGGCGTGCTGGACGAGTGCGACGACCTGCTCCTCCGCAATCGCGCCCACGCTCAGGTCCCCATCAGTGCGGCGAGAAGGCCGCCGTAACCACCGCACAGGCACCACACGACCGACTGGCGGAACACGGTAAGACGGGTCGCGAAGGTGTTCTCACCCTCCGACATCATCCGCGCGTACGCCTGGGCGAGCGCGAGGTTGACGGGCTGCCGCTGAGAACTGAGCACTGCGGTGTGAATGGACCTGAGGTCGGCTCTGGCCACCATGACGCTCGCCGCGCCGCCGATTCCGTAGACAAGGGCGATGACCCCTGCGACCCAGAGAACCGCGGGCAGCCCGTTCGGCTTGGTCGACACGAGCCCTGTGCAGAGTGCCGCCAGCGCGGTCACCGCGACGGTGAAGAGCCACTGGGCCCGACCCCGGAGCGCCTGGAGATCGGTGTGCTGACGATCCGATTGGCGCCGCCCCTCCTCAATGAGGATCGTGAGCTCGTCGGTATCCCAATGACTGACATCAGACGGGATGAGCTGGTCAGCGTCGAACAAGGGGAGCTGCCTGCCAGGCAGGATCAGACTCACGACGTGCGCGAGGAAGACGAACTGGCTGTGGGCGAACTCACGCAGGCGCACGCGCATCCGCAGCAAGCCTACGGGCCGGCGAGGTGCGCCGCGATGGACTCAGTGACGTGCGCGGACACCGGTTCAGGAAGGAAGAGCCACTGCCCGGCAGGGTTGAGATCGATGAACACCTGGCGCGTGCCCGTGTCGAGCCAGTCCTGGCTCGAGTACCCGAGATCGAGGTCGTCGGCGAGTGCTCGTGCGCGTGCTTCCAGTTCGGGTTCCGGTGCCACGCGGAAGCTGCGGTGGGCCTGCTCACTCTGCCGCCAGTCCAGCGGCAAGCCGTCGGCTGTCAGCTCGCAGCTCCAGGACCTCGAGCCGCACGTGACGACACGCAGGTGGCGGCGCGCTGGGATTCGCTCCTGGATGAGAAACGGTGCACCTGCTAGAGCTGCGAGGCGCGGATCGTCGCGACGTAGGTGCTGGGCCCACAGGACGCGTGCCTCGCCGCTCGGCTCGGTGAAGTGACCCGGCCCGAGTGGCTTGACCACGACCACGTCACCAAGGTCCTCGGGAATGTCGCCCACGCTGTTGACGACGGCGGTGCGGGGGGTATCGATGCCCAGTCGGTGAGCGTGAGCCGCCTGCCGCAGCTTGTTCTCGGTGGAGAGCAGCTGCGGGTACGAGGTGAGCCAGTCGACACCCGGATGACTTGCCACGCCGACGACGAGTGCGATGAACGCCGCACGCTCGGCCGACGCCCGCGACCCTGCAACCGTCCCGGCCCGCCAACCCGGTGGGCTGAGCCGCCGCACCCAGCCTCGCGCGCCTGAGAGCTGGACCGACCGTCGCTCGGCTCCGTGACCGACATCGAGCGTCTGTGAGTCACGTAGCGCGAAGTTCGCGGTCTCAAGCGTCGACGCGTCGACCAACAGCGGCTCGAGTCGGTCATTCGCGGCAAGGACCGCCTGTACGTGCTCGTCGGCGCGGCTGCCGATGATGATGGCCGTGGTCAGAGCTCGAGGATGTCGTCGTCGGTGACGTCTTCGACGTCGTCGTCGATCGTTTCCTTCGTCGCGGTGATGCGCGTCTCGCCGAAGGACGCGGACGCCGGCGCAGACTGGCTCAACAACCGGTAGAGCGTCAGGGGCTCTTCGGCGTCGAGGCGCCACGGGGTGAACTCAGCGGCCGGAGGGGTCATCGTGGTGGTGATGCGTCGGCTCTTCGTCGACAGTCTCGATGGTCTTGGTCATCCGCGTCTCTCCGAAGCCATAGCCAGGGAGCGCGCGACCGCTCAGCCGAGCGTAGATGGCCTCGGACCCGTCGAGGTCCGAGTCGAGTTCCACGGCCTCGGCGTCATTGTCGACCGTTTCCTTCTGTCGAGTGATGCTCGTTTCCCCGGCAGTCGCCCGGGCCGGTACGAGTTCGGCGAGAACGCCATACAGGCTGCGACCGCGATAAGACCAAGTCACGCCTCGAAACGTTAGTCGCTGTCGGCGCCCGGGTGGTCCGGTACGTCGAGAGCCCGAGCGAGGCGAGCGGAACCCGCGCTGCATGAACATCAGCCTCTTGGCGGCGGTACCGGACACTGCGCCCTCACCGCTCCTTGCTTCGCGCGGAGGAGCGCGACGCGCAAGCGCGCGCTTCGCGGTGAAGGGCCGCGCGTGCGCCAGGCTAAGCCGGCGGTCAGGCGGGCGTGGCGGGGTTCGCGCGGGCCCAGGCCACGATGGCTTCGGAGCCGTCGACGACCGTGCCGTCGTCGAGGACGAGCGTCGGGACGAAGACGTTGCCGGTGAGCTGCTCGATCTTGCGCCGCGTCGGGTTGAGACGCGGGCCGAGCTTGCCGAGGCCGTAGGTCCGCTCGACCGCCGGGTCGTGGCCGGCCTCGCGCAGCGCGTGGTAGGCGGTGCCGCAGAAGTGCGTGCCGTGCGGGCCCATGCCCGGCCGCTTCCAGGTTCCCCAGCAGACGTAGAGCTTCATCGCGGGCGGAGTATGTCGCGCGTCAGCCGGGCGCGCCAGGCACGACGAGGCCGGACTCGTAGGCCGCGACGACGAGCTGCGCGCGGTCGCGGGCACCGACCTTGCCGAAGAGCCGCGCGACGTGGGTCTTGGCGGTGAGCGGGGAGAGTGTGAGCGCGTCGGCGATCTCGGCGTTGCTGAGGCCGCGGCCGACGAGCGCGAGGACCTCGCGCTCGCGTGGCGTCAGCTCGTCCAGCCGGCCGTCGTCGACCGGTGCGGCGCGCTCGCCCGCGACGAACGCCTCGATCAGCCGGCGCGTGAGCCGCGGCGCGAGCAGCGCCTCGCCGCCCGCGACGACACGCACGGCGGTCAGCAGGTCGGGCGGGTCGATGTCCTTGAGCAGGAACCCGGACGCTCCGGCGTGCAGCGCGCCGAAGACGTACTCGTCCAGCTCGAACGTCGTCAGCACCACCACGCGCGTGCCCGCGAGCGCCGGGGCCTCGGTGATCTGCCGCGTCGCGTCGAGGCCGTTCATCCGCGGCATCCGCACGTCCATCAGCACGATGTCGGGCCGCCGGCGCCGCGCGAGCTCCACCGCCTCGACCCCGTCGCCGGCCTCGCCGACCACGTCGATGTCCGCCTGCGCGGCGAGCAGCGCGCGGAACCCGGCCCGCACGAGGGCCTGGTCGTCGGCGAGCAGGACGCCGATCACGAGCGCGCCCGCACGCGGTCGAGCGGCAGCGTCGCCTCGACGCGCCAGCCGCC
>DATMVO010000345.1:0-6586 GCA_035563115.1 Solirubrobacteraceae bacterium
GCCGCGGAGGCCGGCGTCCCCGCCGCCGAGGCCGCGCTGCTCACCGCGTGGGCCACGAACGCCGGCCTCGCCGACGCGCCCGAGCCCGCCATCCCCGCCCCCGCGTTCGGCCTCCTCATCACCTCGCTCGAGGCTCTGCTGCGGATCGACGCGTTCGACGCCTTCGGCGCCCTCGCACCGCTCGCCGAGCGGATCCTCGGCGTCCCCGCCCGCGACCGCCACGAGCACCTGGCGCAGATGTACCTGCGCCGCGGCTTCGTCGACAGCGCCGCCGAGGAGTGGGCCCGCGCCTGCGACCTGAACGGCCCGGACGCCGCCGCGCTCACCGGCCTGGCCCGGGTGGCCGCGGCGCACGGCAACGCGACGGACGCCCGCGAGTTCGCCGAGGCCGCCGTCGAGCTCGACCCGTCCCACGCCGACGCGGCCGGGATCCTCCGCGCGCTCGCCGTCGCGGCGTAGACGGACGTCGGATTCAGGTCCAGATCGCGATGCCGATGTCAGAGGCACCGGACATGTCGATCCCCAGGCTTCCCGCACCCATCGTGGCCGCGCCGGAGACCACCGGCCCTCCGCCGGCGGCCGACGTCACGTCCTACCCCGAGATCGCCGCGCCGGCGAACCCGCTCGCCGAGGCCCAGCGCCGCGACGAGCCGGAGACCCCGGCGGAGGTGGCGCTGGAAGCCGTCCAGGCGGCAGCACGCGCGTACGAGGAGCTGCGCGCCGCCGACCGTGTCCTGCACTTCGAGATGACCGAGACCGGCATGCGCATCGAGGTCTTCGACGGCGAGGGCAAGCTGCTGCGGCAGATCCCGCCGACCGAGGCCCTCGCGCTCGCCGCAGGAAGGGAGCAACCGTGGCTGGCATAAGCCTCGGTGGCCTCGCCTCAGGGCTGGACACCGAGACCATGATCACGCAGCTGATGGCCCTCGAGGCCCAGCCGAAGACCCTGCTGCAGAACCAGCAGAAGAAGGAGGAGGCGCGGAAGACCGCGCTCGAGGACGTCGCACGGCAGATGCGCGCGCTCTCGACGGCGGTCACCGACCTCCGCTCCGCGCTGACCTGGGGCAACGTCCAGAAGGCGACCTCGTCGGACGAGACGAAGGTCTCCGCGTCGATCACCGGCACCGGGGCCCCCGCGGGCGCCGTCACCGTCGACGTCCACCAGCTCGCCCGCGCCGAGCAGCGCACGTACGACTACACGAAGTCGAACGTGACGATCAACGGCAAGTCGGTCGATCTCACCGCCACCGCCGACGCGGCGGAGGCGGCCAAGAAGATCAACGAGACCGACGGCGTCGGCGTCTACGCGGGCGTGGTCAACAACAAGCTCGTGCTCACCTCGCGCGAGCTGGGCGGCGCGATCACGCAGGCCGGCATGAACGAGAGCGCCCCCGCGGTGCTCGGCCAGCTGACGCAGTACAGCGTCAACGGCGTCCGCCAGACCGACACGAACAAGTCGGTCGTCGAGGCGGGTGGCCTGCCGGGCATCCAGCTCACGCTCAAGGCCGTCGGCTCCTCGACGCTCTCCGTCACGCCTCCCGGCGTGGACCCGGAGAAGGTCAAGGGCAAGGTCGAGGCGTTCGTCTCCGCGTACAACGCGACCATCGAGACGGTCAACACCAAGCTGACCGAGCAGAAGGTCAAGAACGCGACGACCCAGAGCGACATGGGCAAGGGCATCCTCCGGGGTGACTCGCAGCTCCAGTCGCTGCTCTCGCAGCTGCGCTCCAACGTCACCAAGCTCGACAGCACGCCCGGCGTCCTGGACTCGTTCTCCGAGCTGGGCATCGGCGTCGCGAAGGCGACCGAGTCCGGCACCACGACCGCCGACGGCAAGCTCGGCAAGATCACGCTCGACGCGACGAAGCTGACGGCGGCGCTGAGCGCCGACCCGGCGGCCGTCCGCAACGCCCTCGGCGGCAGCGGCGTCGACGGCCTCTCGCAGGGCCTCGACAAGGTGCTCGACCCGATCGGCAAGGCCGCGACCGGCTACATCGCCCGGTCGAAGGACAGCGCCGACGAGCAGATCAAGCGGATCACCACGCGCGTCGAGGACTTCGACCGCCGCCTCACCAAGATCGAAGAGCGCTACCGCAAGCAGTTCGCGTCCCTCGAGACCGCGCTCAACTCGTCGCAGTCGCAGCAGAGCTGGCTCTCGGGCCAGATCAACTCGCTGCCCTCCTGGAACTAGTCCAGCCCCTCCTGGCGCGCAAGCGCCGATCACGTGTCCAGACCGGCTCAAACCGAGCCGGTCTGGGCCGATCACCTGAACGTCACCAGTCCCCCGACGACGGAGTCCCCACGTGGCCGCCTACGCCGCTCCCCAGCAGTCCTACGCCTCGAACGACATCCTGACCGCGTCGCCCGGTCGCCTCGTCGTCCTCCTGTACGACGGCGCCGGCCGCTTCCTCCGTCAGGCGAGCGCCGCCATGCGCGCGAACAACATCGCCCGCACGAACACCGCCCTCCAGCGCGGCGAGGCGATCATCGCCGAGCTCCTGTCGACGCTCGACTACGACAAGGGCGGCGAGATCGCCACCAGCCTGCGCGACCTCTACCTCTTCTTCCAGTCCCAGCTGCGCGAGGCGCGCCTGAACAAGGACGCCGACAAGATCGACACCGTCGTCGACATGATGGGCGAGCTGCGCGACTCCTGGGCCCAGATCGCGGGTCGCGAGGCATGACCGGCAGCGACCCGTACGCGGCGCTCGTCGGCTTCGCCGAGCGTGAGCATGCGATGGTCGCGGGCGAGCGCTACGACGAGCTCTCCGCGCTCGCGGCCGAGCGCCGCGCGCTGATCGCCACCCTCCCGGCGACGCCGCCGGCCTCCGCCCGCCCGCACCTCGAGCGCGCCGCCAGCCTCCAGATGGCCACCACGGCCGCCCTGCAGGCCGCTCTCACGGTCACGCGCCGTGAGATGAAGGCGGTCGACACGCGCGGCCAGGCCGTGCGCGCGTACGCCCGCGTCGCCTAGCGACGCCTCCCGCGAGCACGCGCCCGCCGATCCGGCGGGCCGCCCGCCCTCAAGTCCGTCCGGTCGCAGCCGATGACCGGAGCGTCGCCCAAGGAAGGGTGGCGCAGGACCGGACACGGACGTCCGCCCCTACGAGAGAACCCTTCCCCTTGCCTCTGTTCGACATCACGTCCGTCGCCCTCGAGCGCGCCATGAGCGGCGCCTCCCTGCGTCAGCAGGCGCTGAGCGACAACCTCGCCAACGCGAACGTCCCCGGCTACCAGCGCAAGGACGTCGACTTCCAGGGCGCGCTCCAGCGCGCCATGGCCGGCGGCAAGCCCGCCCTCGAGCAGACCACCTTCTCGATGCAGCCCACCGGCGAAGGCGCGGTCCGCGCCGACGGCGGCACGGTCGACGTCGACAAGGAGGCCACCTCGCTGGCCCAGAACTCGCTGATGTACGAGTCGCTCGCGACCGTCGTCAAGAGCCGCTCGTCCATCCTGCGCACCGCGATCGGGGGCCGCTAGCCATGGGCATGTTCGACGCGATCAACGCCTCGGGCTCGGGCCTCACCGCCGAGCGCCTGCGGATGGACGTCACCGCCGAGAACCTGGCGAACGCCCAGACCACGCGTGGCGCCGACGGCAACCCGTACCGCCGCAAGGAGGTCGTCCTCCAGGAGACCGGCCGCGGCAGCTTCGGCTCCATGCTCACCTCCGCGATGGGCACGGGCCGCGGCGCGCAGTCCGCCGGCGGCGTGCAGGTCGCCGGGATCACCGAGGACGACGCGCCCAACAAGCTCGTCTACGACCCGGGCCACCCGGACGCGAACGCGGAGGGCTACGTCGAGATGCCGAACGTCAACTCGGTCACCGAGATGGTCGACCTCATCTCCGCCTCGCGCGGCTACGAGGCGAACGTCACCGCCATCCAGACGGCGAAGAACATGTTCTCCAAGACCCTCGACATCCTCCGCTGATGCCGATCGACGGCATCACCTCCGCGATCGGCGGCGGCCTCGACTGGTCCGTCGCCGCACCGGGCTCGAGCCCCATCGGGCCGGCCATCGAGAACGACGGCACCAGCAAGATCGACGGCGCCGACGGCGCCTCGGGCGGGGGCTTCGGCTCCATGCTCTCCCAGCAGCTGGGGAACCTCAAGGACCTGCAGACCGACGCCGCGGCCCAGAGCCAGGCGCTCGCGACCGGCCAGGCGACGGACGCCTCGGCGGTCGTCATGGCGGTCGAGAAGGCCCAGCTGTCGATGCAGCTCGCGGCCACCCTGCGCGACAAGTCGGTCGAGTCGTTCCAAGAGGTGTTCAGGACTCAGGTCTAGCGGCCGACCACCTGAACACACCCCCGCCTCATCCCGAACTAGGCACGTCCCCCCGTGAGCCAGCTCGTCCCCCTCATCCAGAACTCCTCCACGAAGGCCAAGATCGGCCTTGCCGCAGGAAGCCTGATCACCATCGTGGTGCTCTTCCTGCTCTTCCGCATGGCCACCGCGCCGGCGTACGAGACGCTCGTCTCCGGCGCCGACCCGGCCGAGACCGGCAAGATCACCGCCGCGCTCGACGAGCAGGCGATCGCCTACAAGATCGAGTCCGGTGGCACCGCCATCGCGGTCCTGCCGGCCGACACCGCCAAGGCACGCATCGCGCTGGCCTCCCAGGGCCTCACCGGCGCCAAGGGCCAGCCGGGCTTCGAGCTCTTCGACAAGCAGAAGATGGGTACGAGCGACTTCCAGCAGCAGGTGAACTACCAGCGCGCGCTCGAAGGCGAGATCGCCAACACGATCCAGCAGGTCGACGGCGTCAACGGCGCCAAGGTCCAGCTCGTGATGCCCGAGGACGCGCTCTTCGCCGAGGACAAGAAGCCGGCCACCGCGGCCGTGCTCCTCTCCGGCTCCTCCAACGGCCTGGATCCCGCCGCCGTGCGCGGCATGGCCCAGCTCGTCTCCTCGTCCGTCGAGGGCCTGTCGCTCGACAAGGTCACGATCACGGACGGCACGGGCACGATGCTCTGGCCGAAGGAGGGCGGCGCGGCCGGCGACGGCGCCACCGCCAAGCTCGCGGCCGAGCAGAAGTACAACCAGAACCTCGAGGCGCAGCTCACCGCGCTCGTCTCCCGCGCCGTCGGCCCCGAGAAGGGCCAGGTCCAGGTCTCGTCCACGCTGAACATGGACAAGGCCGAGGAGCGCAAGCGCACCTGGGGCCCGCGCCGCGGCCAGCCGCTCAAGCAGGTCACCGAGGAGGAGACCCTCGCGGGCTCCGGCGCGGCCGGCGCGCAGGGCGCGGCGGGCACGCCGACCAACGTCCCCGGCTACCAGGGCGCCAACGGCGCCGGCGGGGGCGACTCGAACTACGAGCGCAACAGCGAGAACGTTGAGAACGCCGTCGACGTGACCGAGCGCACCACGGAGATCGCCCCCGGCGCCCTCGAGCGCCAGTCGATCGGCGTCGTCCTCGACGCGTCGGTGCCCGCGGGCGTCGCCACCCAGCTCCAGCAGGCGGTCGCCAGCGCGGCCGGCATCGACGCCGCCCGCGGCGACACGATCACCACCTCGCGGGTGCCGTTCGCCAAGGCGCCGGTCACCGAGGCCAAGGACCCGATCGCCGACTACCTGGGCTACATCAAGTGGGGCGGCCTCGGGCTCGCCACGCTGCTCTTCCTCTTCTTCGTCCGCCGCTCGCTCAAGAAGCGCGAGGGCGAGGCGCTGGGCGAGCCGGTCTGGCTCCGCGAGATCAACGCGCCCCAGCCGCTCGCCGCGCTGGAGGCCGCCGCGCCGACCGCCGAGCTCGGCCGGCCGAAGAACGACATCCGCCGGCGCGCCGAGGAGATCGCCGCCAAGGAGCCTGAGAAGGTCGCGCAGCAGCTGCGCGCCTGGATGGCGGAGGACGCGTGATGGCTGCTCTGCCCGCCGTGCCCGAGAGCACCGACATGCCCGGCACCGACGTCGCCGTCACCCCGCCCGTGGGGGCCCCGGGCTCCTCCGGCCTGCGCGGCCGCGAGAAGGCGGCCACGCTGCTGGTCTCGCTCGGCCCCGAGCAGGCCGCGGAGATCCTCCAGCACCTGCCGCCGGAGGAGATCGAGGTCATCTCGCTCGAGATGGCCAAGCTCCGTCAGGTCGACCCCGCCGTCAGCACCGCGGTGCTCACCGAGTTCGTCGCCACCGCCGACGCGCTGGAGCTCTACGCCGAGGGCGGCGTGAACTTCGCGCGCGAGGTGCTCGAGCGCTCGCTCGGCGCCGAGGGCGCCGCGGACATCATCGCCCGCCTGTCGGCCACGATGGAGCGGCGGCCGTTCGAGTTCCTGCGCAAGACGCCGCCGGAGCAGATCATCGCCTTCCTCTCCAACGAGGCGCCGCAGACCGTCGCCCTCGTCGTCGCGAACCTCCACACGACGCTCGCCGCGCAGGTGCTCTCCGAGCTCGAGCCCGAGGTCCAGGCCGACGTCGCCGCGCGGGTCGCGACGATGTCGGAGCTCGCCCCGGACGTCGTCGAGGTCGTCGAGCGCGTCATCCGCCAGAAGCTCTCCTCGGTCATCACGCAGGAGTACGCGGCGTCGGGCGGTGTGAAGTCGCTGGCCGACATCCTCAACCACACCGACCGGCCGACCGAGCGCAACATCCTCG
>DATMVO010000346.1:0-3059 GCA_035563115.1 Solirubrobacteraceae bacterium
TCGGCCTCTCGTCCTCCTCGCAGGCGGGGCTGCTGGCGGAGATCGACCGGCTCGGCACCAACCTCCTCACCGCCGAGGCCGGCCAGCGCCTGACCGGCGGCGCGGCGCAGCTCCCGGCCGAGGCGCCCGCGCGGATCGGCCACCTGGGCGGCGTCGGGAGCGTCGCCCACACCGGCCTGCTGCCGGACGCGAAGGTCTACCGCAGCTCGCTCGTCCCGGCGGGCGCGAGCGGTGGGCTCCAGGTGCGCGCGGCGGGGCTCAACCTGCCGGCGGTGCTGGGCACGGGTCTCGCGCGCGGCACGTGGCTCAACGCGGGGACCGCCGAGGTGCCGGTCGCGGTGCTCGGGTCAGCCGCCGCGGAGCGCCTGGGGATCGACCGGCTCCACCCGACGCAGCGGATCTGGCTCGGCGGCCGGTGGTTCTCCGTCGCCGGCGTGCTCCAGCCGTCGCCGCTGGCGCCCGAGATCGACAGCAGCGCGCTGGTCGGATATCCGGCCGCGCGGCGGTACCTGGGCTACGTCAGCCTCGCGCGCGGGGAGGCGGAGCCCGGGCCGCCGAGCTCGATCTACGTCCGCACCGCGACCGGCGCGGAGGCGTCGGTGCAGGCGCTCCTCGCGCCGACCGCGAGCCCGCAGGCGCCGAGCGAGGTCGACGTCAGCCAGCCGTCCGACGCCCTCACCGCCCGCGCCGCGGCGGCGGGCGCGTTCGACAGCCTCTTCCTCGGCCTCGGCGTCGTCGCGCTGATCGTGGGCGCGGTCGGCGTGGCGAACACGATGATCATCTCGGTGCTCGAGCGGCGGTCGGAGATCGGCCTGCGCCGGGCGCTGGGGGCGACGAAGGCGCAGATCCGGACGCAGTTCCTCGCCGAGTCGACCCTCCTCGCGGTGGCGGGCGGGGCGGTCGGCGTGGTCGCGGGCGCGGGGGCGACCGCCGTCTACGCGGGCGCGAAGGGGTGGGCGGTCGTGATCCCCGCCGAGGCGTGGGCGGGCGGGATCGGCTCCGCGCTGCTCATCGGCGCGGTGGCGGGGCTGCTGCCGGCGGTGCGGGCGTCGCGGATGGCGCCAACGACGGCGCTGCGGACGGTCTAGCGGCCTTCGGACTCGGGATCCGGCGGGTGGCGGAGCGCCGGGGCGAACGCCCGCGGCGGCGCGACGAGGAAGGCGCCGAGCGGGCTCGTCCGCAGCGCGCCGGCGAGCGGGGTGGTGAAGCGGCCCTGCGCGTCGGTGGTCAGGTCGACGCCGGTCGGGCCGAAGCCCTCGTCCGCGCTGCCGGGCACGAGCCGGACCTGCACGTTCGCGACGCCCTGCTTCCCGCTCGTCCGGCCCGTCGGTGCGACGAGCCGCCGCTGCACCCGGCCGCTCGCGCGCGTGGCCGTGCGCGTGAAGGCGACCTCCGGCACCGTCCGGCGCGTGTCGCGGCTGAACGGCGCGGCGCCCGCGAGGACGACGCGGCAGGTCGCGCCGATGACGGTCGGCTCCTCCACGTCCTCGCCCGGCCGGTCGGCCAGGACGCCGCAGCCCTCCGTGCCCGGCGACTGGAGGATCGCGGTCCCGCCCCCGCCGGTCGCGATCGCGGTGAACGGCACGCCGAAGCTGCGCTTGGACGAGCGCGCGCCGCTGTCGGGGAAGCGGATGACCCGCTCGTAGACCGTGCCGGGCACGAACACCTCGACGTCGTCGCTCAGCACCTCGACGCCGGTGGGGGTCAGCCGCGGGCGCAGGATCGCCTGGTACTCCTGGCTGTAGCTCGTGCCCGCGCGGCGCTTGGTCCCGCGCCGCCCGATCCGCCCGAGCCGCACCTCCGACATGCCGCCGTCCGCGGCGTCGTCGCGCTCGGTGTCGCCGGTGACCGCGAACCTGCGGCCGTCGTGGTCGAGGCCGGTGAGCGCGAGCGGGCCGCGGCCGAGATCCTCCCGCGCGACGCGCCCGCCCGCGAGCCGGCGGCTGCGGATCGCGGCTTCGTCGATCCACATCAGGATCCCGCGGCGCAGCACCGGCGTGCTCAGCCGGCCCTTGATGCCGGGGACGAACGCCGCCCGGCCGCTCGCGACGTCGACCCGCCGGAAGCGGCACGCTCGCGCGCTCGTGCAGTGCGGGAAGACGGCGACGATCCGGCCGCCCGCGTTCGGCCCGACGGTGAGGCCGGCCGCCGAGCCGCGCGTCGTGAACGTCCGCTGCGTCCCGTCTGCCTTGCGCACGACGACCTTCGTTCCCTCCCGCCACGCCACGACCTTGCCCCACACGGCGATCTCGCTCGCGTCGGCCTCGGCGACCGCCACGTCGTCGCGCGTCGCACCCTGCGCGGGCGCCGCGATCATCAGCGCGGCGAGGACGGGGATGGGGAGGAGGGACAGGCGCATCGGCCGACCGTAACCCCTCAGGCCCCCATCGCGCCAGTGTCCTACTCCAGCACCACGCGCTGCGGCCCTAGGACCGGGTCCGTCCACGTCACCGTGTCGCCGTCCAGGCGCGGATCGACGAGATGGAGGCAGTCCACGCTCGCGCGCTTGACCGGCTGCAGCGTGCGCACGTCGACGAGCGTGAGCGTGTGGATCTCCTGGCAGTACTTGCCCTCGCGGGTCGCGAAGAGGACGTGGGGCGGCGCCGCCAGGACCGGGTCGCCGAGCAGCGCGCCCACGATCGTCCGGTCCGTGTTCTCCCCCCGCAGGCAGACGCGCAGGACGTCGATGCCCTCCTGGTCCGGGTCGGCTGGATCGTCGTAGCGGGCGGCGGTCACGAGGATCCCCTGGGCGTCGAGGGCGGGGCGGAACGCGGTCCGCACCGGGCACCCGTCGCGGACGAGCGGCGGGCGCAGGTCGTGGAACCGGACGTTGAGCTCGGAGACGACGTGGAGCGTCCCGCGATCCTCGAAGCCCAGGTGGTCCGCGTCGTCGTCCACCGGCCGTGGCCGCCGGCCGGCGGGGCGGACGATGACGCGGTTGACGTGGTCGCCGGCGCGCGGCGGACCGGTCCACGCGAGGTCGCCGCGGGTGGAGAGCGCGACGGCGAGCCGTGGCAGCTCGATCGCGCCCGCCCGCCAGACCGTGCGGCGCGATCGCA
>DATMVO010000347.1:0-4931 GCA_035563115.1 Solirubrobacteraceae bacterium
TCCGCGGCCTCGACGCGCTCCTCGTCGCGCTCGCGGCGGCCTGCGCCCTCGCGCTCCCGCTCGCCGCCTGAGCCGCCAGCTCAGCCCCGCGGCGTCAAGGCGAACCGCTCGTCGCGGCCCTGCAGCACGAGGTCGAACGCATCGAAGAAGCCCGTCATCCCGAGTAGGCCGAACGGGTGCGGCCACGGGGCGCAGAACGCGACCTCCGCGTCCCACGTGACCGGCCTGCCGTCCAGCTCGACGCTCAGCCGGTGCGACACGAGGTGGACCTGACTGCGGACGCCGCCCACGATCACGTCCGGGGCGTTCGGCTCTGCGGGCAGCTCCACCCCCACGGCTCGGGCGATCTCCGCGCTCAGCCGGACACCGCGCGCGCCCGTGTCGAGGAGGCTCGTCTGCGGGATCGTCATCGCCCGATCGACGTAGACGTCGAGCAGCGGCAGTGCGACCTTCGCGTCGCGGCCCGCGGGCACGGAGCGGAACGCGATCACGTCAGACCGTGCTCGGCCGGAAGATCCTCCACGGACGCCGGTACGCGATAGAGCTCCTCGGCGCGCTCGCCGTGCTCCTGGAGCCACGTGACGACGGCCGTCGCGTCGTCCGCGGCGACGAGCAGCCGCCCGTCCCGGATCGCGACCCACTGGCCGGCATGGTCGCGCAGGGTGCCGTCGAGGTCGTCGGCGGGCTGCGGCAGGTGCTCCGCGCCGGTCTCGGCGAGCCGGAGCAGCAGGCGCTTGCGGTCGTGCGCGATGTCGGGCCACGCGGCGGCGGCCCGATCGAGAAGCGCGCCAACACGGCCGGTGTCCGTCACCTGGTACCTCGGACGCGTCGTCGGCACGGCGCGAGTGTACCACCGCCCCATGCTGGTGACGCACTGATCAGGAGCTGCGCAGAGTTGTTGCGAAGACGTGCTGATCCGTCACACGATCCCGATCAGGCTCCTCGGCGATGTCCACCATCGAGTACGTCGCCGTCGTCCTGCTGGTCTCGATCGTCCTCGCCGTCACCGGCGCGACGGTCGCCGGCGTCGACGTCGCGGACGCGGTCGGACGCAAGGTCCGCGTCGCGCTCTGCATCGTCACCGGCGACGACTGCGACGAGAACGGCGAGGAACACGCGTGCGTCGTCGCGTCCACGGCGAAGGGGCAGAAGGACGAGGTCCTCGCGCTCGTCGGGTCGGGGGAGAACGGCTACGTCATCACGCGCGAGCGCCTCTCGAACGGCCGGTACCGCGTCCGGATGGTGCAGCGGACGGGCGGCGCCGCCGGCGTCGACGCGGGCATCGACACGAAGCTCCTCGGGCAGGACGTCGAGGTCTCCTTGAAAGGCCAGGCCGGTGGGCACTTCGCCTACGGGCAGACCTTCGACGTCGACTCCCTCGCAGCGGCCGACGCGCTCGTCGACAAGCTGCGCGACGAGCCCCACGACGTCACCCGCGTCTTCTCCGGTGCGCTCGACGCCTTCACCGCGGACGAGCACGGGGCGGCCGAGCAGTTCTTCGAGGTCAACCACACCGCGCAGGCGGCCGCGGCGCTCGGCGCGCTGGGCATCGACCCGGGCGCGGCAGCGCTGATGGGCGGCTACGGCGGCGGGCTTCGGAGGGACCACCGCACGGACGATCTCGGCCTGTACTTCAGCCATGACCTCACCGGCTCGGTCGAGGTCTCCGCGGCGCTGGCGAGCGCCGGTCTCGCGCTCGGCGGCGAGGTCGAGGTGGAGCTGGTGCTCAACGGCGGGCTCGTGCCGCACGCGCTCGTGGTGCGCGGCACGGGGAAGGCGAACGCGAAGGCCCAGGCGGGTGGGCTGGACCCCAGGGGCGGCGGAACCGCGCAGTTCGAGGCGCGGCTCGACCTCACCGCCCCGCCGCTGGACGGGCCGGCGCGACGGCTGCTCGGCGGCGACGTCTCAGCGCTCGGGCCGTTGATGCGCGAGCTTCCGACCGCCGCGCGGGTGGATGTTCGGTTCTTCCGGGACGACCACGAGGAGCGCTCCTCGGGGCCGAACTTCGCCGGCATCGGGCTGAAGACGACGAAGAGCACCGACACCTCGCAGCTGACCTCCGCGTACGTGCACCGGCCCGGGACGGGGTGGGCCGACTGGGACCGCACGTGCGTCGTCTGACGCGCTGCATGACGGCGCCCAGCCGCTGCGTTCCATCGGCCGGGCGTGCGAACATGTGTTCGTGTCGTACGTCGAGCTCCACGCGCACTCGGCCTTCTCGTTCCTCGACGGGGCGTCGCTGCCTGCGGAGATCGCCGGGGCGGCGGCCCAGCTCGGCTACGAGGCGTTCGCGGTGACCGACCACAACGGGCTCTACGGCTCGATGGAGTTCGCGCAGGCGGCGACCGCGTTGGGGCTGAAGGCCATCCAGGGCGCGGAGGTCGACGTGATCGACGCGCCCTGGACGCGGCCGGCCCACCGCTCCGCGACGGCGGACCTGCGCGGCGACCCGGAGGCGCCGCGCGCTCGCCACGTCACGCTGCTCGTCCGCGACGCGCAGGGGTGGCGCAACCTGTGCCGGCTGCTCACGAAGGCGCACGCGCACACGCGCACGCCCGCGGGCGGGCCGATCGTCGACGCCCCACGCGTCACGTTCGACGACCTCGCCGAGCACGCGGAGGGGCTGATCTGCCTCACCGGCTGCGCCGAGCACGGCGTCCACGACGAGCCCACCGTCCGGCGGCTGCTCGGCGCGTTCGGCCGCGACGGCCTGCGGATCGAGCTCCAGCGCCCGTACCAGCGGCACGACCGGATGCGCAACCGCGAGCTGACGGAGCTGGCCGAGCGGCTCGGCGTGCCGTGCGTCGCCACCGGCGACGTCCACGCGCACACGCGCGAGCGCGCGCGGCTGCAGGACGCGTTCGTCGCCATCCGCGAGCACACGACGCTCGACGCCTCCGAGCCGCTCCGGCGCGGCAACCACGCCCACGTCCTCGCGTCGCCGGAGGCGATGACGGCGCGCTTCGCCGACCACCCGGAGGCGGTCGCCGAGACGCGGCGGATCGCCGACATGATCACGTTCGACCTGACGAGCGACCTCGGCTACCGGTACCCCGGCGCGGAGGACGAGGACGCCGACCGCAAGCTCGCCGAGATCTGCCACAGCCGGTTCGACGGCCGCTACCCGGCGTCCAACCGGCACCGCGAGGAGGCCGTCCGCCGGCTGGAGACCGAGCTGAAGCTGATCGCGGGCCTGAACCTGTCGGGCTTCTTCAACCTCCACCACGAGCTGCTCGAGCTCGCGCGCGAGGTCGCGTGCGAGGTGCGGGGCGCCAGCGCCGCCCGCCAGGTGCTGCCGCCCGGCCGCGGCCGCGGGTCGTCGGTCTCCTCGATCGTCTGCTACCTCACGGGCCTCAGCCACGTCGACCCGATCGAGAACGAGCTCCTCCTCGGCCGCTTCCTCAACGAGGAGATCACGGCGCTGCCGGACATCGACCTCGACTTCCCGCGCGACGTGCGCGAGGTGCTGCTGCCGCGCATCCACGAGCGGTACGGGCGCGAGCGGTCGGCGCTCGTCGCCGCGTTCCCCACCTACAAGGCGCGCGGCGCGATCCGCGAGCTGGGCAAGGCGCTCGGCCTGCCGCCGGGGGAGATCGAGCGGGTCGCGCGCGGGTCGGAGGCGTGGTCGGGCGAGGTCGCGAAGGACATCGACGTCGCGCTCGGGGCGAGCCGGCGCGAGGCCGGCGGCCGCTGGGCGTGGCTGGCGGAGCTGGCGGCCGAGGCGCAGGGGCTCCCGCGGCACCTCAGCCAGCACTCGGGCGGGATGATCGTCGCGACGCAGCCGCTGATCGACTGCTGCCCGGTCGTGCCTGCCGCGATGACCGGCCGCCAGATGGTCCACTGGGACAAGGACTCGTGCGGCGACGCCGGCTTCCTGAAGATCGACCTGCTCGGGCTCGGGATGCTGTCGGCGGTCGAGCGGTGCGTCGACCTCATCGCCGCGCGCACGAACGAGACGCTCGACCTGTCGCGCATCCCGTACGACGACCCGGCGACGTTCGCGTCGATCCAGGAGGCGGACACGACCGGCGTCTTCCAGATCGAGAGCCGCGCGCAGATGGCGTCGCTGCGGCGGACGCGGCCGCAGACGCTGGAAGAGATCACGATCCAGGTCGCGATCGTGCGCCCCGGCCCGATCCAGGGCGGCGCGGTGAACCCGTACATCGCGCGGCGCCAGCGGCTGCGCGAGGACCCGTCGTACGTCGTGCCCTACGAGCACCCGTCGCTCGAGCCGGTGCTCGAGGAGACGCTCGGCGGGATCATCTTCCAGGACCAGGTGATCGAGGTCGCGATGGCGTTCGCCGGCTTCTCGCCCGGTCAGGCCGAGGGGCTGCGCCGCGCGATGAGCCGCAAGCGCTCGCAGGCGGCGATGCAGGAGCACCACCAGGGGTTCGTCGCGGGCGCGCAGCGCACGCACCCCGACGTGACGCCCGAGCTGGCGCAGCGCGTGTGGGACATGGTCGTCGGCTTCTCGGGCTTCGGCTTCCCCAAGGCGCACGGCGCGGCGTTCGGGCTGCTCGCCTACCAGTCCGCGTGGCTGCGGGTCCACAAGCCGCTCGAGTTCCTCTGCGCGCTGCTCGACGAGCAGCCGATGGGCTTCTACCCCTCGGACTCGCTCATCCACGAGGCGCAGCTGCGCGGCATCGAGGTGCGCCCGCCGGACATCCGCCACAGCGCGGTCGGCTGCACCATTGAAGAGACCACGGACGACGGCAGCGGCGGCGCGGTGCGGATCGGCCTCGGGTACGTGCTGGGCGTCCGCCGCGGCGAGGTCGAGGCGATCGTCCGCGCGCGCGAGGAGGGCGGGCCGTTCCGGTCGCTGGAGGACCTGGCGTCGCGCGCGGGGAACGGGCGGGCAGCGCTGGAGACGCTCGCGTGGTCGGGCGCGTGCGACCCGCTGGCGGGCGACCGGCGGCGGGCGCTGTGGTCGC
>DATMVO010000348.1:0-3668 GCA_035563115.1 Solirubrobacteraceae bacterium
GGCGTCCGACACCGGCTCGGCCGCCGCGGCCTTGCGGCGCCGCCGCGAACGCGAGCGCTTCGAGCGCCGCGACGGCTCGGCGTCGCCGCCGACCTCGTGCTGCTCCGTCGCGCCCACGGCCTCGTCGTCCTCGCGGACCTCCTCGGCACCGACGTCGGCCGCCTGCTCGAGCGCCGCGGACTCCTCCACGGACAGCTCGTCGACGTCCGCCCCGTCCCGCGCCGCGGTGACGGCCAGCAGCTCCGGATCGACCCCGGTCTCCGGCTCGCCGCCCTTCTTCTTGCGGCGCCGGCCGCGGCCGCGCTTGCCCTTCGGGAAGTTCCGCAGCAGCTCCCGCGACAGCGAGGCCGGCTTGCGCGACATCCGCGTCCGGGCGCCGCGCAGGACCTCCTCGGCCTCCGGCGTGTGCGTGTACCGCGTCGCCGCGGCCAGCAACGCCGCCGACAGCCGGCGGTCCTGCTTGCGCGTCGCGTGGACCAGCCGCCGCGCGTTGCGCGCGTGGCCCCCGCCGGACGAGTTCGCGAGCAGGCCGAGCAGCCGCTTCGTCTCCGGCCACCGCTGCACGGCGTACTCCTCGTGCAGCTCGGCGGTGAACGACGCGATCCGCCAGATCCACGCGTCGGCCTGGTCGCGCCGGCCGACCCGCTTCTCGGCCAGCGTCTGCAGCATGGTCTTGCAGGCCTCGCGCTTCTCCTCGCGCGGCCAGTTGACGACCTCGTCCAGCGCGCGGTCGAACGCCTCGGGATCGCGCGACGCGGCGATCTCCTGCAGCGCGCGCAGGCGCAGCTGCGGGTTCTTGTTCCGCGTGACGGCCGTGAGCAGGAAGGTCGACTTCAGCTCGCCGGTCTTGTCGAAGTGGAGCATCGCCCGCGCCCGGCGCCAGCCCGACGGCGCGACGCGCGCGCCCGCCAGGGCGGCCCACTGGATCTGCTCGCCCCAGTCGAGGTGCTCGACGGCGATCCGCCACAGCTCCCGCTCGAAGACCTCGATCCGCCGGTTCTCGTCCGCCGCCACCGGCAGCACGCGGCGCTCGACGCGCACACGCCGCCCGCGGCCACGGCGCACCGGGCCGATGACGATCGCGCCGCCGCGGTAGACGTCGCGGTCGAGCAGCGAATGCAGCGTCACCACGGGGTCGTCGTGCTTCGTCGCGGGGTGGACGAAGTCGACGACGATCCCCGCCTCCTTGCCCGGATGGCGGCGTGTGACGCGGCCGACCCGCTGCTGGTAGATCCGCTTCGACGCGGTCGGCGCGAGGTGGAGGCAGACCGTCGCGCGCGGCGAGTTCCAGCCCTCGGCGAGCAGCTGGGCGTTGATCAGCACGTCGATCTCGCCCTTCTCGTACCGCGCCAGCACCTCGGCCAGCTCGCGCTTGGGCGTCTCGCCCGAGACCGCCTGGGCCTTGACGCCCTCCTCGCGGAACGCCTCGGCGAGGTTGTAGGCGTGGCGCACGCCGGCGGCGTAGACGACGCCCGGCATGGAGCCGAACCGCGTCTTGTAGAGGTTCGCGGCCGCGAGGTTGAACGGCAGCTGGTCGAGCAGCTCGGCCAGCATCTCCTGGTCGAACTCGGTGTCCACCTCGCCGCGGCGCAGCGGCACCTTGGCGATCGTGCGGACGCCCGGGCCGGGCGGGATGCGGACGCAGCGCAGCGGCGAGATGACGCCGCGCCGCGCGGCCTGCGCGAGGTCGAACCGCGACGTCTGCGTCGGGAAGAGGTCGGTGACGTGGCGGGCGATCAGCGCGCCCGTCGCGGTCATGCCGATGAAGATCGGGCCGGTCCACTCGCGGATCGCGCCGGCGGTCTTCTCGCCCAGCGCGGTGTGGGCCTCGTCGCAGATGACGACCGTGTAGGCGGACGAGATGTTGCCCGCGTTGCGCACGAACCACTGGTACGTCTCGACCGTGACCGGGCCGTTCGGGTGGTCCTGGCCCTTGGTCAGCGGCGGCGTGACGCGATCGAGGTAGCCGCGGTCCTTCAGCTCGCCGTTGAACTGGTCGACGAGGTTGCGGCGGTGGGTGAGGATGAGGATGCCGCCGGTGCGGCACGCCTCGACGAACGCCATCGCGGCGACGGTCTTGCCCGCGCCGGTCGCGTGCTCGAACCAGAACCGCTTGTGCGCGTTGGGATCCTCCGGCGCCTCGCCGGCCTGCTCCTCGGCCTCGGCGGCGGCGTCGTAGTCGAGCGGCTCCTCGTCCTCGTCGACGTCCTCCGGCTCGGCGGCGGTGGCGTCCGCCTCGTCCTCGGCGTCGGGATCGAAGTCGTCGAGGTCGAGCTCGTCGTCCTCGTCCTCGTCGGCCGCGACGGGCTTCGCGGCGGGCTTCGGCTTCGGCGCGGGCTTCGCGGCAGCCGGGGCGGCGCCGTTCCCGTTCCCGATGACGTTGCCCGCGGCGGGCTTGGCCTTGGTCCCCTCCGCGAGCAGCGCGGTGAGCGTGCCGGAGAGCGCGTCGACCTGGTGCGGGTGGAGCAGCGCCCCGTCCGCCAGGCGGGGCTCGTCCTCGGAGAGCACCCGCTCGAGCCCGAGCATGAGCGAGAACTCGCGTCGCCAGGCGGTCGACGGGTGGTCGGCGCCCTGCTCGATCTCGCTCAGCGCGGCATCGAGTGCCCGCCGCCGCGGCGTACCGGGCGCGAGCGCCTCGGACGCGTCCTCCCCGGGCAGCACGAAGGGCTCGCGGGCGAAGGACTCGGCCCGTGAGAGCAGCTCCGGATCGGGAAGAGACGCGGCCGTCGTGGCCGCAGAAGTGGGCTCAGCCATACTGGCTTCGGGTTGCTCGACAAGAGATGGCCGCGGCGAACGACACCGAGTGGCTACCGCGACCCTGCGGGCTCCGTGAGAGCACGGAGCGGTGCCGGAGGTCCTCCCTGAAGGCCCTCCGTGGCGCGGAGTCTAGCGCACGGCCAGGCGTCTGCGAACCTCTTCCCCGATGCGACGCACCTTGTGGATCGTGGGCACCCTCGCCCTCGTGGCCGTGCTGGTCGTCGGCGTGCTCCAGGCCGGCTCGGGCGACGAGCCCGACGGGCCCGCCCCGGCGTTCGACCTCGATGCCGCCCTGAAGCGGCTGGACGGCGCCCCGCCGCCGGTCGCCCAGCTTCACGGCGAGGCCAACACCGTGGTGGCCAGCAGCACGAGCGACTTCGAGCGGCGTCTGAAGGCGCTGAAGGGGTATCCCGTCGTGGTGAACGCGTGGGCATCGTGGTGCGGGCCGTGCAAGCTGGAGTTCCCGATCTTCCAGCAGGTCTCCACCCGCATGGGCAAGCGGGTCGCCTTCCTCGGCCTCAACACCTCCGACAACCTGGAGGAGGCCAAGGGGTACCTCGCCAAGAAGCCGGTGCCGTACCCGAGCCTCGAGGACGGCGACGGCCGGATCCTCCAGAAGGCCGGCGGCGTCGGCGGGCTGCCCACGACGATCTTCTACGACGCGCGCGGCGAGCGGACCATGGTCCACCAGGGCGGGTACAAGACCGAGCAGGACCTCGTCGAGGCGATCAGGCGCTACGCCGGTGCCTGAGGTCCGCATCGACCCCCTCACGGGGCTCAAGACCGTCGTCGCCGAGGAACGCGCGGACCGCCCGGGCGCGCTCGTCGCCGCCGTCGCGGACCCGCCGCCGATCGACCGCGAGGCCGACCCGTTCGCCGACGGCCACGAGGACCGCACGCCGCCCGAGCTC
>DATMVO010000349.1:0-2440 GCA_035563115.1 Solirubrobacteraceae bacterium
GCGCTGCGGGAGCTGGACGGCGGGCGCGTGCGGTGCGTGCGCGCGGAGGAGCTGCGCGGCGAGCTGGCGGCGGTGGTGCACCATGCCTGAGGCGGTGCTCTCGGCCACCGGGCTGCGCAAGGAGTTCGGCGACGTCGTCGCGGTCGACGGAGTGGACCTCGCGGTGCCGCCCGGCGGGTCGCTGGCGATCGTGGGTGAGTCGGGCTCGGGCAAGACGACGGTCGCGCGGATGATGGTCGGGCTCACGAAGCCGACGGCCGGGACGATCACCGCGTGCGGGCACGACCGCTCGATGCCGGCGCGGTCGGCGAAGGAGCGGCGCCGCCGCGGCGGCGAGGTGCAGATCGTCTTCCAGGATCCGTACGCGTCGCTCGACCCGCGCCACTGCGCCGAGCAGGCGATCGACGAGGTGCTCCGGCTCCACCGGCCGGGCGCGTCGTCGTCCGAGCGGTCCGAGCGGGTCGCTTCGCTCATCGACCTCGTCGGCCTGGATGCGCGGCAGGGCCGGGCGCGGCCGAGCGCGCTGAGCGGCGGCCAGCGCCAGCGGATCGCGATCGCCCGCGCGCTCGCGGCCGAGCCGCGCGTCGTCATCCTCGACGAGTCCGTGGCCGCGCTCGACGTCTCGATCCAGGCGCAGATCCTCAACCTGCTCGCCGACGTGCGCGCCGAGACCGGCGTCTCGTACGTCCTCATCTCCCACGACCTCGCGGTCGTCCGCCAGATCACCGACGAGGCGATCGTGATGCACCGCGGCCGCGTCGTCGAGCGCGGCCCGACCGCCGAGGTGCTCGACCACCCGCGCGAGGCGTACACCAAGCTCCTCCGCGCGAGCGTGCCGCGGCCCGGGTGGAAGCCCGCCCGCCGCGCCGCGACTGTCCCCACCACCACCGAAGAGACGACCACCCCCGCATGACCACCCCCAGAATCGACCTCGCGCTCGTCGGCGGGCGCGTCCGCACCCTCGACCCGGCCCAGCCGTCCGCGACCGCGGTCGCGATCAGCGGCGGCACGATCGCCGCCGTCGGGTCCGACGAGGAGATCCGCGCGCTCGCCGGCTCCGGCTCGGCCGAGATCATCGACCTCGACGGCGCCGCGGTCACGCCCGGCATCATCGACTCGCACCTGCACCCGTTCATGGGCGCGCGCCAGGCGCGCGGCGCCGACCTGATGGACGCGCGCACGATCGAGGACGTCCGGCGGCTCGTCGCGCAGGAGCGCGCGCGGTGCGCGCCGCACGAGTGGGTCATGGGCTTCGGCCTGGACTACAACGTCTTCGAGGAGAGCGGCATCCACGCGTCGCTCATCGACGACGCGGTCGACGGCGCGCCCGCGCTGCTCATGTTCATCGACATGCACGTCGGGCTCGTCTCCTCCAAGACGCTCGAGGTCGCGGGGATCACGGGGAAGGAGACGTTCCCCGAGCACGCCGAGGTCGTCGTCGGCGCGGACGGCCGGCCGACCGGCGAGCTGCGCGAGTGGGGCGCGCTCGACCTCGCCAAGGACGCGCTGCCGAAGCTGACCGAGGAGGCGACGTACCGCCTGTACGCCGACCAGCTGAAGAAGTTCGCGGCGGCCGGGATCACCGGCGCGCACGGGATGGACGGCGACCTGACGACGCCGGTGCTGCTGCGGCAGCTCGAGGAGCGCGGCGACCTCGTGACCCGGCTCGTCATGCCGTTCTGGGTCACCCCGGACACGCCCGAGGAGACGTGGGAGGCGTACGCCGCCGCGCGCGACGAGGCCGGCTCGCGGTGGCGGATGGGCGTCGCGAAGTTCTTCATCGACGGCGTGATCGACGCGGGCACGGGCTGGCTGTGCGAGGCCGACAGCGAGGGCGAGGGGCTCTCCGCGTTCTGGCCGGATCCGGCCAAGTACCGGCGCGCGGTCAAGTTCTTCTCCGAGCGCGGCTTCCAGTGCGTAACGCACGCGACGGGCGACCGCGGCGTGCGGGAGGCGCTCGACGCGTACCGCGAGTCCGGTCCGCCCGCCGGCCGCCCGGGGATCCAGCACCGGATCGAGCACATCGAGACGCTGCAGCCGTCCGACTACCCCCGCTTCGCCGCGGAGGGCGTCACCGCGTCGATGCAGGCGCAGCACATGATGTGGCTCGCGCCCGACCGCTCCGACAACTGGTCGCGCCGCCTCGCCGGCCACGGCCGCACCGACCGTGCGTTCCCGACCCGCTCGCTGTGGGAGTCCGGCGCGCACGTGACGCTCGGCTCCGACTGGCCGGTCGCCCGCTTCGACCCGCGCGAGGGGATGGCCGCCGCGCGGCTGCGCCGCCCGCCGGGCGAGACGGCCCGTGGCGCCTACGACGACCAGACGCTCACCGGCCTCCAGGCGCTCGAGGGCTACACCTCCCGCGCGGCCCGCACGGTCGGCGACCACGACCGCCTCGGCCAGGTCAAGGCCGGCTTCGCCGCCGACCTCACCGTCTGGG
>DATMVO010000350.1:0-12638 GCA_035563115.1 Solirubrobacteraceae bacterium
GCGTCCGCCGCGAGCACGCCCGGCCCGCCCGCGTCCGTCACCACCGCCACCCGCGCCCCGCGCGGCACCGGCTGGCGCGAGAGCAGTGCGCCGACGTCCAGCAGCTCCCCCAGCGTGTCCGCCCGCACGACGCCCGACTGACGGAAGAGCGCGTCCACGGTCACGTCCGACGCCGCCAGCAGCGAGCCCGTGTGGGAGGCCGTCGCCCGCGCCCCCGCCGCGCTCCGCCCGCTCTTGACCGCCACGATCGGCTTCACCCCGCTCACCCGCCGCGCGATCCGCGCGAAGTTCCGCGGGTTGCCGAACGACTCGAGGTAGAGGAGCACCACGCCGGTCCGCTCGTCCTCCTCCCAGAACTGCAGGAGGTCGTTGCCGGAGAGGTCCGCCTTGTTCCCCACCGCGACGAACGAGGAGAGGCCGAGGCCGAGCTGCGACGCCCGCTCGAGCAGCGAGATCGCCAGCGCGCCGCTCTGCGTCAGCAAAGCCACGTTGCCGGCCGGCGGCATCACGATCCCCTGCGTGGCGTTCAGCCGCACCGCCGGGTCGGTCGACGCGACGCCGAGGCAGTTGGGGCCGACCAGCCGCATCCCGGCGCTGCGGCAGATGTCCACCAGCCGCGCCTGCCGGGCCGCCCCGTCCGGCCCCACCTCCGCGAACCCGCGCGAGAGCACGAGCAGCGCCCCGCACCCGCTCTCCGCGGCCCGCGCCGCGACCGTCAGCGCGTCCTCGGCCGCCACGGCGACGACGAGGAGGTCGACCGGCTCCCCCACGTCCTCGCCGACGTCGAGCACGCGGACGCGCCCCGTGTAGCCGCCCGCGAGCACGCCCGCGACCACCCGCGACGCCATCGAGCCGGGGATGTCGACCGGCCCCACGATCCCCACCGACGCCGGCCGCAGCACCTGCGAGACCGAGGCCGCGGTGGCGATCCGCATCCGCTCCTCGAACCGCACCAGGCCCTCGGGGGAGAGCGTCGCCGGCGCCTCGAAGACCAGCTCGTCGGAGGAGCTGCGGACCGCGAACGCGAAGCCGCTGCCGCGGAAGACGTTCGCCATCCGCGTGTTCGCCCGCATCACGTGCGCGACGAGCCTCTCGATCCCGTGCGCCCGCGCGTGCTGGGCCAGGTGGGCGAGGAGCACCGTCCCGAGCCCCTGCCCGTGCAGGTCGTCGGCGATCGTGAACGCCACCTCGGCGCGGCCGTCGCCCAGCTCCGCCAGCTCGCCGATCCCCACGACGCGGCACTCGGCGCCCGCGCGGCCCCGGCCCATCTCGGCCACGAGCGCGAACGCGCCTTCGTCCTCGACGATCCGGCGCGCGACGCGCTTCGTGTCCACCCCGCCGCTGAAGAAGCGCAGGTAGCGCGACTCGGCGGACATGCCGGCGAGGAAGCCCGCGAGCGCCTCGGCATCGCCGGTTCCGACCGGCCGGACGTGCACGGTGGCCCCTCCGCGGAGCACGACATCGACGGTCTCCTGCAGCACGGCCCTCACCGTACGGCAGGTTTCCTTGCAGCGGGAGGAAGCCGCACACGCGCGTTTACACTGCCCTGCGGTGCGCCGCCTCCTGCTTCCCCTCACGCTGACGATCGTCCTCGTCGCCGGCCTCGCCGTCGGCGCCCTCGCCTGGGCCGATGGCCAGGGCTCCGAGAAGATCTCCGAGGGCGTCCGCGTCGCCGGCATCGACGTCGGCGGGCTGACGCAGAACCAGGCGCTGGCCAAGCTCCGCGACCGCATCGGCGATCCGGTGAAGAAGCCCGCGACCGTCCAGGTCGGCGACCGGCGCTTCGAGCTCTCCGCGCACGACGCGAAGGTGACCGTGCAGCTCGGCGCCGCCGTCGAGCGCGCCTACCAGGCCTCCCGCGAGGGCGGCTTCTTCGAGCGCGGCTGGCGCGAGATCACCGGCGGCGACGTCAACCACGACGAGTCCGCGCCGGTCACGGTCGACAAGAAGAAGATCCGCTCGTTCGTCGGCTCGGTGCACGCCGCGGTGGCGCGCAAGCCGAAGGAGGCGTCGCTCGACATCTCGATCGAGAGCGTCAAGGCGACCGAGTCCCAGGAGGGCCGCCGCCTCGCCGGCCGCGAGGACCTCGTCCAGCGGCTCGCCAAGGCGATGATGAACCCGAAGGCCGACCGCTCGCTGCGCGCCCGCACGGCGACGGTGAAGCCGCAGACGTCCACCGAGGACATCTGGAACAAGACCCCGACCGTCGTCACCGTCTCGCGCGACAGCACGACCGTGCGCGTCTTCAAGCGCGGCGAGCTGACGAAGACCTACAACGTCGCGGTCGGCGAGCCGAAGTACCCGACGCCCACCGGCCAGTTCGTCGTCCAGTCGATGCAGAAGAACCCGACGTGGAACGTCCCGCAGTCCGAGTGGGCGGGCGACCTCGCCGGCCAGGTCATCCCCGGCGGCGACCCGCGCAACCCGCTCGTCGCGCGCTGGATCGGCTTCAACGGCTCCGTCGGCTTCCACGGCACCAAGTCGATCAACTCGCTCGGCTCCTCGGCCTCGCACGGCTGCGTCCGCATGGCACCCGCCGACGTCAAGGACCTCTACGAGCGCGTCCAGGTCGGCACGCCGGTCCTGGTCGCGTAAGCGACACCCCGCGCTCCGCTTCCGCGCCGTCGAAACGGCTGCTCCGGGGAGACTTTCCGTCCGAGCGTGTCGTACACTTGTTCGTAGCGGCTAGGAGCGGGTTCGCCCCGGCGAGCTCCAAAGCCCCGGCTTCCCGGTCGCACCCCCTTTCGAAGGTCCGCCCACCCGGCGGACCTTCGTGCGTCAGGGCCGCCAGATCTCGTAGTGCCGCACGTGCGGCTTCACGTGGTCGTCCCACAGTCGCCTGACCGCCATGGCGGAGGGCGAGCGGTCGCGAGCCGCCAGCACGCGCTCGCGCCGACTGGCGAGGTACGCGACGCAGTCGGTGAGCTGGATCCCCCAGTTCGTCCTCGAGCTGACGAAGTGGATCGTGTCCACGATGTGCTCGATCTCGACGCTGCGCCAACCCCACGTCGTCCCCGCGCGCTGGTAGCGCGCCAGGTCCCGAAGCGCCGCGTCCTCGTTCTCGGCGTTCTCATCGGCGACGAGGAGGACGTGGCATCCGTCCTCACCGTCGGCGTCCCGCGCCTCGGCGAACCGCTCCACCGACTCCATCGTGAACATGAGCGTGATGTCGTGCGGGTGGTACGGATTCGGATACCGAGCCGCAAGCCGCGGCTTGTCGACCCCGCGGACGATGACGTTGGTCTCGTGCCGGCCGAGGAGCTCGAGCACGTCGCCGTAGAGCTCGATCCGCTTCTGCGGCGAGAGGTCGGAGAACGCGCCCTTGCCACCGAAGATGTCAGCGCCGTGCAGCTCGAACGCGGGCTCGTCGGCCTCGTCGCCGAACGTCCTCCGAGCGACCCTCCGCATACCGGCGTGCAGCGCCCGGATCCTCGACTCGTGCACGAGGACCGTGGCGATCATGTGCCGAGGCTGGTCCGGGTTCTTCAGATCCTTGCCGGTGTTCCCGGTCTCATCCAGATACGCGAGCCACATCGCGACGAAACACTGAAGCACGGGGTCGTCTTCGAGTCGTGGGCGACCGCGCCAGAAGGTGACCGGACCGCGCGGACTAGGCTTCCTGCCGCACCCCGGAAGGGTGGCAGAGTGGTCGAATGCACCGGTCTTGAAAACCGGAGACGGGCAACCCCCGTCCGCGGGTTCGAATCCCGCCCCTTCCGCCTTCAACTTTGATGGACCGTAGGTCATATTCAAGGATAAGCGATAACCTTGAACATGTGCCCGCGCTGATCAAGGCTCGGTGGGAGTCGTCGACGGACCTGGGGCTCCCGCGGAACGCCCGCCGCGGCTGCGAGTACGAGGCGTACGTCCCTGACCCGCTCGGAGGGCGCCAGATCCTGCTCGACGGCGAGACGGCGGCTGATGTCGCGGACGCCGAGAGGGCCGTGGCGGACCTCCAGCGGAATACGCGGTCGCTGAACGACTCGGAAGCGGTCGCACGTCTGCTGCTGCGGGCGGAGGCCGTCGCCTCGTCGCGGATCGAAGGGCTGGAGGTCGGCGGCCGGCGCTTGCTGAAGGCGCAGCTCGCCCGCTCGCTCGACGATGAGGCGGGCGATGTCACCGCGACCGAGGTCCTCAACAACATCGAGGCGATGCGCTGGGCGATCGACACGGCAGGCCCTGAGGCCGAGATCACGGTCGACGGGCTGCTCGACATCCATCGCCGACTCCTGCAGGGCACCCGGCTCGAGAGCGTCGGCGGCAAGGTCCGGGAGCAGCAGAACTGGATCGGCGGCAGCTCGCACAACCCGTGCTCGGCCACGTTCGTCCCTCCGCCCCATCAACGGGTCCCGGAGCTACTCGAGGACCTCTGCGCCTTCTGCAACGACGACGCACTCCCGGCGATCGCCCAGGCGGCCATCGCCCACGCGCAGTTCGAGACGGTCCATCCCTTCATCGATGGCAACGGGCGGACCGGCCGGGCGCTCGTGCACGTCGTGCTCAAACGGCGGGGGCTCGTCACGTCGGTCCTGCCGCCGGTCTCGCTCATCCTCGCCACGCGATCGGACGACTACGTCGCCGGGCTCACCGCCACCCGCCCCGGCCCCGCTGCGAGCGATGCGGTCGCCGCGCAGGGCATCAACCACTGGATCTCGACGTTCGCCGCAGCGACGACCCGGGCCGTGGACGATGCGCGCCGGTACGAGGAGCTGGTCAGGTCGCTGCAGGACCAGTGGCGCAGCGCGGTCGGGAGGGTCCGCTCCGACGCGGCGGTGCTGCGGTTGATCGAGCTCCTGCCCGGAGCACCGGTCGTGACGGTGCAGACGGCCGCGGCGCTGATCGATCGCAGCGTCCAGGCGACGAACGAGGCCATCCGGCAGCTCGCTGCCGCCGGGGTCCTGAAGCAGACGACCGTCGGGAAGCGCAACCGTGCCTTCGAGGCGCCGGAGCTCATCGACGCCTTCACCGCCCTGGAGCGGCAGCTGGCCAGCCCGGAGGCGGACACCCGCACCTCGCCGCCGGCCCGCCGGGTTCCGTACCGCAGCAGCTGAGCGGCGGCTCAGGCCGCAGGCATGCCGGCGGCTGGGGCGAGGAGGGAGCGGAAGACCTCAGGCGCCAACGGGCGGGCGAGGTGGTAGCCCTGGCCGTGGTCGCAGCCGACGTGGCCGAGGAGGGCGGCTTCGTCGGCGTGCTCGATGCCCTCGGCGACGGTGATCTTGCCGAGGCCGCGGGAGAGCTGGAGGACGGCGGCGACGAGGACGCGGCCCTGCTCGGTGTCCATCCCGGCGACGAACGAGCGGTCGAGCTTGACGACGTCGACCGGCAGGTCGCGCAGGTGGGAGAGCCCGGAGTGGCCGGAGCCGAAGTCGTCGAACGCGATCGTCACGCCCGCCTCCGACAGCTCGCCCAGCACCGCGGCGGCGGTGCGGAGGTCGTCGATGACGAGCCGCTCGGTGATCTCGAGGATCAGCGCCGCCGGCGCCACGCCGGCGAGAGCCAGCGCCGCCCGCACGCGCCCCCGCAACGCCGCGTCGCGCAGCTCGGCCGCGGACAGGTTCACCGACACCCGGCACGGGCTGCCGTCCGCCCGCAGCGGCCAGCGCCGCTGCTCGGCCAGCGCCGCCGCCAGCACGACCTCACCGAGCCGCGGCATCAGCCCCACGTCCTCTGCCACGCCCAAGAACACGCCCGGCGCGAGCAGCCCGCGCGAAGGGTGCTCCCACCGCACCAGCGCCTCGGCCGCGACGATCTCGCCCGACGACAACGAGACGATCGGCTGGTAGGCCAGCCGCAGCTCGCCCCGCTCGAGCCCGAGAACCAGATCCCGCTCGAGCTGGACGCGCTCGAGAGCGGTCTCGCGCATCGACAGCTCGAAGAGCGCCACCCGGTCGCGCCCCGCGCGCTTGGCCGAGTACATCGCCAGGTCCGCATCGCCGATCAGCTGGTCGATCGACACCGTCGCCCCGTCGGCCAGCGCGACGCCCATGCTCGCCCGCACGCTCATCGAACGCCCGTTCACGTCCACCCCGCGCGCCAGCTCGCGCCGCACGCGCGTGGCGACCGCGAACGCCGCGTCCTGCGCGATCTCCGGATCCCCCGGCAGCGCGGGCAGCACCAGCAGGAACTCGTCGCCGCCCAGCCGCGCCACCGTGTCGCACGGGCGCACCGCCGCGAGCAGCCGGTCGGCCACCGAGCGCAGGAGCGCGTCGCCGGCGTTGTGGCCCAGCGTGTCGTTCACCGTCTTGAAGCCGTCGAGGTCGAGCAGCAGCAGCGCGACGTGGCCGGGCTCGTCGTGCAGCTCGTCGAGCGCCTCGCCCATCCGCTCGGTCAGCAGCTCGCGGTTGGCCAGGTCCGTCAGCGGGTCGTGCATCGCCCGGTGCGCCAGCCGCCGGTTCAAAGCAGCGTTGTCGCGCGCGGTCACGTACAGGTGGGCGACCGCCAGCACCACGATGAGCGAGCCCGTCACGCGGACGAACGG
Source organism: Solirubrobacteraceae bacterium (assembly GCA_035563115.1). Lineage (GTDB taxonomy): Bacteria > Actinomycetota > Thermoleophilia > Solirubrobacterales > Solirubrobacteraceae > CADCVT01. The sequence goes on from DATMVO010000350.1 coordinate 6,479, forward strand.
CTCGGTCTGCCCGCCGGTGATCCGCAACCACACGCCGACGGCCATCGCGCCCGCCAGCGGCGCCCACGGCATCAGCAGCGGCGTGCCGATCGCCCGGTAGGCCGCGGGGCGCAGCTCGCCGTCGCGGGCATGGTGGGCCGCGAGCGCGACGAGGAGCGCGCCGAGCACCGAGACGCCCGCGCCCATCCGGTCCGCGTGCGCCGACTCGGCGATGTGCAGGAGGATCGTCGCCAGGTCCGCCACGACGAAGCAGGCCACGCCCGCCACGGCGAGGAGCAGCGAGGTGCGGTGCATCCGCCGCGTGCCGCCCAGCACCGCGAGCGCCGCGGTGATCGTCAGGACGTGCAGGCCGACGTAGACGACGCCGAGCGTCCCGTACGCGCCGCCCTCCTCGACCAGCCCCTTCACCAGGAACGGCCACGCGCAGTGCACGAGCGCCAGCGCGGAGAGCAGCACCTCGAACGCCGTCCGCCCCGGGCGGTGCGACGTGTTGACCGAGAGCGGCCAGGAGAGCAGGACGATCGGCGCGAGCACGGTGGACAGGAGCAGGACCGGCTCGGCGATCGAGACCGCGTGGTCGCCCGGGCGCACGACCTGCTCGAGCCCCAGCAGCGCGAGCGCGACGACCCACGACGTCGTCGCCGCGGAGGCGAGCAGCCACGTGCGGCGCAGCCGGCCGTGGACGCGGCGCGCGGCGCGGTAGGCCTCGCGGCACGCGACGAGCACCGCCACGAGCATCCCGGCCCACGCGAGCGTGTCGCTCCGCAGCGCCAGCACGGCCGCCTCCAGCGCCCCGCACGCCGCGACCAGGGCCAGCAGCAGGACGGGAAGGGACGCGCGCGGGCGGGGCACGAGGAGGTTCTCGGCGCGCTACGGCAGCTTCGTGAGGGCTTTCTCCCTCCGACCTTCCATGTTTCCGGAAACTTGGCACCGCGCCACCACGACGGACCATGCGGCGCACCACGCGCGCGCGTGCCGTACGGTGCCGGACGTGGCCGAACGAGGAGCGCGCCCGAGGGTCTCCCCTACGCGCAGACGAATCCTGCGTGCGATGGAGTCCTTCTTCACGCCGCTACTGCCCGATGACTACCTGACGCTCATCAACCCGCTCTGGACGACGACCGAGCTGCGCGGCAAGGTCGAGCGGGTGGTGAAGGAGACCGACGACGCCGTCACGGTCCTCATCAAGCCCGGCTGGGAGTGGGAGGGGCACCAGCCCGGCCAGTACCTGCGCATCGGCGTGGTCGTCGACGGCGTGCACCACTGGCGCGCCTACTCGATCACGTCCGACCCGGACCGGCCCGACGGCTGCATCAGCATCACGCCCAAGCTCGTCGAGGAGGGCCAGGTCTCGCCCTACCTCGTCCGCCAGCTGCGGCCCGGCGCGATCATCCGCCTCGGCGGCGTCGAGGGCACGTTCACGCTCCCCGACGACCCGCCCGAGAAGGTGCTGTTCATCAGCGCCGGCAGCGGGATCACGCCGATCATGTCGATGCTCCGCCACCTCGACGGCTGCGGGAAGGTCGACGACGTCGTCCACCTGCACTCGGCCCGCACCGAGGACGACATCATCTTCGGCGAGCAGCTCCGCAAGATCCAGGAGCGCCGCGACGGCTTCCGCCTCCACAAGCAGCTCACCTCCACCGACGGGCGCATCACGCCGCACGACCTGGACGAGCTGTGCCCCGACTGGCGCGAGCGCGAGGTGTTCGCCTCGGGCCCGGGCGAGCTGCTCGACGCGCTCACCGAGTACGTCGAGGAGCACGGCGACTGCGACAAGCTCCACATGGAGCGCTTCCAGCCCGTCATCGGCGGCGAGGGCGCCGAGGGCGAGGGCGGGACGATCCGCTTCACCAAGTCGGACATCGAGGCCGAGTCCGACGGCGGCCAGCCGATCCTCGTCGCCGGCGAGGAGGCGGGGGCCGACCTGCCGTTCGGCTGCCGGATGGGCATCTGCCACACCTGCGTGGGGAAGCTCTGCAGCGGGAAGGTCCGGGACCTCCGGACGGGCGAGGTGAGCGGCAGCGAGGGCGAGATGATCCGCACCTGCGTCAACGCGCCCGAGGGCCCGGTGGAGATCGCACTGTGACGACGACGAGGGGGACCGCCTGATGGCGACCACGACCGAACCGCTGATCGAGAGCCCGCTCGCCCGCCTGAGCGACGAGCAGATCGAGGAGCTGGGCCGCGAGTTCGACGCGATCCACGACGAGATCTTCGCCGAGCTCGGCGACCGGGACCGCAAGTACATCACCAGCATGATCGAGATGCACCGGCGTCTCGTGGTGATGAGCCGGATCCTGCTCTTCTTCGCCAAGTACAAGCCGGCGTGGGTGGCCGGCACCGCGACGCTGTCGCTGGCCAAGATCCTCGAGAACATGGAGATCGGCCACAACGTCATGCACGGCCAGTGGGACTGGATGAACGATCCGGACATCCACTCCTCCCAGTGGGACTGGGACACGGCGTCGACGGCCGAGGCGTGGAAGCACTCCCACAACTACGTCCACCACACGTTCACGAACATCCGGGGCAAGGACAAGGATCTCGGCTACGAGATCATGCGGATCGACCCGCACCAGAAGTGGCACCCGGTCTACCTCCTGCAGCCCTTCTACAACCTGCTGCTGATGGCGTTCTTCGAGTGGGGCGTGGCCTTCCACGACCTCGACCTCGAGGCCGTCCGCAAGGGCCAGAAGTCCAAGAAGGACCTGCAGAAGGAGATGAAGGGGATCTGGGGCAAGGCCCGCAACCAGATCGTCAAGGACTACATCGCGTTCCCGCTGCTGTCGGCGATCGCCTTCCGCAAGGACGGCTACAAGGCCACCGCGACCGCGAACTTCACGTCGAACATCGTCCGCAACATCTGGGCGCACTCGATCATCTTCTGCGGCCACTTCCCGGACCAGACGTACACGTTCAGCGAGGAGGAGACGAAGGAGGAGTCGCGCGGCGGCTTCTACGTCCGCCAGCTCCTCGGCGCCGCGAACATCGAGGGCTCGCCGCTCTTCCACGTCATCAGCGGCAACCTCGGCTACCAGGTCGAGCACCACCTCTACCCGGACATGCCGAGCACGCGGTACGCGGAGATCGCCCCGCGCGTGAAGGACATCTGCGAGCGCTACGGGCTGCCCTACAACACCGGGCCGTTCTCCAAGCAGCTCGGGATGGTGCACCGCACGATCGCGCGGCTCGCCTTCCCCGGCGGCAAGCCGCGGCCCAAGCCGGGCCCCTACCGGTCGGCCGACGACGAGGGCTGAGGCGCCCGCAGGACGAGCGCCTCGTGCACGGGCGGCCGGCCCGTGTACCAGTACGTGAAGCGGGTGACGCTGCACCCGCTTCCGGCGCGCTCCACGGCGTGGTGCACGCGGGCGGAGAGCGAGGCGACGTCCGCGTCGATGAGCCGGGCGACCTGTTCCATGGTCCGATGATCGGCGGCGGGGGCGGGCGGGCGTACCGACACGCGGTCGGAGCCCGCTCGGCCCGCCGGTCGGTCCGCGACCGCGGGCTAGCGGCGCGCGAAGAGGTCCGGCGGGGGCGGCGGGGCGCCGTCGTCCGTCGCGGGCGGCTCGCCCAGCAGCGTCCACAGCCCCTCGTCGTCGCGCTCGATCAGCCCACGCTCCCTGAGCTGCGCGAGCGCCAGCGACACGGTCGGGCGGCGCGCGCCGACGAACCGGCCGAGCGTCGCGTGCGTGAGGCGGAGCGGCAGGCGCAGCCCGCCCCCGCCGACGCGGCCCCACTTCTGGCCCAGGTGCCACATCAGCGCGAGCAACCGCTCGTCGACGCGGGGGAGCTGGCAGATCGCGGCCTGCATCGCGAGGTCGCGCTCCTGGTCGGCCAGCCGCCGCATCAGCTCGCTCGCGAGCGCGGGCCAGCGGGTGGAGGCGAGGAGGAAGCGGCGGTCGAGCACCGCCAGGCGCAGGCGCGTGAGCGCGATGCCGTCGTGGACGGGCTTGCCGCCGTCGGTGGGCGGGCGCTCGCAGACGACGGAGCCGGGGCCGAGCAGCTGGGGCGCCCCGCCGGCCCCGACGCGCAGCTCGCGCCAGACCGCGCCGGCCACGACGAGGAGCGCGATCGCCTCGGGGTCGGCGCACGTGATCGGCGTTCCGGCATCGAAGCGCAGCTCGCGGAGGGTGAGCGCGCGGCGGGCGAGGTCGAGGTCCTGCTCCGGCACGAGCCGGGCGAAGTCCTCGTCGACGTCCACCAGCGAGACGACTGGGGTCTGGGGGGCGGTGGCGGTCAAGGAATGGTTCTCGACGTTCCGTCGATAACGACGGCGCTTCTCAATGTAGTCTTGGGCGACTGAGCGTCAGGTTGCTTCCTAACGGCGCGTCGCCGGGCGGACCACCGGGGTACGGACGAGGGCGGCGGCCGGATCATCCGGACCGCCTGCAAGCCTCCTTCCGTTGCAATCCGACCGGTTCGGCCAACCGGGGTGTCCGAGACGCCGTCCGGAGGGAGGTAGGGGCTCGTGCCTGCTCTCGCCGCTCCCCCCTCCTCCCCCGCCGCCAGGCGTCGAGACGACGACCTCCTGCGCCGCTACGCGCAGACGCACGACGAGACGCTCCTGGCCACGCTCGTCGATCGCTGGATGCCCCTCGCGCGTCAGCTCGCGCGGCGGTACGGCCGCACCTCCGAGCCCTTCGACGACCTCCTCCAGGTCGCGTCCATCGGCCTGATCAAGGCCCTTCGCGGCTACGACCCGGACCGCGGCAAGGCGTTCTCCTCCTACGCCGTCCCGACGATCATGGGCGAGATCAAGCGCCACTTCCGCGATCGCACGTGGTCGGTCCGCATGCCGCGCTCGCTGCAGGAGCTGGCGATGAAGGTCGAGTCCGCCCGCGACGACCTGTTCGTGGAGCTTGGGCGCTCGCCCTCCGTCGCCGAGCTCGCCGTCGCGTGCGAGACGACCGAGGAGGAGATCCTCGAGGCGCTCCAGGCCGGCAACGCGTACCACGCGACGTCGCTCGACGCGCACCGCGACGACGATGACGACGACGGCTTCAACCTCGGCGACATGCTGGGCGAGACCGAGAGCGGCTACCGCCTGGCCGAGCACCGCGCGCTGCTGACGAAGGTCATGAGCGAGCTCGACGACCGCGACCGCGAGATCCTGCGCCTCCGCTTCGAGGAGGACCTCACGCAGCACGAGATCGCCAAGATCGTCGGCGTGTCGCAGATGCAGGTCTCCCGTCTGCTGCGCCGCTCGCTCAACACGCTCCGCCTGGCGGCCGACCGCCGCGCGGAGCGGCAGCCCGCGCTGACGTAGGCCGGTTGCGCCCCGGCCGCAGCGGGGACGATTCCTCCCATGATGCGGCCGAGGAGTGGCAGGACGCCAGGAGGTGCGCGACGATGACCCTCGTGGATGCGGGGACCACCGTCGCGCCCGGCCCTGCCGTGGCGCTGCTGGACGTGGAGCCGGAGATCGCCGCGGGGGTGCCCGAGGAGGAGCTCGCGCTGCTGCGCCGCCACACCACGCTGCCCGGCCTCCTGCTCGCCGCCGAGCCGTGGTCGCCCCCGGCCGCGTCGGCGCTGGGCGCCGACCCGTTCGCGCTCCTCGTCGTCGAGGGGCTCGTCACCCGCAGCGTCGCGCTGTCGGACCGCGCGTCGACGCAGCTCCACGGCCCCGGCGACCTCGTCACGCCCTGGCACGACACGGACGGCCTCGTCCCCGCCGTCGTCGAGTGGCGCGTCAACCTCCCGACCCACGTCGCGGTGCTCGACGAGCGCGTCCTGCTGGCGGCGCGCCGGTGGCCGTCGGTCTTCCGCCTCGTCTTCGACCGGCTCGCCTGCCAGGCGGCGCGGCACGCGGTGCACACCGCGATCGGGCAGCTCCCGCGCGTCGACACGCGGATCATGGCGATCCTCTGGCACCTGGCCGAGCGCTTCGGCCGCGTCACGCCCGACGGCGTCGTCGTCCCGCTGCGGCTCACGCACGAGGCGCTCGGGCACCTCATCGGCTCCCAGCGGCCGACGGTGACGCTGGCGCTGCGGCAGCTGACCGAGGCGGGCGCCCTGCACCGGACCCCGGAGGGCGCCTGGGTGCTGCGCAACGGCACGCAGGTCGACCTGGCGCCCACCGCCGACGCCGCGCTGCCGACGCCCGCCGTCCTCCCCACGCCGGCGCCGGGGGAGCACGAGCCGCGCTACCACCGCGACG
>DATMVO010000351.1:0-6267 GCA_035563115.1 Solirubrobacteraceae bacterium
GCCGCCGCGGTTGGGGTGCGAGCCGACCGGCTTGCTCTCGCGCTTCGGCCGGCTCCCCGCGCGCCGCAGCCGCTCGACCTCCGACGCGCTCAGCTGCCGCGCCGCGCCCGGCCGCAGCTCGCCCAGCCCGAGCGGGCCGAAGCGGATCCGGTGCAGGTCGGTCACCTCGTGGCCGACCGCCTCGAGCATCCGCTTGACCTGGTGCTTGCGGCCCTCGTGGATCGTCACCTCCAGCAGCCCGGCCTCCAGCTGGCGGACCTGCGCGGGCGCGGTTTTGCCGTCGTCGAGCGTGACCCCGCTGCGCAGCTGGGCCAGCTTCCGCTCGGGCACCATCCCGCCGCGGACGTGGACGCGGTAGGTCTTCGGCACCTCGTTGCGCGGGTGCGTGAGCCGGTCGGCCAGGTCGCCGTCGTTGGTGAGCAGGAGCAGGCCGGTGGAGTCGGCGTCGAGCCGGCCGACCGGGTACAGCCGGACGCCGGCCTTCGGGAGCATGTCGACGACGGTCGGCCGCCCGTGCGTGTCCTTCGCGGTCGAGACCACGCCCGCGGGCTTGTGGATCGCGTACACGACGCGGCTCTCGGCGCCCCGGACCGGCCGCTCGTCGACGCGGACGTCGCTGCTCTCGTCGACGTCCCGCGCGGGATCCATCACGGTCTCGCCGCCGACGGTAACCCGCCCGTCCCGGATGATCTCCTCGGCCGCACGACGGCTCGCGACCCCCGCGTGGGCGAGGTACTTCTGAAGGCGCATGGGTCCCAGTCTGCCGCGACTACCCTTGCGGTGTGGACGTCGTCAAGCTCCAGCAGACCTTGGAGGCCGCCGGGGAGCCCGCGTTCCGCGCCAAGCAGGTGTGGGAATGGGCGGCGCGCGGCGCCTCCGGCTACGACGAGATGACGAACGTGCCCGCGGCGCTGCGGGCGCGGCTGGCCGAGGAGGTGCCGTTCTCGACGCTGAAGGTCGTGCACGAGGCGCGCTCGGTCGACGGCACGATCAAGACGCTGTTCCACACGCACGACGGGCGCCCGATCGAGGCGGTGCTGATGCGTTACCGCGACGGCCGGCGCTCGCTCTGCCTCTCCTCCCAGTCCGGCTGCCCGCTGACGTGCACGTTCTGCGCGACCGGCACGATGAAGTTCGGCCGCAACCTGACCGTCGGCGAGATCGTCGACCAGGCGCTGCACTTCCGCCGCTTCGAGGACGTCGACCACGCCGTCTTCATGGGCATGGGCGAGCCGCTGATGAACTTCGACAACGTGCTCGCCGCGGCCAAGCGGCTGCCCGACATGGGGATCACGCACCGGCGTACGACGATCTCCACCGTCGGCTGGCTGCCGGGGATCGAGCGGCTGATCGAGGATCCCGCGCCGATCCGCCTCGCGCTCTCGCTGCATGCGCCCGAGGAGGCGCTGCGCTCGCGGATCATGCCGGTCAACGAGCGCTACTCGATGGAGCAGGTGCTCGACGGCTGCCGCCGCTGGCACGCCGCCAAGCGCCGCCGCGTCTTCATCGAGTACGTGATGCTCGCGGGCGTCAACGACCAGTACGAGCAGGCGCTCCAGCTCGCGCGGCTGCTGGGCGAGGACGACATCTTCAAGGTCAACCTCATCCCGTACAACCCCACCGGCACGGGCTACGACGGCTCCTCCCGCGAGGCCATCGACGCCTTCCGCGCCGTCCTCGAAGAGCACCGCGTCCCCGTCACCGTCCGCCTCACCCGCGGCCGCGACATCGACGCCGCCTGCGGCCAGCTCGCCGCCGCGCGCGGCTAGTCCCGCGCGAACGGGAGCGTCCGCCGCAGGTACGCGGCGAACTGCGGCACGGTGAAGTCGAGCGCGCCGTGCTCGGGCGCGTAGACCAGCCCCTTCTTGATGAGCGCGTCGCGCTGCGGGGACAGCCGCGCCGCCGGCTTGCCCAGCGTTCGCGCGATGTCCGCCGTGCGCTGCGGCCCGTCGCCCAGCTCGGCCATGGCCCGCATGTAGCGCCGCTCGTTCTGCGTCGCCCGCTCGAAGCGGATGCGGAAGAAGCCCCCGTCGAGCTGGTCGGTGACGATCCGTTCGGCCGTCACGATGTCGTCGAGCGAGATGCGGCCGTCGCGGGCGACGTTCCAGGCGACGCTGCCGTACTCCTGGAGGAAGTACGGGTACCGGCCGGTCACCTCGAGCGCACGGGCGATCGCGTCCCCGGCGAACGTCACGCCCTGACGCTCGGCCGGGATGCGCAGGGCGTCGGCCGCGGCCTCGTCCGTGAGCCGGCCGAGCGACGGGAACGTGAAGAGCCGCTCGGCGTACGACTTCGCCTCCCCCGCAAGACGAGGCAGCTGGGGCAGCCCGGCGCCGACCACGGCGAACGGCAGCTCCCGTTGAGCGACGCGATGGAGCCCTGCCAGCAGCGCCTCGAGCGACGGGCCGTCCAGGAACTGCGCCTCGTCCAGCAGCACGACGACGCCGCGGTCCTTGGCGAGCGCGGCCTCCCCGACGGCGCAGAAGAGGTCCCCGAAGTCGTCGCCGAGATCGGCCGGCCGGCCGGTGCTCCCGGCGCGCGGATCGAACGAGATCTCGAGCCCTTCCGGACCCGAGACGGTGAAGCCGGTCAGGCCCGCGAGGAGGCCGTCGACGCGCGAGCGCACCTTACGGGTGACGCTCAGGGCGCGGAGCGCGCGCTGCGCGATGCGGGCGACCTCCTCAGGGAGCGACGTCGCCTCGGTGATCTCGCGCGAGGCGGTGTACCACCCGCGCTCCTGCGCCATCGCCTCGAAGGTGTTGAGGAGCACGGTCTTCCCGACCCCGCGCAGGCCGGTGACGAGCATGCTCCGGCCGCTCCTCCCCTGCGCGAGGCGGCTGAGGAGGACGTCGAACTGCTCCAGCTCCGCGTCGCGCCCTGTGAGGGCGGGAGGCCGGGTGCCGGCGCCGGGGCTGAACGGGTTCTCGCGCGGATCCATAGGAGAATCTACGCGAGTATAGGGAAAAGCCTATATTCGCTTAGATTTCGGTAGACGTCGGTTCGGAGGACTCGTCGTCGGACGGCGCGTCGCCTTCGGAGGTGGCGGCGTTGGCCGTGACCGTGGCGAGGCCGGCGCGGGCGTCGCCGGCGCGAAGGAGGCGGTCGCGGAGGGCGCCCTGCTCCTCCGGGGTCGGGTCCCACTTGGACGGGTCGGGGAGGGTGTCGAGCGTGTCCAGGCCGAAGAGCTTGAGGAAGAGCGGCGTGGTGCGGTAGAGGACGGCGCCGAACTGGGAGCGGCCGGACTCCTCGATGAGGCCGCGCTCGAGGAGCGTGGCGGCGGCGGAGTCGGAGGCGACGCCGCGGATGCGGGCGATCTCGGGGCGGGAGACCGGCTGGAGGTAGGCGACGATCGCCAGCGTCTCGGCCTGCGCGGGCGAGAGCGGCGGGGTGCGCGGCTTGGCCAGGAGCTTGCGGGCTGCGGCCTCGGCGACGGGGTCGGTCGCGAGCGTCCAGCCGCCGCCGACCTCGCGCAGCACCAGGCCGCGCGCGCCGCCCGCGAACGTCTCGCGCAGCTCGCCCAGGGCCCAGTCGACGTCCTCCACGCCGACCTCGCACGCCTCCGCCAGCGCGGCCATCGGCACCGGGTCGGGCGAGAGGAAGAGCAGCGCCTCGACGATGCGCGCCAGCTCGCTCACGCCGCGCCCCCGGAGGACACCGCGGCGCGCGGCGCCTTCGGCTCGATCACGATCTCCCCGAACGGCTCGTCCTGCTCCCACGTCGCCTCGCCCTGCTTGTACATCTCGAGCAGGGCGAAGAGGGTGATGCAGACCGTCACCCGGTCCGCGCCCTCGACGGCGGCATCGAACGTCGTCCGCCCCCGCGCGAGCAGCCCGCGCAACACGCGCAGCCGCTCGGTCACGCTCACCCGCACCTGGCCCATGTGCGTGATGTCGACCTGCGCCGGATGCCGGAGCAAGGAGCCCAGAGCGGCCCCGAGCCGCGCCGGCTTGTAGACCGACGACGCCTCCTCCAGCTCGGTCTTGCGCAGCCACCGCGGCAGCGGTGCGGACCGGTACCGCACACCCTCCTCCGCCCCCAGCAGCTCGCGCAGGTGCTCGGACGCGGCCCGGTAGCGGCGCGCCTCGATCATCCGCGCCAGCAGCTCCTCGGCGGCCTCCGACGGCTCGACGTCGACGAGCTCGGCCTCCTCCTGCGGGAGCATCAGCCGCGACTTGAGCTCCAGCAGCGCCGCGATGAGCACGAGGAACTCGGTGGCGACCTCCAGGTCCAGCTCGCCGCGATCCTCGAGGAAGTCCAGGTACGTGAGCACCACGTCGGCCAGCTCGACCTCCAGCAGGTCGACCTCCTCGCGCAGCACCAGCGTGAGAAGCAGGTCGAACGGCCCGGAGAAGACCTCCAGATCGAGCTCGAGATCGGCGACCGTCATCTGCCTGACGAGGCTACCCCCGGGCCCGGCGGCACCTGACCACCTGCCCCGCTGCTTGCGAGCTTTTCGCGAGCCTCAGACGTGCGCGGCGCCCGCGACCCACGCCGCGCGCCACGTCTCGAACGCCGCGACGTCCAACGGCCGCGACACGAGGTAGCCCTGGACGAGGTGGCAGCCCGCGTCGCGCACGGCCTTCCACGCGCTCCGCGTCTCCACGCCCTCCGCGACCACCGTCAGGCCCAGCTCGCGCCCCAGCGACGCGGCAGCGCGGACGATCGCGCCGTCCGCCGCGTCGGAGTCCATCCCCATCACGAACGAGCGGTCGATCTTCAGCACGTCGACCGGCAGCCGGCGCAGCCGTGCCAGCGACGACTGGCCCGTGCCGAAGTCGTCCAGCGCGACCGTCACGCCCAGCCGACGCAGAGCAGCCATCCCCGCGAGCACCCGGTCCTCGTCGAGCATCACGCCGTCCTCGGTGATCTCCAGCCGCAGGTCGGCCGGCGACGCGCCGGTCTCCTCCAGCAGCCGCGCGAGCTTCTCGGCGAACGCGAGGTCGAGCAGGTTCGGCCCCGCGACGTTGACGGCGATCGGCGTCGGCGTCCCCGCGTCGCGCCACGCGCGCGCCAGCAGCAGCGCCTCGCGCACGACGTACTCGGTCAGCGGCCGCATCAGGTTGGCCTGCTCGACGCTCGGCAGGAAGTCGGCCGGGCCGAGCAGGCCGCGCTCCGGGTGCTCCCAGCGCACCAAGGCCTCGACCGACATCAGCCGCTCGCTCTCCGCGTCCACCAGCGGCTGGAGGTGGACGACGAGCTCGCCGCGGTCCAGCGCGTCGCGCAGCTGCCCCATCAGCGCCAGCCGCTCGCGCGCGGCGCTCAGCGCCCGCGGCCGGTAGGTCACGACGCCGCAGTGCTCGGCCTTGGCCTCCTCCATCGCCAGGTCGGCGGTACGGAGCAGATCCCCGGCCGACAGCGCGTGGAGCGGCCGCAGCGCGATCCCGATGGACGCGTCGAGCTGCACGGCGATGCCGTCCACGGCGAAGGCGAGGTCGAACTGGAACCGGAGCCGCTGCGCCAGCGCCCGCGCCCCCGCGGCGTCGTGCGCGCCGCTCAGCAGCACCGCGAACTCGTCGCCGCCCAGGCGCGCGAGCACGTCGCCGGGCCGCACCGCGTCGCGCAGCCGCGCGGCGACATCGGCCAACACGCGGTCGCCCGCTTCGTGGCCGAGCGTCTCGTTGAGCCGGCGGAAGCGGTCGAGGTCGACGACGAGGAGCGCGGCCGGCTCGTCGCGGCGCGCGATCGTCTCCAGCCGGGCGGTCAGCGCGCGGCGGGTGGGCAGGCCGGTGAGCGCGTCGATCTCCCCCGCCGCGGTCGGGACGCCGGTGCGGAGGAGGTCGGCGAAGAGGCGCGCGGTGCGGGCGACGGCGGCGAGGAGCGCGAGCGCTGCCAGGACCACCGGGAGCGGCTCCTGCCACCCCACGAGGACGGCGGCCGCGACGACGGTGAAGGCGCCGGGGATGACGACGCCCGCCCAGTCGGGCACGCGGACCGGCCCGCGGGAGCGGCGCGACGCGGCACCCGCGGCCAGCAGCGCGAGCCCCACGACCCAGCCGGCGTCGAGGAGCGTCCCCTCGACGTACGTGCCGGAGGCGGTCTGGCCCGCGTACAGCAGGTCGCTCACGCCGACGAAGGCCAGGCCGGTGCCGAGGAGGATCCACGTGCGGCCGGGCCGCCCCGCGGTCGTCCCGATCACGCCGGCGACGACGCACGCGACGATCACGTCGCAGACCGCGCTCACCACCGGCAGCGTCGCGACGCCGCCGCCGTCCGCGAGCGCGTCGACGCCCAGCGCCGCGACCACGGCGCCCGCGCCGAGCCCGGCGA
>DATMVO010000352.1:0-7970 GCA_035563115.1 Solirubrobacteraceae bacterium
GGGCTTGGCGACCGGCCGCGGGGCGGGACGCCACGGCGCCGGCGCGCGGCGGACGCGCGACTTGGCGGCCAGGCGCACCTTCGCGTCCAGGTCGTCGATGAAGGCGGTGAGCGGCTCCCCGGTGGCCGGCTTGGGCGCGAGTTCGAACGCGCCCTCGGCGAGCGCGTCCACGGCCCGGGCGCCCTGGGCGGCCGAGAAGGCGGAGACCACGACGACCGGCAGCTCGATCCCGCGGGACTTGAGCTCCTTGAGGACGCCGATCCCGTCGAGGCCCGGCATCGCCAGGTCGAGCGTGAGGACGTCGGGCTTCAGCTTCGCGCAGAGCTCGAGCGCCTCGTCGCCGTCCTTGGCCTCGCCGATGATCTGGTGGCCCTTGCGCTCCAGTCCGGAGGCGAGGATGCGGCGCATGAAGCCCGAGTCGTCGGTGACGACGACGCGGGCGGCGGCAGCCGGACGTGTGCGCGGAGCGCTCTGCATCAGCGTGGTGGACGGACGCGGCGGACAGCGCGCGGACTAGGCGTAGATCTCGTCGGCGCCGGCGAGCAGGCGCTCCGGGTTCAGCAGGACCACGAGGCGGTCGTCGATCTTGGCGATCGCGTCGATGGCGTCCGAGCCCGCGCCGGGGATCTCGTCGAGCTGGCCGGCCTCGACCGTGAGGACCTCTTCGACCTCGTCGACGACGACGCCGGCGGTGCCGCTCTCGGTCTCGATGATCACGATCTTCTGGTCCTCGCCCGGCTCGGCGTGGACGCCGATGCGGACCCCGAGGTCGAAGACGGGGATGATCTTCCCGCGCAGGGAGATGACGCCCCGCACCCACGGCTCGGCGGACGAGACGGCGCGCGGCTCCGTGTACCGGATGATCTCCTGCACCTGCTGGATCGGCAGGGCGTACTCCTCGTTGCCGAGGGCGAAGACGACGAGCTGCTGGGTCATCTGCTGAGTGGCGGACATGGCTTTCGGGTGCGCTTCCTTGCGTCAGGTCGGGTTGCTTCTTGGGTGATCGGACGCGTCGGGGCGCGCTTTATGGGTCCTGGACGCCAGCTAGGCGACGAGGCGGAAGAGCGTCTCGTCGTCGGCCAACGCGGCGCGCAGCGTGCGCTTGGTCTGACTGTGGATCTGGCAGACGCGGCTCTCGGAGACGCCGAGGATGTCGCCGATCTCGGCCAGGGTCAGGTTCTTGACGTAGAGGAGGACCGCGACCTCGCGCTCGCGCTGCGGGAGCTGCGCGAAGGCGTTGCGGAACTTCTCCTTGGCCTCCGTGTGGGCGGCGGCGTGCTCCGGGTCGTTGCGGATGTCGCCGTCGGCCAGCGTGTCGACGCGCTCGATCGTGGTCTCGTCGTCGGCGAGGACCAGCGCGTTGAGCGAGGTCAGGTCCGACTGCGAGATCTCGTCCTGGCGGCGGCGCAGCTCCTTGACGGCGATGCCGAGCGAGTCGGCGAGCTCCTCGCGCGTCGGGCGGCGGCGGTGCAGGACGACGAACTCCTCGACGGCCTTGTGCATGTCGCGCTCCCAGCGGCGGACGGAGCGGGGCGCCCAGTCCTGGCGGCGCAGCTCGTCCAGGACGGCGCCGTGCACGCGCGTCCAGATGTACTGCTCGAGCGTCGCGCCCTTCTCCGGGTCGTAGCGGTCGACCGACTGGATGAGCGCCTCGAGGCCGCAGGACATGAAGTCCTCGACGTCGCAGCGCGCCGGCATCTCGCGGACCTTCTTGTAGACGATGTACTTCACCAGCGGGGCGAAGGTGAGCACGAGGCGGTCGCGCAGCTGCTTGCTGCCGCTGCGCTGGTACTCCTGCCAGAGCGCGAGGGACTCCTCGGCGGACACGCGGCCGCGCGAAGTGGTCGTCTGCACGGGGAACTCCTTGAGTTGGGGGGACTGGGGGAACGACGGTGCGGCTTCGGCGGGCGGCGAGTTGGGGACTGCCGCTCGGCTCGAGGTGGGTATCGGCACGCCGCGAGCCCTTCCGCATCCCCGCAATCGGGCTGGCGTGAGGGACGATGGTCCAGGGTGTCCATCCCCAAAACTGGGGACCCCCCTCCCAACGCTCCTCATCCCTCATGGCGGCAGCGCCAAACGCCCCTCTCGACGGATGTGCGGCCCCGTGCCACGCAAATACGACACTCGGCTTCTCGGTGCCCTCGGAGCGTCAAGCGGTCGGCCGGCACACCGATGATCCACTCGATGTCCGCCGCCGACAACGTCATCGATCTCCAGGCCTGGCGCGCCGCGCGCCACCCGGAGACCGTCCCGCATGAGGTCCTCGACGAGATGGATCTCGCCGGCCGCGTCTACGACGCGCTGCTGGCCCAGGGCCATGAGCTCCGCTTCGACCTCCCGCGGGAGGGCGGCCGCGTGCGCGCGGAGCTCCGCTCGCTCGACGGCGACGTCGTGCGGCCCGTGGGCCTCGCCGAGGTCCTCGGCTTCGAGCCGCCCGCGGCCTAGGCCGCGGCCGGCCGCTGGGCGATCGACTCGCCCAGGCCGCGCGCGAGCAGCTCGTGGAGCTGCCTCAGCTCCGCGGCGTCCAGCCCGGAGAAGAGCCGCGCGACCGCCGCGTTCGCGAGCTCGTCGCCGCGCGTCAGGGCCTGCTCGCCCTTCCTCGTCAGCGTCACGCGGGTCCGGCGGCGGTCTGCCGGGTCGCGCGTGCGCTCCACCAGCCCGCGTCGCTCGAGGTCGTCGACCGCGGCGACGATGATCGCCGGCGCCTTGCGCAGCAGCTTGGCCAGCTCCTGCTGCGAGCCGGGCGTGTCGCTGGCGAGGATCGAGAGGATCGACCAGTCGCGGCCGTCCAGCCCGGCCTGACCGAGCGTCTCGTCCGCCGCGTCCTGGAGCAGCCCGCCCGCGCCGACGAGCAGCAGCGCCGTGCGCGTCGCCGCGCTGACCGGCAGGCAGATGTCCGGGACGGGCATGTCGCTCACCGTCCGAGCATACCGATCCTCCCGGAACCGTTCGGCCGTTGAACGATTCGGACGACGATGGTACCGTCGTCACGGCTGAATCGTTCAGCCGCCGAATCGTTTTCTCGCCTGAGAGGTGTGTCGTGCCCCGAAACCGCTGGTCCGTCCTGACCGTCCTCGCGCTCGCCCAGTTCATGGTCGTGCTCGACGTGACGATCGTGAACGTCGCGCTGCCCGACATCCAGGCGGATCTCGGGTTCTCCGCCGACGGCCTGCAGTGGGTCGTCAGCGCGTACACGCTGCTCTTCGGCGGCTTCCTCCTGCTCGGCGGTCGTGCCGCCGACCTGCTCGGGCGGCGCCGCGTCTTCGTCGCCGGCCTGGCGCTCTTCGGCGCGGCGTCGCTCGTCGCCGGGCTCGCGCCGTCCTCCGGCGTCCTGATCGCGGCGCGCGCCGTGCAGGGGCTCGGCGGCGCGCTGCTCTCCCCGGCCGCGCTCTCGATCCTCACCGTCACCTTCGCCCACGGGCGCGACCGCAACCTCGCGATGGGCATCTGGGGCGGTCTCGCCGGCCTGGGCGGCACGCTCGGCGTCGTCGCGGGCGGCGTGCTCGTGGACGCGATCGGGTGGGAGTGGGTCTTCTTCGTCAACGTCCCGATCGCCGCGGCGCTCGTGGCGGTCTCGCCGGTCTTCGTGCCGGAGAGCCGTGCGGAGCGGACCGGGCTGCGGACGTTCGACGCGCTCGGCGCCGTGCTCGGCACCGGCGGCCTGCTCGCGCTCGTGCTCGGTGTGATCCGCGCGGAGCCGCTCGGGTGGGGCTCGGCCGAGGTGATCGCGCTGCTCGCGGGTGGTGTGGTCCTGCTGATCGCGTTCCTGCGCACCGAGGCGCGCTCGCCCGACCCGCTCGTGCCGCTGCGGCTCTTCCGCCTGCGCGGGATGCAGACCTCCGGGCTGGCGCTCGCGCTCAACGGCGGCGCGTTCCTTGCGATGTTCTTCCTCACCGCGATCTTCCTCCAGCAGGTGCGCGGCGACAGCGCGCTCGAGGCCGGGCTCCACTTCCTGCCGATGGGCTTCGCGGCGGTCGCGGGCGCGGTGATCGCCTCGGGCCTCGTGGCGCGGGTCGGCACCCGCACCGTCCACCAGGGCGGCGCGCTGCTGAGCGTCCTCGGCCTCGTGCTGCTGATGCAGGTCGATGCGACGAGCTCCTACTGGACCGGCGTGCTCCCGGGCGTCGTCCTCTTCGGCCTCGGGATCATGGGCGTCGGCGTGCCCAACCAGATCGCGGCGGTCGCCGACGTGCGCCACGACGAGGCGGGGGCGGCCTCCGGCCTCGTCTCCGCCGGCTACCAGGTCGGCGGCGCGCTCGGCCTCGCGATCATCACCACGCTCTCGACCAGCCACGTCGAGTCCCAGCTCGCCGCGGGCGCCTCCCAGGCCGACGCGCTCGTCGAGGGCTTCCACCGCGGCCTGTTGATCGCCGCCATCTTCGCCGCCGTCAACGTCCTCGCCAGCCTCCCCGCCCCCCAGCTCCGCCCCGACGCCGACCAGCTCGCCGACGCGGCGGTGGCCGCCTAACCCCCCCCGCCGGTGCCTTCGAGCGAATGGTCCGACGGAATGACGCAATGGTGCGACCGAATGGTGCGAATTGAACGGGAATTGACCGAAACCGACCCGTCAGCTCCCGTTCGTTTCGTCCCTCAGCTCCCAGCTCGCCCCGCGCCCGTACCCGTAGTTCTCGACGAGGCCGAGGCTGCGGAGGAACTGAAGGTCGGTCTGGATGCCGCGGCGTTCGTGCGGCGCGTCGAGCGCTTCGACGATCTCGTGGAGCCGCATGCTGTCGTTGCTCGCGATCACCCGCAGCAGGTTCTGCTGGCGCTCGGTGAGGTCGCGCCCGACCCGCATGGGCGGGAGGTAGCCGCTGGGGCGGAAGCGAACGAGCAGCGCTCCGGCGCCCTCCTCGAACTCCGGCCGCGGGAGGCCCGCCTGCTGCGTCAGCTCGGCCATCTTGAGGGTGCCGCGGCCCCAGGTCTCGATGATGCCCCGCTTGAAGAAGACGTCAGCGATCAGCGGGTTCCACGGAAGCGACTCGTGCGGCTGGTACAGGTCGTCGACGGTCAGCCCGAAGTGGAGCTCGCCCGACGAGGTGATCTCGAGGCGGTCGTCGTAGATCGCGACGCCGACCGAGCCGCCGCCGATCGAGTAGTCGCGATGGCAGACCGCGTTGGCCAAGGCCTCCCGCAGGGCGACGGGCGGATAGATGGGATCGTCGTCGCGCTCGAAGAGCCCCGAGACGATGCGCCCTGACACCGGAAGATGCGTGCGGAGGAACTGGTCCGCCGCGGTGAGCACCGCGAAGGCGTTCCCGTGGACCTGCCGGTTGTCGATGAACTCGGTCTTGCCGGTGCCGCGAAAGCGGGCGAGACGGACACGGCACTGCGGGAAGCGCGAGGGCAGGTTCTCCGGGTGGGCGAAGAGCGCCACGGCGGCGCGGCTCAGCTCGCCATCGACCAGGAGGCTCAGGCCGCGCAGCATCTCGTGTGGATCGCGTGTGCCCGGCTCGCCAAGGCGTCCGCGCCTGACCGCCTCGTCGACGGTGCGCGCGATCTCGCTCACGTCGAGGTCCTCGACGCCCCAGCCCGTCGCCACCTCCGTCTCCCAACGCTGGGTCCCGTGGTTCGCCTCGAAGACGATCTGGTTGTACTCGTCGCGCGTCAGCTCGGTCGTCGTGTTGCCGACGCGCTTCTACGCCACGTTCTTGAAGCTGTGCGGCCGGCGATGGCTGCGGGAGACCGTGACCGCGATGACCTCGAGCGTGGGGTCGTCCAGCGGGATCCGCTCGATGGCGCAGGACGCCGGTGGGTCGATCCGGCGGGCCTCGGCCGACACCTTCTCGACCGTGCGATCGGACGCCTCCTGCCCGACGACGCGCCCGTCGCTGTCCACGCCGAAGAGCACGCGTCCACCGCGCGTGTTGAGCATCGCGCACAGCGTCTGCGTGCCCTCGCGCAGGCAGCCGGAGCTCGTCCGGGTCTTGAACTCCTGCGTCTCGGACTCGCCAGCGGCGGTCCACTCCTCGAGATGTGCGGCGGTGAGCACCGCGCGCAAGCTTAGATGCGCCGCACCGCTTGTCTTACCGGGCGCGCACGGTGCCGATGCGCCGCGTGCCCGGGTGGTGGGCGGCGAGGAGGTCGGTGGCGGCGTCCGCGTGCTCGTCCGGGACGACGGCGACGAAGCCGCAGCCCATGTTGAAGACGCGCTTCATCTCCGCGTCGGAGACCTCGCCGAGCCGCTGGACGAGGCCGAAGACGGGCGGGACGGGGAGCGGGTCGGTCGTGTCGTAGACGACGTCGTCCCGCAGGCGCAGGAGGTTGTCGGTGCCGCCGCCGGTGATGTGGGCGAGGCCGTGGACGGGGATGTCGGAGCGCAGCAGCTCCATGACCGCGCGCACGTAGATCACGGTGGGCTCGAGGAGGACGTCGGCGACGGTCTGGCCGCCGAGCTCCTCCGGCGTGTCGTCGTAGGAGAGCGACGAGAGCGCGGCGCGGGCGAGCGTGTAGCCGTTGGAGTGCAGGCCGGACGAGGGCAGGCCGACCATCGCGTCGCCGGGCGTGACGGCCTTGCCGGTGACGATCGAGTCCAGGCGGACGGTGCCGATCGACGAGGCGCAGAGGTCGAAGCCGTGCGGCGACGGGTGGCCCTTGATCAATTCCGGCAGCACCGCGACCTCGCCGCCCGGGATCTCGCAGTTCGCCATCTGCGCGCCGACCGCGAGGCCCTTGGCGATCTTCGCCAGCGCCTCCGGGTCGGGCTGCTCGACCGCGACGTAGTCCACCAGCGCGATCGGCTCGGCGCCGACGCAGATCAGGTCGTTGACGTTCATCGCGACGCAGTCGATGCCGACGGTCTCGATCCGGCCGGTCTCCTCGGCGACGATGAGCTTGGAGCCCACGCCGTCGGTGCCGAACGCGATCCCCAGCTCGTCGCTGACCTTGATGACCGACGCGTAGTGGCCGGGCAGGTCGACGGTGCGCTTGGTGACCTCGAGGCCCTTGAGGACGCCGACGAGCGCGCCGACCGCCTCGTCGGACTTGTCGATGTCGACCCCGGCAGCGGCGTAGGCGTCAGACACCGGCGCGCATCCTCTCCTCGATCTCCGTGCGGCGAGCCTCGTCGACCTCCGTGTACATCCGGTCCGTCTCCAGCAGGCGCATCAGCCGCTGCTGGACGCGGCCGCCGAGCGGGGTCGTGAGACGGTGCAGCGCGCTGTTGACCTTCGGCACCCAGATCTCGCGCGCGCCCCTGGCGATGCCGTCGGCGATCGCCTTCGCGGCGTCCTCGGGCTCGATGACCTGCAGCTTCTTGGTGCGCCGCGTGCCGGCGATCATGTCGGTCTCGACCGGGCCGGGGAGCACGACGGTCGTCTCGATGCCGGTCCCGTCCAGCTCGAAGCGCAGCGTCTCGGTGAGGCCGAGCACGCCGTGCTTGGCGGCGCTGTAGGTCACGAGGCCGGAGGTGCCGAAGCGGGCGGCGGCGCTGGCGATGTTGACGATCCGCCCGCGCCCGCGCGGGCGCATGCGCGCGATGGCGAGCTTCGAGCCGAGCGCGACACCGAAGAGGTCGACCTCGAGGATCTTGCGCGTGACCGCGTCGTCCTCGTCGGCGAACGTCCCGAGCGGGGCGATGCCGGCGTTGTTGATCAGGACGTCGAGCGGACCGAGTCGCTCCTCGACGCCGTCGAGGAAGGCGGAGAAGGACGCGCGGTCGGTGACGTCGCACGCGAAGGCGGGGACGCCGAGCTTCGCGCCGGCCTCCTCGTGACCGACCACGTCGCCGATCGCGACCTTCGCGCCGCGCCGCTGCAGCTCGCGCGCGGTGGCGAAGCCGATCCCGCGGGCGGCTCCGGTGATCGCGATCACGCGATTCGTCAGGGGCTCGGCCGTCGGCATGGCCGAGACGCTAGCGGCCAGCGCGGCGCGGTACAGCGCGAGCGGCCAGAGCGGCAGGCGCTCCCACCGCCCGTCGAGCGCGCGCTTGGTCGCCCACGTCGACACCGCCGAGCCCGCCGCGGCGGCCGCGA
>DATMVO010000353.1:0-2447 GCA_035563115.1 Solirubrobacteraceae bacterium
GAGCTGGTCGCACCGCTCCCACAGGTAGGTGAGCGCGATCGGCGGCGTGCCGTTCCAGGCGCCGCCGGCCGTCAGCGTCGTGCCGTCGATCGGCGCGCCGGTGACGGTCGGCGTGCCGGCGGCCGCGGACGGCGGCGCGAAGGCGATGACCGGCGTCGGGTTCGAGTCGGCCGTCACCGTCCCCTGGCCGTTGGCGGCGAAGACGCGCAGCCGCACGGTGCTGCCGACGTCGGCGCTGCGCAGCTGGTAGGTCGGGCCGACCTCGCCGCTGATCGCCACGCACGACGCGCCCGCGGCGGTGCAGCGCATCCACTGGTGGTTGAAGACGATGGTCGCGGTGCCGGCCCATGTGCCGCGGTTGGCGGTGACGATCTGGCCATCGCGCATGAGCGGGCCGGAGACCGAGGGCAGGTCGACGTTGGTCGGCGGCGCGGCGGTGACCGAGGCGGTGGTCGCCGACGGCTGGGAGACCGAGCCGCCGCCGTTGCTCGCGGTGACGAGGACGCGGACGTTCTTGCCCACCTCGTCGACCGTCAGGCGGTAGCTCACGCCCGTCGCGCCGGGGATGCTCGTGCACACGCCGCTGACGCAGCTCTGCCACTGGTACGCGTACGTGATGTCGGGCGTGCCCTTCCACGTGCCGGTGGAGGAGGTGAGGAGCATCCCCTCCTTCGCGCTGCCGGTGACGACCGGCGCGGCGGTGGCGACGGGCGGCGCGGGGGCGACCTGCACGGTCGCGGGCGCCGGCTCGCTGTCGGTGCCGTCGGCGTTCGTCGCGGTGACGATCGCGTCGATCGTGTAGCCGACGTCGCCGGAGGTCAGGACGTACGTGGTCTTCGTCGCCGCGGCGATCGGCGTGCACGTGCCGAAGCCGTCGCAGCGGCGCCACTGGTACGCGTACGTGATCGGCGCGACGCCGGTCCACGTGCCGGTGCTGACGCTGAGCGTCTGGCCGTCGACGACCTGGCCGGAGATGAGCGGCGCGCCCGTGCTGACGGGCGGCGCGAGCGGCGCGACGACCGCGCTGGCCGAGGACTGGGCAGGCGTCGAGCCGACGCCGTTCGTCCCGGTCACCCGCGCGCGCACGGTGAAGCCGACGTCGGCGGGGGTGAGCTTGTAGGTCGTCGCGGTCTGGCCGGGGATCGTCGTGCACGACAAGCCGGAGGCGTCGCAGCGGTCCCACGCCCGCGCGTACGTGATGGTCGGCGTGCCGGCCCACGTGCCGTTGGCGTTGCTCGTGAGCGTCTGGCCCTCGCGCGCGGTGCCGGTGAGCGGCGGCACCGTCAGGTTCTGCGGCGCGGCGGGCGCGACCGTCGCGGTGTCCGCGCTCGCGACCGCCGAGCCGTCCGGGTTGGTCGCCGTGACCTCGCCGCGGATCGTGCTGCCGACGTCGGCGCTCTGCACCACGTACGTCGCGGCGGTCTTGCCGGAGATCTGCGTGCAGGTGCCGCCCGTGCAGCGGTACCAGCGGTAGGCGTAGGAGATCGTCGCGGTGCCCGTCCACGTGCCCGGGTCGATCGTGAGCGTCTGCAGGTCGCGCGGCGTGCCGGTGACCGTCAGCGGGTCGCCCGGGCTGTTGGCCGGGATCGCGCGCGGCGCGATCGGGTCGCTCGGCGCGGACGGCGTGGCGGGGCCGGCGCCGTCGACGTTCTGTGCGGTGATGAGCGAGCGGACGGTGCCGCCCGCGTCGGCGTCCTGCAGGACGTAGGTCTTGGCGCTGGCGCCCGCGATGAGCGCGCAGTTGTTCCCCGCGCTGTCGCACCGCTGCCAGCGGCGCGTGTAGCTCATCGTCCCGCCGCCGCTCCACGTGCCGTCGGTGGTGGTGAGCGTCTGGCCCGCGCGCGTGGTGCCCGAGAGCGTGGGCAGCGCCGTCGGCGCCGGCGTGGCGGCGAGCGCGACGGAGGGCCCGGCCAGCGTGGCGAGCAGCGCGGCGAGCAGCAGGAGGGGACGGGCGACCGTGGGGGACATCGCCCCCGTGATCGGCAGCTCGCGCGAGAACCGCAGCGGATCGCGCCCACCCGGACGCCAGAACCACCTTTCGATGGACGTTCGTCGGATGAACGTCCAGGCGAACGTGCCACGACGGTCAAGCCACGGCGCCGCGCACCGATGACCCGGCCGTACCCATGCCGATGCGCACCTCTGCCACCACCGCCGCCGCGCCGCCGGATCACGGTCCGCGCGCCGCCCGCGGCGGCGCCCCTCCGGGCGACGCCTTCGCGTTGCTCCTGGAGAGCACCACCAAGGCCCGGACCGCCACTGCGGAAGGCCCCACCACCGACACGCCGCGCCCGACGAGCGCGGCGGATCGCGACACCGACCCCGGGCGGCCCGACCGCGCTGCCGCCGACGCGGCCGCGCAGGCCGCCTCGGCGCAGCCCGCGACCGACGCCGCCCAGCCGCAGGCCGCGGCACCGGCGGCGCAGCCGCAGGTCCCCGCCGACGCG
>DATMVO010000354.1:0-2993 GCA_035563115.1 Solirubrobacteraceae bacterium
GATGGACTCGATCATCAGCCCACCGGCCGACGCAACGGCGGTCGGCGCGCAGCCGCCGGTGTCCTCTGTCACGAGGCAGACGGCGTCCTTGCCGGGGATGAGGAACCACGGCGCACCGCCCGGCTGCGGCGACCGCAGCGCTCGGGCGAGTTCGCCGTTCGGGGCGAACCGCTTCTGCACGTGGTCCAGGTCGGCGAACCTGCGCGCCCAGGCGGACGGCAGCGCACCTGAGGACGGCCGAGCGCCGGGAACGCCTGCACCTGCGCGGCGCTCGGCGCCGTAATGGGGCTAGCGCTTGCGCGCACGGCCGTCGCGGAGTCGGCGCGCAGAACAGCCACGGTCAGCGCGATCAACGCCGCCAGAGCGCCCGCCACGAGCACGTTGGCTTCGTCGAGAGCATCATGGCAATCAGTCCCAGTTGAAGGCGTAGGCGGACATGACGACCGCGTTCGACGAGCCGTAGCCCTCACCGCCGCCCGCCCACGGCACGCGCACGAAGCGACGGTCGTACTCCTTGGTCGCGCCACCCCCGATGCACCGGACCTCTCCCGCCCAGGAGCTCGAGGCCACGTCCCAGGCGGCGACGCAGGTGCTGTCGTACTGGTTCTCCGTGTACTCGGGGTGGCTCCAGTTCGTCCCCAGGTGCTGGGTCGATCCGAACCTTCCGGCGCGGTCGACGAAATCGATGTAGACGTACGTGTTCCACCCGACCGCGTGGGACGCCGTCGGCGCGACCGCCAGCACCGCCAGCACGCTGACGCAGGCGGACCTCCAAGCTCGCTTCACGAGCCTCCTCCTTCCGGCGACCAGAAGCTCTCGGTCGCCTCGATGAACTTGACGAAGCGAAACCTCTTGGTTCTAAGTGGCCTACGCAAAGCGATGATACGTATATGCATCACTTCGTGCCGAGAGCCTAACTATCCTAGAAACGTGAACGTGTCGAATTCCATTGATGAGCAGCGTCCGACTGGCCGCGCACGGAAAGGCGAGATCCCCATGTTCCTTCCGCACCGCCGCCTCCGCGTGAGCGTCGCCCTCGTCTTGCTGGCCACCGTAGGGCCGCTGACGGCAGCAAGTCCGGCCTCTTCCGCCCAGTCGCCGGCGCGGCCCGCGAAGGCCGTTCCCAAGGCTCTCGCTACGGCGTTTCCGGTCTTGCGAGGCCCCGCCGTGAAGAACGTCCCGCCGTCCTTCGAGCGCATGGCCACGTCTCCGTTCGGCGCGCGCCTCGGGATCAACGCCGCCCTGACGCGCGTCGTCGCCGTCCCGGGCATCGCCGACCCGTGGTACCTCCTGCCGGGGCGCACGGGGATCTGCTTTCGCAACGCGACGAGCGGAGGCTGCATGCCCACCAGCCAGGCACTCGCCGGCAACCTCTTCGTCCAGGGCATCAAGCCGGCACCAGGGAGCAGTCCGGCTAACTCGCCCCTGCCGCGCGACCACGGACTCCCGGAGACCTCGACGGTCACGGGCATCGCCCCGAGCGGCTTCGACGAGGTCACCGCCACGACGAAGTCGGGGGCGCCGATCGTCACACGGATCGGCGCGGACGGGACCTACCGGCTGAGCGGCGTCGACATCCTCTCGCTGAAGCTGACGAAGCGTCCGCTCGAGATCACCCTCCGCCGTCCTTAGGACCCGGCCGGACCCGCACTCGAGTCGTAGCCCGTGCCGCACGAGCCGGCGCGGCAGCGTCTGTCCAGGGCGATCCAGTTCGGCTGGGTCGGGCTGGGCAGATGCTGACGACGACGGCCCTCGGCCAGGCCGGGGGCTGGGTCATGACTCCGCGCACCTCGTGCGTATCTGCTCAAGTTGGCGCGGCGCCGGTCGACACCACCGATCATGCCCCGCTTGCGCGACCTCCGTCTCCGTACGAAGCTCATGGGCAGCTGCGCCCTGGTGCTCGTCTTCATGATCGCCGTCTCCGTGCTGGCGATCGGCCGGCTGGGCGACGTCCGCGATCGCGGCGCGCGCACGTACGCGGGGACGGTCGTGCCGCTCGACCGGATCGGTCAGGTCCGCGGGCTGCTGGGCGACATCGACTCGCAGATCCAGCGCGCGATCACCGACCGGTGGAACGCCGGGCGCACCGACTACGCGGGGATCGTCGCCGCCGACGCCAAGGGGATCGACGAGCTGCTCGCCGCCGAGCAGCGCGACGTCGCGACCGCCGCCGAGCGCGCGAGCCTCGCCCGCTTCGAGCAGCAGTGGCCGACCTACCAGCGCCAGTACGGCAAGGTGCTCGACGCCGCGCTGGCCGGCGACGTCCGCGCCGCCACGCGCGCCTACTTCGCCGGCGCCGACGACCTGTACCTGGCGACCGACACCGCGATGAAGGACCTCTCCGCGCTCAACGTGCGTGAGGCGCGCACCGACGGCGAGGCCGTCGAGGACGCGTACGCCGGGGCCCTGCGCGAGACCCTCGCCCTGCTCGCCATCGCCGTCCTGGTCTGCGCGCTCGTCGGCTGGCTCGTCTCCCGCAGCGTCACGCACGGGATGGCCGACCTGCTCGCGACCGCCCGCGCCTTCGCCCGCGGCGACGTGCGCCACCGCGTCACCGTCGACCAGCGCGACGAGGTCGGCGAGCTGGGCGACGCCCTGCGCGAGCTGACCACCTACGTCGAGGGCCTCGCGACCGCGGCCGACCGCGTCGCGCGCGGCGACCTCTCCCGCCCCGTCGAGCCTCTGGGCGACGACGACGTGCTCGGGACGAGCTTCGCCGCGATGACCGGCAGCCTGCGCGAGCTCGTCGGCCGCCTGTCGGAGACCGCGCACGTGCTCGGCGACGCGTCGCAGCAGATGGCCGCGACCTCCGAGGAGACCGGCCGCGCCGTCGCCGAGATCGCGCAGGCGGTCGGCGAGGTGGCGTCGGGCGCCGAGCGCCAGGTCCGCACCGTCGAGGAGGCGCAGGCCGCGACCGCCGAGGTCACGCGGGCCACCGAGGCGTCCGCGCAGTCGGCGCTCCAGACCGCCGCCGCGGCCGCCGAGGCGCACCG
>DATMVO010000355.1:0-4244 GCA_035563115.1 Solirubrobacteraceae bacterium
CGCCCGAGCACGGGACGGACGCCGCCGCGCTGATCCGCCGCGCCGCCGCCGCGATGGAGCAGGCGCGCCGCCGCGGCGAGCCCGTCCTCGTCTACGACCCCGAGTTCGACGCCGAGGCGCGCGCCCGGCTCACCCTCCTGGGCGAGCTGCGCCAGGCGCTCGCGGGCGGCCAGATCGTCGCCTACTTCCAGCCGCAGGTCGACCCGTTCACCGGCGCGGTCGGCGGCGTCGAGGCGCTCGTGCGCTGGCAGCACCCCGAGCGCGGCCTCATCCCGCCAGTCGCATTCCTCGATGTCGCGCAGCGCTCGGGCCTGATGCGCGCGCTGACCGAGCGCGTGCTCGCCCTCTCCCTCGAACGGGCCGCGGCGTGGCGCGCGGCGGGGACGCCCGTCGGCGTCAGCGTCAACGTCGCCGCACCGAACCTGCTCGACCGCGGCTTCCCCGCCCACGTCGCCGACGCGCTCCAGGCCGCCGGCCTGCCGCCCGGCGCGCTGACGCTGGAGATCACCGAGGACGTCGTGATGGCCGAGTCCGACCAGGCGCTGGAGGACCTCCACCGCCTCCGCGCGCTCGGCGTGCGCTTGTCGCTCGACGACTTCGGCACCGGCCACTCGTCGCTGGCCAAGCTCAAGGGGCTGCCGATCCAGGAGCTGAAGATCGACCGCTCGTTCGTCCGCCGGATCACCGAGGACGCCGGCGACCTGGCGATCGTCGAGACGACGGTGCGGCTGGCGCGCTCGTTCGGGCTGAGCGTCGTCGCCGAGGGCGTCGAGGACGACGCAGCCTGGGTGACACTGGCCGAGCTGGGCTGCGACACCCTCCAGGGCTACCGGATCGCGCGCCCGCTCCCGCCGGAGGAGATCGACGCCTGGCTGGCGCGGGCGCCGGTGGGAACGCCGCTGCCCGGCTCGGTCAGGCGACCGGCCGCAGGTGCCGCCGCGGCGCGCCTTCGCGCAGGGTCCGCACGACCTCCTCGATGAGGCTGTCGGCGTCCACGCGCGTGCCGTCGGTGACCGCGCCGACGATCGCCCGCTTGGCCTGGAGCAGCTCGGCGATCGTCTCGTCGATCGTCTTCGCGGCGAGCAGGTACCAGGCGGTCACGGCGTCGCGCTGACCGATCCGGTGCGCGCGGTCCTCGGCCTGGTCGTGGGCGGCGGGCGTCCACTCCAGCTCGAGGAACGCGACGTTCGAGGCGTGCGTGAGCGTGAGGCCGTGGCCGGCCGCGAGGGTCGAGCAGACGAGGAGCTGCGGGCCGTGGCCGGACTGGAAGTCCTCCACCGTCACCTGCCGCGCCTCGTTGCTGTCGCGGCCGAGGATGTGGCCGGCGTCGGGGAACCGCTGGAGGAGCGCGGCCTGCACCTCCTCGTGGTGGGCGAAGACGATCAGCGGCTCGCCGGACTCCAGGAAGTCGTGGATCCACGCGACGGCGGCGGCGAGCTTCCCGCGCGCGGCCAGCCGCTTGAGCGTCCCGATCTGCGCCAGCCGCTTGGCCCGCAGCGTCGCGGCGACCTTCGCGTTCAGCTCGCTCAGGTCCATCGGCTGCTCGCGCAGCCACGCGATCACGTCCTTCTCGGCCAGCCGGTACTCGTCCTCGTTGTCGAGCGCGACCGGCACGACCACGCGGCGCTTGGCCGGCAGCTGCGGGAGCACGTCGGCCTTCAGGCGGCGGACGAAGCAGGAGCGGCGCAGGTGCCAGTGCAGGCGCTCCTCGTCCCCCAGGCCGGTGAACCGCCGCTTGAGCCGGGCGCCGCTCCCGAATTCCTCCAGCCGCCCGATGATCCGCAGCTGCGCGGTCACCTCCTCCGGCCGGTTCATCACCGGGGTGCCGGTGAGCGCGAGGCGGAGCGCGTTCTGCGGCAGCGCCTGCGCGAGCCGGCGGACGGCGTGCGTGCGCTTGGCGCGCGGGTTCTTGCAGTAGTGCGACTCGTCGACCACGAGCGCCTGGGGCCGGCGGCGCGTCAAAGCCTCGCGGTGCGCGGCGGCGATCTCGTAGTTGACGATCGTGATGTCGGCGTCGGCCGCGATCCCGCCGCCGCGGCCGCTGACGACGACCGTGGTGCGGTGCGGCAGCCAGTTCTCGGCCTCACGCTCCCACGTCAGCTTCAGCGACGCCGGGCAGACGACGACCGCGGGGTACGCGTCGTCGGCCTCCAGCGCGGCGAGCGCCTGGACGGTCTTGCCGAGCCCCTGCTCGTCGGCGATGAACGTGCGGCGGCGCTCCAGCGCGTAGCGGACGCCTGCCCACTGGAACGGCGCGAGCTCGCCGCCCAGCCGCGCGGCGACCTCCTCGATCGGCGGGGCCTCGCGCGCCTGGGAGCGCTCGATCGCCGTCGTCGCCTCGGCCAGCTCGTCGCGGAGCTTCTGCAGCGCCGGCTTGGCCCCGGAGCTCACGGCGACCTCGTGCTCGGCGACCCACGCGTCGAGCGCCTCGACCGCCCACGGGTCGATCGGGACGGTGCGGCTGCGGGCCTCCGCGCCGGGGAGCTGGAGGAACGCGTCCGCGGCGTCGGGGTCCCACAGCGTCTCGCAGCCGAAGCGCGGCTCGTCGACCGAGTGGGCGATGACGAGCTCGGCGCGCGGCGGGCGCATGCCGACCTGGAGGCGGGACGCGCAGCCGAGCGCGGGCTTGTCGAGCCGGCCGCCGGGCTCCTCGAGCAGCGCGTCGGCGGCGTCCTGGTCGAACGGGAGGACGTAGATCCGCGGCGCGGTCCCGGCCGGGATCGGCACCCCGGCGGCCAGCGCGGCGTCGGCCGCCTCGTCCACGACGCGCGCGTGCTCGGCCAGCGCCTCCGGCAGCTCCCCCGCGATGGTGTGGACGACGAACTCGCCGTCGTCGCCGACCTTCCGCACGCCGACGCGGCCGATCCAGCCGGACGGGATCTCCGCCAGCCAGGCGCTGACGTCGGGCGAGGGCGTGAGCGACGGCCAGCGCCGGAGGACGTCCGCGACGTAGATCGCGGTGACCTCGTGCTGCGGGACCGTCCACTCCTTCTCGACCCAGTCGAACTTGCGACCCGGGATCGCGCGCATCGCGTCGACCAGGTAGCGGTCGTACGGGAACGCGAAGGAGACGACGGGCTCGCCCGCCGCGTCGCGCTTCAGGGCGACGTTGGCTGCTGGTGGGGCGAGCTCCACGTCTCAGACGGTAGTCCGGCGGCCTTCCGTGCCCGCCGCCGCTGGATGGCGCGCGCCGCCAGGCCGTACTTGGGCGAGGCGACGAGCGCGAGGACGAAGCAGGCGGCGGCGGTGAGGCCCATCGCGCCGGCGATCGAGGCGTCCATCGCGAACGCGACCTGGTGGCCGCCGATGGAGCAGATCCAGCCGATCGCGACGGTGAGGCCGACCATCAGCCCGAGCCGGTCCGTGAGCAGGTAGGCGGTGCTCGCCGGGACGATGATGAAGGTGACGACGAGGATCGCCCCGACCGACTCGAACGCGCAGACCGCGGTGATCGCGACGGCGACGAGGAGGAGCCGGCTGACCCGCTGCGGCGAGATGCCGATGGTGGTCGAGAAGGCGGGGTCGAACGACGTCGCCTTCAGCTCCTTCCACAGCGCGCTGACGAGGATCAGGTTCGCGGCCGCCACGCCGCCGAGGACGAGCATCGCGCGCGGGATCTCGACGCCGAGGAGGGTGGTCGTCGTGAAGGGCGTGAAGGCGATCTCGCCGTAGATCGTCGAGTCCAGGTCGAGGTGGATGTCGTCGGCGAACTGGGTGACGCCGAGGACGCCGAGGCTGAAGAGCGCCGGGAAGACGAGCCCGATCGCGGCGTCGGCCTTGACGAGGCCGGTGGCTCTCAGGGTGTCGATGGCGAGGACGCAGAGGACGGCGAAGACCGCGGCGCCGACGATGACGGGGAGCGGCGCGCGGGTGTGGCCGACGAGCCAGACGGCGACGATGCCGGGCAGCACGGCGTGGCTGACGGCGTCGCTGAGGAGGGCGACGCGGCGGAGGACGAGGAACGGGCCGAGCAGGCCGGCCGCGGTGGCGAGCAGGCCGCCGGTGAGGATGATGATGAGGTCGTCGCTCATGCCGCGGCGGGTTCCGTCTTCGCGGCCAGCGCGCGGAGCTTGGCGGTGCGCTCCGGGCCGAGCGTCGAGGGCAGGTCGGTCGGGTCCGGCTCGCGCGCGTCGGGCAGGCCGAGCTCGTGGCCGTGCTCGAGCCACGCGCTCCACAGGTCGCGCAGCTCCAGCGCGCTCGCCGCGGCGCCACGGCCGTGCGCGGTGAGGGTCAGCCGGTCGTCC
>DATMVO010000356.1:0-2467 GCA_035563115.1 Solirubrobacteraceae bacterium
CCCGTCGGCGTACCGGCGCCGGACGCCCCAGCGCGTGAGCTGCTCGAGCGCCGCCGCCGCGACCGCGCTCCCCGCCTCGACCGACTCGGGCCAGCAGACGATCCACCGCAGCTCCCCGGCGCCGCGCAGGTCGGCCGCCACCTCGGGCGACGCGGCGTAGCGGAGCACGAGCGCGGCGGCGACGAGCCGGTCGCGCTCGACCGCCACGAGCGTCGCCCGCTCCGCCACCCACGGGTCCACCACGAACTCGCCCGGCTCGCGCTCGAGCTGCGCCAGCACCGCGTCCACCGACACCGACACGCCTGGCAGCACGGCGCCGACGTGCGCGTTGACCAGCTGCGTGAGCTGCTCGGCGTCGGCGCGGCGGAACGGACGGACCTCGATGCGCCGGGAAGCTATACGACGGGTGCCATGCTCTGCGGCCGACCGCATGGCCGAGCCCGCCCCGCCAGCCGACCGCAGCGACCGCTTCGCGTTCCCCCGCGCCGAGCTGCGCGGCCGCACCGTTCGCGGCGCGCTCATCACCGCGGTCTTCCTCCTCCTCATCGACGGGCTCACGGTCGCGCAGGGGATGGTCGTCACGCGGCTGCTCGGCCCGGAGCTGATCGGCCTCTACGGCATCGTCACGGTCACGACCACGACGATCCTCGCGCTCAAGCGGGTCGGCATCGACGAGGCGTTCGTCCGCCAGGACGAGACCGAGCACGACCAGGAGGCCGAGTTCCAGCGCGCGTTCACCCTCGAGCTGGCGACGTCGGCGCTCCTCGCGCTCGCCCTCACCGCCCTCGCGCCCCTCATCGCCCAGCTCTACGGCGACGACCGCCTCCTCGGCCTGATGGCCGCCATGGCCTACCTGCCGCTCGGCTTCGCCCTCCTCGCGCCCCTGTGGATCTTCTTCCGCCGCATGCAGTACGGCCGCCAGCGCGCGCTGCAGGCGATCCAGCCCGTCGTCTCCTTCGCGGTCACCGTCCCGCTCGCGGCGACCGGCTTCGGCGTCTACAGCCTGATCGTCGGCCCGCTCGCCGGCTACGTCGTCGCGGCGGCGGTCGCGATCCGGCTCAGCCCGTACCGCCTGAAGCTCCGCTGGGACCCCCGCACCACGCGCCGCTACCTCGCCTTCTCGGGCTGGATCCTCGTCGCGACGCTCGCGACGCTCGTCGTCCAGCAGGGCCAGGTCCTCGCGTTCGACGCGTCAGAAGGGCTCCGGTACGTCGGCTTCCTCACCCTCGCGCTCACCGTCACCCGCTACGTCGACCGCGCCGACCAGGTCGTCACCGCGACGATCTACCCAGCGATCGCGGCGATCCAGGGCCGCACGGCCACGCTCACCG
Organism: Solirubrobacteraceae bacterium; assembly: GCA_035563115.1. Lineage (GTDB taxonomy): Bacteria > Actinomycetota > Thermoleophilia > Solirubrobacterales > Solirubrobacteraceae > CADCVT01. Next base: position 1,332 of record DATMVO010000356.1, read on the forward strand.
AGCTCTTCGTCAAGTCCAACCGCGCGACGCTCCTGTGGGTCATGCCGTTCACCGCGGCGACGATCCTCTTCGCGCCCGACCTCGTCAGCTTCGTCGTGGGGGAGGAGTGGCGCGACGCGGAGCTGCTGATCCAGGGCCTCGCGGTCGCCGGGCTCCTCCAGCACCTCGGCTTCAACTGGTTCAGCTTCTTCCGCGCGCACGGGGACACGAAGCCGCCCGCGATCGAGGCCGCCGTCCACGCCGCGGCGTTCTGCGTCCTGGCGGTCGGAGGCCTGATCCTCGCCGGCGTGGAAGGCTTCATCGCGGGGCGGATCGCCGCCGTCGCCGTCGCGCTCCTCCTCCGCCGCCACTACGTCCGGCGGATGCTCCCCGGCGTCACCCTGCGGTCGATCGCCGGCCCGGCGGCCCTGGCCGTGCTGCCGGCGACAGCGGCGGTCCTAGCGGTACGGCTGGCCCTGTGGGGCGGCGACCGCGCCGCCTGGCAGGCCGGGCTGGAGCTCGCCGTCCTGACCGTCGTCTTCGGCGCCGTCGCCTACAAGCGCGAGCTCCCGCTCATCGCCGAGCTCCGGGGAAGCCTGCGCCACCAGGACGCCGGCGAGGACCGCGGCGACGAGCGTCAGCGCGGGGAGCTCCCAGTCCCAGTCGATCGCTGAGTGCGCGGCGTACACCGCCAGCGCGGCGGCCGGGCCGGTGGCGAGCGCGGGGTCGCGCCGCACCGCGCACCGCGCCGCGGCGGCGATGCCGAGCAGGAAGACGGCGAGCAGCGCGAGGCCGACCAGGCCCAGCTCGCTGGCGGTCTGGAGCTGGAGGGAGTGCGCGTTGCGGACCCGCTCGGACAGCTCGCGCCGCTCCCGCCACGCGACCTCGAACGACCCGGCCCCGTTCCCGATCAGCGGCGCGTCCGCCCACGAGGCGACCGCGACGTCCCAGTAGGCGTACCGGTGCGAGCCGGCCGAGCCGAGCCGCTGCGCGGTGGCGCCGAACGCGGGGTTGGTCTCGCCGTCGTCCTGGTCGACGACGGCGATCCCGAACGGCGCGAGGACGAGCACCGCCGCCGCGAGCCAGGCCAGCGGCCGCAGCCGGTCGACGCGCGGGAGGAGGCCCAGGCGCGTGGCCTCCTCGTCCTCGGCCCGCGC
>DATMVO010000357.1:0-5392 GCA_035563115.1 Solirubrobacteraceae bacterium
ATCCGCAGCCCGGCCAGGCGGCCGAGGACGCGCAGCTGCCCGGCGTTGAAGCCGGCGGCCGGGCCCATCGTGGAGAGGTCGAAGACCGCCCGCCGCGCGCCGTCGCGGTGCGCGCGCTCCAGCAGCCCCTGCAGCTCGGAGCGGATCCCGTCGCGGCGCGGCGCGCCCTCCACGTACCCGGCGCCGGAGACGAGCGTCACGCTCCCCCGCGCGATCGGGTCGTCCTGCGCGCCGGGCAGGTCGATCCGCACCGGGTCGCCGATCCCCGCGTCGTGGATCACGGTGTTCGCGACGAGCAGCACGCACAGGACGGCGGCCGCCACGAGCGCCGCCCGGCGCCCCACGCGCGCGATCCACCACGTCCCCAGCACCGCGGCGTAGACGAGCGCCGGCAGCGTGTAGCGCGGGTCGTCGAGGTTGATGAGGCTGATGGAGACGTACGCGACGATCCCGCCGGCCAGCAGCTCGGGCAGGTACGTCTCCCGCTCGCGCCCGCGCGCGAGGCGCCACACCGCGAAGAGGCCGCCGCCCGCGACGAAGAGCGTCAGCGGGAGGTAGAGCTGCGTGTTGACCGCCGCCCAGCCGTACCACGTGAAGTTGGCCAGCGACCAGCGGCTCGGGTAGGTCTCGCTGCCGTACCAGACGAGCGCGCGGCCGTCGGTGGCGCCCTCGGTCTGCGAGAGCAGGTCGCCCAGGTGCGCGAGGTGCCACGGCAGGATGAGCAGCAGCGCGACGCCCGCGAAGGCGAGCGCGCCGGTCCGGTTCCGCCATCCCCCGCGCACGAGCAGGGCGAGCACGAGCCCCGCGACGACGAGCACGAACGTCCCCTTCACGTGGAAGCCCGCCGCGACCGCGACGCCGGCGAGCACCGACGGCCGGAGCCGCGAGAACCGGTCCGACTCGAGCAGCAGCCACACCGCCCCGGCCGCCAGCGCCGTCGCGGGCGCGTCGAGCATGAAGACGTGGAAGAGGCTCATCAGCATCGGCGTCGCGAGCGCGAAGAGCGCGGCGAGGAGGCCGACGCGGCGGCCGAACGCCACCCGCCCGGCGCCGTAGCACCCGAGCGCGAGCAGCGGGAGGAAGACGACGTTCTCGGCGATCGTCGCCGCCGCCAGCGAGCGCCCGCCGACGAGCATCCCCAGCGCTCCCACGAGGTGCACGAGCGGCGGGTACGACGTCCACTCGGTCAGCGGGAAGGCGAGCGACCCGCCCGCGATCGCGTCGCGGAAGCGGAGCGCGATCTCGGCGTGCTTGGCGTGATCGGTGTTCGGCAGCCCGTCGTCGGCGAGCGCCCACCACGTGCTGATCACGAGGTAGAGGACGGTCGCGGCGATGAGGAGCGCCGCCTCCGGTGACAGGCGGCGGCGACGGAGCGCCGTGCCGGTCACTTCGGCGGGCAGTAGGGCTTGGAGGCCTTCGTCGGGACGCCCTTGTACATGAAGAAGCCGGTGCCGTCACCGAGCGGCGAGGGCAGGCAGAACGCCGGCCGGCCCTTCAGGTCGCGCGGCTGCGCGCGGAAGACGAAGATGTCGTTCGGCTCGAGGATCGCGGGGTCGAACCCGGGCACCTCGAGGCCGCCGGCGCGGCCCATGACAGCGAGCGCGAAGAGGTTGAAGCCGCCGTTGTTGAGCGACGCGGGATCGAAGACGACCTGCTCGGCCCCGTCCTCCTGGGCGCGGCGCAGCAGGTCGACGATCTCGTCGCGCGGCCCCGTCTCGTCCGGCGAGCCCTCGATGTAGCCGCGCGTGGCCCACAGCGTGAGCTGCCCGGCGCGGATCGGGTTGCCGTCGGTCGGCTCGAACGAGATCTCCTTGAAGGGGACGCCGTAGTCGAAGTTCTGCTTGATCGTGTTCAGGCCGGCGAAGAACACGAGGACGGCCGCGAGCGCGAGCCCGGCGGTGCGCGGCGGGATCCGCACGATCCACCACGTCGCGAGCACCGCGATGTAGACGAGCAGCGGCAGCGAGTAGCGCGGGTCGTCGAGGCTGATCAGGCTGACGAGGAACCAGCCGGCGACGCACCCGGCGAGCAGCTCGGGCAGCACGCCCGCCTCGGCGCGCCGGCGCGCGACCCACCACACCGCGCACGCGGCGCCGACGACGAAGAACAGCGTCAGCGGCAGGTAGAGCTGGTTGTTGACCAGGTTCCATCCGTACCAGGTGAAGTTGTCGAGGCTCCAGCGGTCCGGGTACGGGACGTTCCCGTACCACATCACCTGCTGGGCGTTCGCCGCCCCCTCGGTCTGGCTGGCGAGCTTGTCGCGGTGGTAGAGGTACCACGGCGCCGCGATCACGAAGACCGTGCCCGCGAAGAGGACGAGGTTGAGCCGGTTGCGCCACGCCCCGCGCAGCAGGATCACCAGCACGAACCCGGCGATGAACAGCACGAACGTCGGCTTGACGTAGAAGCCGGCAGCCACCGCGACGCCGGCGAGCAGCGTCGGCACGCGTCGCGTGAACCGCTCGCTCAGCAGCATCAGCCAGACGCTCATCGCCACGAGCGCCGTCGCCGGCGCGTCGAGCATGAAGACGTGGAACAGGCTCATCACCATCGGCGCCGCGAGCCCGAAGACGAGCGCCAGCACGCCGGCCCACCGCCCGGCGACGATCTTGCCCGTGCCGTAGAGGCCGAGGGCGAGGAGCGGGAAGAAGATGAGGTTCTGCGCGAAGAGCGCCCCGATGATCCGGTCGCCGCTGGAGAGCGCCGCGCCGAGCATCCCGACCAGGTGGACGAGCGGCGGGTACTCGGTCCACAGCCAGAACCACGCGATCCGCTGGCCGTCCTCGAACCGCTCGAGGTAGCCGAGCGACGTGTTGAGGTGCTTGCCGCTGTCGCCGTTCGGGACGCGCTGGTCGACCGACACCCACCACAGGTTCAGGATCAGGTACAGCAGCGCGAGCACGACCGCGACGCCGGCCGGCGAGAGCGCCGCGCGCCGCAGCGACGCAAGGTCGCGCGGCACCGGGAAGCGCCGGCGCACGGTGCTCATCCTGCGTTCGGCGCCGCCGTCAGGGACGGCGGCGGAGACCGAGGATCGACACCAGGAACGACGAGAAGAAGATCTGCAGGCCGACGACGATGAGCGTCACCGACGCGATGGCCAGCCGCTCCTCGGAGAGCGCGCCCAGGCCGCGGTCGATCCACTGGATCACGATGATCGCGCCCAGGACGAGGCCGACGAACGTGACGGCGCCGCCCAGCACGAGCCCGTGCTCGAGCCGGTACTTGGCCCGCATCCGGTCGAAGAACGGGTCCTTCTCGTTCATGAAGTACGTGCCGTACGCGTGGGCGCTGATGCCGAGCCCGACGATCTGGCTGCCGACGATCGTCGCCAGGGCGCCCGCGATCATCGAGTGCAGCTGCCACTCGCGGCCGAAGACGTCGACGCCGCTGACCGAGATGCCCGCGACGATGATCCCCAGCGCGAGCAGGACCATCCCCGGGAGGATGAAGAGGTGCGTCGGGCTGTGGACCAGCAGGAACCGCAGGTGGCGCCAGCCGTCGCGGAAGCTCGACAGCTTCGACTCGCCGCCACGCGGGTGGTAGCTGATCGGGAACTCGCGGATGTCGAGCTTCTCCTTCGAAGCCCGGATGACCATCTCCGACGCGAACTCCATGCCGGTCGTGCGCAGGTCCAGCTGCGGGAGGATGTCCCGCCGCAGGCCGCGCATGCCGCAGTGGGCGTCGCGGATGCCGGTCTTGAAGAAGAGGTTGAGGATGCCGCTCAGCACCGGGTTGCCGATGTACTGGTGCAGCCACGGCATCGCGCCCGGCTGGATGTTGTCCATCCGGTCGCCCATGACGAGGTCCGCGCCGCCCTGCAGGTGCTCGACGAACTTCGGGATGTCGCTGAACGGGTACGTCATGTCGGCGTCGAGCATCACGATGTACTCGCCGCGCGCCGCCGCGAAGCCCGCCAGGTAGGCGCTGCCGTAGCCGCGCCGGGGCTCGTGGATGACGCGCGCGCCGGCCGCTGCGGCCAGGTCGGGGCTGCCGTCCTCGGAGTCGTTGTCCGCGACGACCACCTCGCCGTCGAGGCCCGCGGCCTCCAGGGCCTCACGGGCCAGGCGGACGCACTTCTCGATGTTCTCGGCCTCGTTGAGGCACGGGATCACGACGGACACGAGCGGACTGCGCTCGATCTCGGACGGCGCGTCGAAGGCGCCCTGGATGTGCTCGGCGGTGCTCACTAGCGAAGGGAACGGCGTGGTGAGACGGTGAACGCGCGGCGGACCGGAAGGTTGCGCGTTTCGTCTTGCGACTCTAGCAACGGGATTCCTGCCCCTTCGTTCCGCGGTTGCTCATGACGGACGTCCGGAGGGCACCCTGCCAGTCTTGGGCGCGATGCGCATCTGCCTGGTCTACGACTGCCTCTTCCCCCACACCGTCGGCGGCGCCGAGCGCTGGCTGCGGAGCGTGGCCGAGCGCCTGGCGCGCGAGGGCCACGAGGTCACGTACCTCACGCTGCGCCAGTGGGACGAGGGCGTCGACCCGGGCGTGCCGGGCGTGCGCGTCGTCGAGGCGGGGCCGCGGATGGCGCTCTACACCGAAGGTGGGCGGCGCCGGATGCTGCCGCCGCTGGTCTTCGGCCTCGGCGTGCTGTGGCACCTGCTGCGGCGCGGCGGCGACTACGACGTCGTGCACACCGCGTCGTTCCCGTTCTTCTCGCTGCTGGCCGCGGCGGCGGTGCGTCCTCTGCGCCGCTTCGGGCTGGTCGTCGACTGGTACGAGGTGTGGACGCGGGCGTACTGGGAGGAGTACCTGGGCGCGCTTGGCGGGCGGGTCGGCCACCTCGTGCAGAAGCTGTGCGTGCTGGCGCCGCAGCGCGCGTTCTGCTTCTCGTCGCTGGCCGAGCGGCGGCTGCGGGAGGAGGGGCTGCGCGGGGACGTGACCGTGCTGCGGGGGATGTTCGAGGCGCCGGACGCGCGCGAGCCGTCGCCCGCCGCGTCGCCGCCGCACGTCGTGTACGCCGGACGGCACATCCCGGAGAAGCGGGTGCCGGCGCTGGTGGGCGCGCTCGTGGAGGCGCGGAAGGAGCTGCCCGAGCTGCGCGCGACGATCTTCGGCGACGGGCCGGACCGGCCGGAGGTGCTGCGGCTGATCGAGGAGCACGACGCCGGCTCCTGGCTCCGCGCGCCCGGCTTCGTGTCCTCGGAGGAGGTGCAGTCGGCGATCCGCTCCGCGCTCTGCCTCGTCCTGCCGTCGCGGCGCGAGGGGTACGGGATGGTGATCGTGGAGGCGAGCGCCGCCGCGGTTCCGGCGGTCGTGGTGGCCGACGACGACAACGCGGCGGTGGAGCTCGTGGACGAGGGCGTCAACGGGACGATCGCGGCGTCGGCGTCGGCGGCCGACCTGGCGGACGCGATCGTGCGGGTCGCCGCGGCCGGGCCGG
>DATMVO010000358.1:0-4854 GCA_035563115.1 Solirubrobacteraceae bacterium
GGCCTGCGCGAGGGCGTCACCCCGCTCGACCTCGCCCACGCGTACCAGACGTTCGCGACCGGCGGCAAGCTCGTCACCGGCACGCTGAGCCCGCCGCGCGGCCCGGTCGGCATCAAGGAGATCCGCCGCGTCGCCGACGGCGAGATCGTCAAGCGCAACCGCAAGAAGGTGCGCCGCGTCCTGCCGGAGGCGGTCGCGCAGCAGACGAACCAGATCCTCTCCACGGTGGTCTCGCGCGGCACCGCGGTGCGCGCGCGGCTCGACGAGTTCGCGGCCGGCAAGACCGGCACGACCGAGAACTACGGCGACGCCTGGTTCGTCGGCTTCACGAAGCGGATGACCGTGGCGGTGTGGGTCGGCTACCCCGACCAGTTCAAGTCGATGGAGACCGAGTACCGCGGCGAGCCGGTCAGCGGCGGCACGTTCCCGGCGGAGATCTGGCGTGACTTCATGAACGCCGCCGACGACATCCAGGACGACTACGTCAACGGCGAGCGCAAGAAGAAGGGCCTGCCGCCGCGCGACGACAAGGAGGGCGAGGAGCCGCCGGCGCCCGGCACGCCGACGACGCCCGGCTCCCCCGGGGCCGCGCAGGTCGAGACGCCGACGCCGTCGGGCGACGGCTCGACGGGCGTGGACGACGGGGCGACGAGCCAGTCCGGCGGGGCGACCGGCGGTGGGGCCGCGCCGCAGGCGACGCCCGAGGCGGCGCCCGCGCCGGCGACGGGCTCGCCGCGGTACTCGGTCTCCATCGGCTTGAACCGGTCCGGGTACCCCACCCAGACCGCGACCGTCATCCGCTTCGTGTACCCGACGAACCAGGCGTCGCCGTAGTTCTCGGTCGTGCCGGTCTTGCCGGCGGCGAACTCGTCCAGCCGCGCCCGCACCGCGGTGCCGCGGCCGACGACGCTCGCCAGGATCTCGTTCGTCTCCCGTGCCACGTCGCCGCGCAGCACCCGGTCGACCTTCTTCTTGTTGCGGTCGACCTTCTTGCAGTCGTCGCCCGACGTCATCCGGCAGACCTCGCGGATGCCGACCGGTCCGCGGTTCGGCCCCAGCGTGCCGGTCACGAAGAGCCCGCCGGTCGCGAACGTCTGGTAGGCGTGGGCCATGTCGAGCGGGGTCACGCCCTCGCGCAGGCCGCCGAGCGTCATCGCGCAGTTGCGCGAGATCGGCGTCCGGATGCCCATCCGCTTCGCCGTGTTGGCCACCTTCCGCAGCCCGACCTTCAGGCCGACCTGCGCGTACACCGCGTTGTCGGAGTAGGTCAGCGCGTTGGCCAGCGTCGTCGAGCCCAGGTAGGCGTTCTCGTAGTTGTTGACCGTGAAGTCGCAGCCGTACGCCTTGCTGTGGATCTCCTGCTTCTTGGAGCTCCACACCGACGAGGGCGAGATGCCGTTGCGCAGCGCGGTGGCGAGGATGAACGGCTTGAAGGACGAGCCCGGCTGGCGCTGGCCCTGCGTGGCCAGGTTGAACGGCGCCTCGTCGTAGTCGCGCCCGCCGACCATCGCGCGGACCTCGCCGGTGTCGTTGTCGATCGCCACGAGCGACGCCTGCGGCCCGCTCTCGTTCGGCAGCCACTTGTCGACGACGCGCTCGGCCGCCTGCTGGACGCGCAGGTCGATCGTCGTCTTGATCCGCAGCCCGCCGGTGAACGCGCGCCGCGCGCCGTACCGGTCGACGACCTGCTGCTTGACCCACGTCGTGAAGTAGGGGACCTTCGCGCGCTCGCGGGGCGGCTGGATCGCGTTCGCCCCGGGCAGCGCGGTCTGCACGCCCTCGCGGTACTCGACCGGCGTGATGTAGCCCTGCTCCATCATCCGCTGGAGCACGAGGTTGCGCCGCTTCTCCGCCGTGGCGGGGTGGCTCACCGGGTCCCAGCGGTAGGGCGAGGAGATGATGCCGGCGATCAGCGCGGCCTCGACCGGTTTGAGCTCCTTCGCGCACGGGCGCGCCTTGGACTGGCCGCAGCCCTTGTGCTCGGGTGTGTTGCCGAAGTACGTGCGCGCCGCCGACTCGATCCCGTACGCGCCGTTGCCGAAGTAGATCGCGTTCAGGTACTCGGTGAGGATCTTGTCCTTCGACCACTTGCGGGAGAGGTGGAAGGCGAGCGCCGACTCGCGCAGCTTGTTGAGGATCGTCCGCTGGTCCTGCGCCTGCATCGCGATCTTCACGAACTGCTGCGGGATCGTCGAGGCGCCCTGGACGGCCTTGCGCTCCACCACGTCCTGGAAGAGCGCGCGCGCCACGCCGCGCGGGTCGACGCCGTCGTGCTCGTAGAAGCGCCGGTCCTCGATCGCGATGACCGCGTGCTTCATGTGCTTGGAGATGTCGGAGGCCGGTACGAGGATCCGGTTCTCGTTGCTCGTCAGCACGCCGAGCTCGCGCCCGCGCACGTCGGTGAGGACGGAGTTGCGCGCCTCGCGGAACTCGGCCCGGTTCTCCAGGCTCGGCAGATCGGAGGCGACGGCCATCATCATCCCGAAGACCGTCGAGACGCCCGCGAGCAGGGTCAGACCAGCCAGCACCAGGATGAGGCGCAGCTTCTTGACCCGGGTCCGCGTGCTCGGGAACGGGTGGATGTCGGCGCTGGCGTCATCCATGCGGCGACACAGCATTAGCATCCGAGCCCCTTGGACCCAGCCGCCTTCCTCACACGAAACGCCGTCGACGCCCTCCCTGCGGGGGAGCTCGAGAAGAAGCTGGCGCTCGATCGACCCCTGCGCGTCAAGCTCGGCGTCGACCCCACGAGCGCCGACATCCATCTCGGCCACGCGGTCGTCCTGACCAAGCTCCGCGAGTTCCAGGACCTCGGCCACAAGGTCGTCCTGATCGTCGGGGACTACACCGCCCGCGTCGGCGACCCGTCCGGCCGCTCCAAGACGCGGCCCGTCGTCTCGGGGGAGCAGATCGACGAGAACGCCCGCACGTACACCGAGCAGGCGATGACGATCCTCCGCGACGACCCCGCGCTGCTGGAGGTCCGCCGCAACTCCGAGTGGCTCGACATGCCGATGGAGGACCTGTTCCGCCTCGCGCGCGTCGCGACGGCCGCGCAGATCCTCGAGCGCGACGACTTCGCCAAGCGCTTCGCCGCGCGCGAGCCGATCTCGATCCTCGAGCTGCTCTATCCGCTCCTGCAGGGCTACGACTCGGTGGCGATCCGCGCCGACGTCGAGCTCGGGGGGACCGACCAGAAGTTCAACCTGCTGCTGGGGCGCGACGTCCAGCGCGCGTATGGGGTGAAGGAGCAGTGCGTCCTGACGATGCCGCTGCTCGTGGGGACCGACGGCGTGGAGAAGATGTCCAAGTCGCTCGGCAACTACGTGGGGGTGACCGACGGGCCGCCGGACATGTACGGCAAGACGCTCTCGATCCCCGACGACGTCATCGACACGTGGACGCGGCTGCTGGGGATGGAGCTCGGCGACGTCGCCTCTGACGCGGGCCCGCGTGAGCGCAAGCGCGCGCTCGCGCGGGCGGTCGTGCGCCGGTTCCATGGGGACGGTGCCGCGGTCGCGGCCGAGGAGCGGTTCGACACGGTCTTCGTCCGCAAGGACATCCCGGACGACGTGGAGGAGCACGTGCTCGCGCTGGACACGCCCGACCCCGTCCACCTGCCGGCGCTGATCGCCGACGTCTTCGGCGGCTCGCGCTCGGACGCCCGCCGGCTCGTGCAGGGGGGAGGGGTCAAGCTCGACGGGGAGGCGCTGCCCCCCGGGGAGATGGACGTGCCTCTGTCGCGCCTGGACGGCGTGGTGCTCCAGGCGGGCAAGCGGCGGTTCCGCCGCCTGCGCTCGGCCTGAGGCGCGCCCGGCCCCACGCGGGCGCGCGCATGCGTGCCCGCGCCGGGCCCCCGCCGCGGGCGCACCGCGCCTCGTGGTGGTGGGGGTGGTCCCAGGTCGTGGGAGAAGCGCGGCAGATGCGCCGGTTCAGATACCGGCCAGGACCGTGGGTCTGGAGCCTGAAACGGCCGTTCGGACCGCCAGTCGAGTGGCAACGCGCCAATGCATGCACATTTCGGGCGTCGTTTCCCCTTTGTTCACCGGGGTTTCACGACCTGACAGCATGTCGGAATGACGTGCGGTCACCCGGAGGGGTTGTCGGTCCAGGAGGCCCCGCTATATTGACCCCCGCAAGTGAGCAGCGGCCGCCGCCGAGGGACACGAAAGAGTCCTCGAGGCAAGGGGCCAAGCGCCTCATCGGACTGGCTGCTACACTGCTGAATCCGCTCTCGGGTCTGCCCGGGACGCGCCAACAAGAAGGAATCACCTTCTCAAGGGGCGCGGCGGTCTTTGAAAACTCAACAGCATGCAGCAGATCATGACGACCGTCTCGGTCGGAAGATCTGTTCAAGTCCAACCTGCGCTCTAGGCGCAGGCATATTGAACCTCGTCAAGACGAGGGGTCACCTCTGTGTACGGTGCCCCTCATTTGTCATGACAACCTCTTTGTGAAGGGGTTGGGCTTCGGCCCGGCCATCACAGTAGTTCTTCACGGAGAGTTTGATCCTGGCTCAGGACGAACGCTGGCGGCGTGCTTAACACATGCAAGTGGAGCGACGAATCGGGCTTCGGCCCGAGGCAGAGCCGCGAACGGGTGAGTAACACGTGGGTCATCTGCCCCGTAGACAGGGACAACCCCGGGAAACCGGGGCTAATACCTGATGTGCCCCTTGGGGGAAAGGAAGCTTCGGCCTCCGCTACGGGATGAGCCCGCGGCGCATTAGCTTGTTGGTGGGGTAACGGCCTACCAAGGCGACGATGCGTAGCTGGTCTGAGAGGACGATCAGCCACACTGGGACTGAGACACGGCCCAGACTCCTACGGGAGGCAGCAGTGGGGAATCTTGCGC
>DATMVO010000359.1:0-3581 GCA_035563115.1 Solirubrobacteraceae bacterium
CACGACCGCGCCGTCGCCCTGGGTGGCCACGAGCCGCTGCTCGTCGGCCGACGCGGCGATGATCTCCGGGGAGCTGGGCGGGGTGAGCGGCGGCTCGATCGACCAGCCGGGGACGGCGGCGGACACGGCGGACGGGGCGGCGGCGGCGAGCGCCGCGGCGACCACGAGCGCCGCGGGCAGCGGGCGGTGACGCAAGGACGGTCCTTCTCGGTCGGGGGGACGAGCGGACGCGAACCTAGGCGCCGCCGGGCCCGCCGACCAGCCGCCTTCACACGATGGTCACGGACCCCCGGCGCCTGCTCAGTGGTGCGCCGCGCGGACCTCCGCGCGGCGCTCGCGGTCGTGCAGCGTCTCGTAGCCGAGGTACGCCGCGCCGATCGCGAGGAGCAGCGCCAGCGCCACGAGCCCTGAGGCGCTCGTCGCGACCGGGAAGACCGCCAAGCAGGCCAGCGCCGCGATCACGCGCGGCACGGACAGGGAGCCCGTCAGGCGCAGGCGGAAGGCGACGTGCGCGACCGTGTAGAGCGCCAGGCCGCCGCAGAGCGCCAGCGCCGGCATGTCCTTCAGCGGGTCCTCCGTGTGCTCGAGCACCTTCTTCGTCCCGAGCGCGAAGAGCACGATGCCGGCGGTCATCGGCAGGTGCAGGAGCGCGTAGGCGTCGCGCGCGATCCGCAGCTGCGCGATCCCCACCGCCGACGTGAAGCGCCGCTCGGCGTCGAGCGCGGGCACGTCGAAGTACGCCCACCACACCAGGCACGTGATCGCCAGCGCGAGCACCGCCGCGGTGATCTCCGGCGCCCCGAGCTCGACCTCCTCCAGCCCGACGCCGACCGCCACGATCGACTCGCCCATCGCGATGATGAGGATCAGGCCGAACCGCTCGGCGAAGTGCGCGGCGTGGACGTGCCAGCCCGCGACGCCCGCCCCCAGCACGAGGCCGTAGTCGAGCAGCACCGCCGCCACCCACATCAGGTCGCGCGTCGTGCCCTCGAACGCCACCGCGCCGAGGATGATCAGCCCCGAGCCCGGGATCAGCGAGCGCAGCAGGCTCCACACCACGCGCGCGAGCGCCGCGTCGCCGCGCGCGGCCAGCGCGTAGAGCGCCACGTGCACGAGCCGCGCCGCCAGGTACGCGCAGCCCCACAGCACGCCGTCGTCGGTGAACGCCCCCGGCGTCGCCAGGGCCATCACGAGGAACGCGCCCATCGCCGCGAACATCACGAGCCGCGTGAGCGCCTGCTCGGGGTCGACGGTCGACGTGAGCCACGTGAACGCCGACCACGCCCACCACATCAGCGTGAGGATCAGCATCCCGCGCGCCAGGCCGCCGAACGTCGGGTCGGCGGCCATGAACGCGGTGACCTGCGTCAGCGCGAAGACGAAGACGAGGTCGAAGAACAGCTCCAGGGGCGAGACGCGCGCCTCGCCCCGCGCCCGCACCGCGGGAGCCCGCACACGGCGGCCCTCACGGGGCGCGGGCGCCACCGTCACCGGACGAAGCTGGTGTCCGCGGACAGCTTCTGCGCGAACGCGGCGATCAGCTTCGCGGCGTCCTCGACGTCGGAGAGCTGCATCGTCTCGACCGGCGAGTGCATGTACCGCAGCGGCACCGACACCAGGCCGGTCGGGATCCCGCGCCGCGAAGCGTGGAACGCGTCCGCGTCGGTGTACGACTCGCGCGGCGACGCCTCGGCCGTCCACGCGATCCCCGCCTCGTCGGCGGTGTCGCGCAGCAGGTCGATCACGAGCGGGTGGAAGATCGAGCCGACGTCGATGATCGGCCCCTTGCCCAGGCCGTGGTCGCCGTGCGGGCGCTTGTCCAGGCCCGGCGCGTCCATCGCGTGACCGACGTCGACGGCGATCGCGACGTCCGGCTCCAGCCCGAACGCGGTGGTGTGGGAGCCGGCGAACGTCGTCTCCTCCTGCGCCACCGCGCACGCGATCACGTCGCCGGGCGCGCCGCCCGCCTCGGCCACGATCCGCGCGGCCTCCAGCGCGACGTAGCACCCGAGCCGGTTGTCCATCGCGCGCGAGGCGAAGCGGCCGTTGGGCAGGTCGACCGGCTCGCCGGCCACGACGGCCCAGTCGCCGACGCGGGCGAGCTTGCGCGCCTCCTCGCCGTCCTTGGCGCCGATGTCGAGGTGCAGGTCCTTGAGCTTGGGCGCCTTCTCGCGCTCGTCCGCCTCCAGGAGGTGGATCGGCTTCTTGCCGACCACGCCGGGGACGATGCCCTCGCGCGTGTGCAGGTCGATCCGCTGGCCGACGAGGTTGACCGGGTCCCAGCCGCCGACACCGCCGAACCAGAGGTAGCCCTCGTCGTCGATGTGGGTGACCATCAGGCCGATCTCGTCGATGTGGCCCACGATGGCCAGCGACGGGCCGCCGGCGGTGCCGGGCACCACGGCGACGGAGGAGCCCACGACGTCCGTGCGGACGTCGTCGGTGAAGGCCTTGGCCGCGGCCTGCCAGACGGCGGCGGCGTTGCGCTCGCGCCCGGAGGTGCCGGGGGCGGTCAGCAGGTTGCGAAGCGTGTCGGGGAGCGGCACGCCCCCACGGTAACGCCGCTGCCACCGCGCGCACAGGGGCGCGCGGCGGCAGCCGTGTCCCACTTACGCGTCGCGGAGCGAGCGCAGCACGTACGGCAGGATGCCGCCGTGGCGGAAGTACTCCGCCTCCTTGGGCGTGTCGATCCGGACGCGGGCGGTGAGCTCCTTGTCGCCCGCCTTCACCGTGACCTCACGCGGCAGCTCGCCGTTGTTGAGCGCCTCGGCGAAGCCCTCGATCGAGATCTCCTCCTCGCCGGTGAGGTCGTAGTCCTCGACCTGGAGCGGCAGGACGCCCATGCCGACGAGGTTCGAGCGGTGGATCCGCTCGAACGAGTTGGCGATCACCGCGCGGACGCCGAGCAGCTTCGTGCCCTTCGCCGCCCAGTCGCGCGAGGAGCCCGAGCCGTACTCCTTGCCGCCGAGGATGATCAGCGGGGTCCCCTCCGAGGCGTACTTCTGCGCCGCGTCGTAGATCGACATCTCCTCGCCCTCGCCCCCGTCGCCGAGGTAGCGCGTGACGCCGCCCTCGGTGCCCGGCGCGAGCTGGTTGCGCAGACGGATGTTCGCGAACGTGCCCCGGATCATCACCTCGTGGTTGCCGCGCCGCGAGCCGTACGAGTTGAACTCGCGCGGCTCGACCCCGTGCTCCTGGAGGTACTTGCCCGCGGGCGAGTCCTTCTTGATCGAGCCGGCGGGCGAGATGTGGTCGGTGGTGACCGAGTCGCCGAGCTTGGCGAGCACCCGGGCGCCCTCGATGTCGGTCAGGTCCTCGGGCTCGGCCGGCATCCCCTCGAAGTACGGCGCCTTGCGCACGTACGTCGAGTCCTCGGCCCACTCGAAGCGGTCCCCGGTCGGGATGTCGAGGCCCTGCCAGCGCTCGTCGCCCTCGAACACCTCGGCGTACGACTTGGTGAACATGTCCTGCTGGACGGCCTTCTCGACGGTCTCGGCGACCTCCTGCTCGGAGGGCCAGATGTCGGAGAGCATCACGTCGCTGCCCGGGAACGGCTCGTTCAGCGGGTCCCAGTCCATCGT
>DATMVO010000360.1:0-2985 GCA_035563115.1 Solirubrobacteraceae bacterium
ACCGGCGGTGGCGGCAACGGCGGTGGCGGCGGGAACACCGGCACGAGCAACGGCGGCGGCGGCGGGACGACCGGCGGCGGCGGGACCGGCGCGGCCGGCGGCGGCGCCGGTGGTGGAAACGGCGGCGGCGGGTACGACCCAGACCTGTACGAGACTCCGCCCCAGAACGCGCCGGCGACCCAGTCGCCGACCGGCGCGACGCCCGGGCGATAGACAGCAGCGAAGAGCGAGAGAGCGAGGCGTGGCAGACAAGGAAGCGAAGGTCGAGTTCGAGGGTGAGGTCACCGAGGCCCTGCCCAACGCGATGTTCCGCGTGAAGCTCGACAACGGCCACGAGGTGCTCGGCCACATCGCCGGCAAGATGCGCCGGTTCCGCATCCGCATCCTCCCGGGCGACCGGGTCCGCGTCGAGGTGTCGCCGTACGACCTCGAGCGCGCACGGATCGTCTACCGCCACAAGTAGGACCGCGGGCCCGCGTGGCCGGCGAGTTCCGCCTCATCGACGCGTTCGTCGGCGCGCTGCGCCACGCGGGCGCCCACACCAGCCCCCGCGTGGTGCGGTGGAGCGGCGACGACTGCGCGGTCGTGCGCGCGCGACCGTTCGCGGCGACGTCGATCGACACGATGGTCGACGGCGTGCACTTCCGCCTCGACGGCGGTGCCAGCCCCGCCGACGCGGGCCACCGCGCGCTGGCCGGGGCGCTCTCCGACCTCGCCGCGATGGGCGCCGACCCCGGCGAGGCCTACGTCTCGCTCGCGCTGCCGCAGGGCTTCGGCAACGCGCGGGCGGTGGAGCTCGTCACCGCGATGGCCGAGCTGGCGTCCCGTACCGGCACGACGGTCGCGGGCGGCGACGTGACGACCGCCCCCGCGCTGACGATCACGGTCAGCGTGACCGGCTGGGCGGACGAAGAGGAGCAGCTGATCGGCCGCGACGGCGCCCGGCCCGGCGACGTCGTGGGCGTCACCGGCACGCTCGGCGCGTCGGCGGCAGGGCTCGCGCTCCTCGACGGCCGCGTCCCCCGCGAGATCACGCCGCACGCGGACGCCCTGATCGCGCGGTACCTCCGGCCGCTCCCCCGCCTCGACGAGGGCCGCGCGCTCGCGCGCGCCGGGGCCACCGCGCTGATCGACCTCTCCGACGGCATCGCCTCCGACGCCCGGCACGTGGCCGAGCGCAGCGGCGCGCGTCTGGCGATCGACCTCGACGCGCTCCCCGTTGCCCCCGGCGTGGCCGAGGTGGCGCGGGCGCTGGGCGTCGAGCCCGCGGTGCTCGCCGCGACCGGCGGCGAGGACTACGAGCTTCTCGCCTGCGGGCCGCCAGGAGCGCTGCCGTCGGTCACCCAGGTGGGGATCGTGTCGGGGGGCGTGGCGGGCGTGACGCTCGCCGACGCGCGCGGCGAGCGGGCGCTCACCGGGTTCGAGCACCGGCTGTGACGGGCCAGGAGGGCCTCTGCCACCGCCAGGCAGTTGACGTCGTACTCGTGGCGCTCGACGCGCGCCTTCAGATCGTGGACCAGCATCGGTCTGGACACCATCGTCCTCAAGTTCCTGCTGTCCAGCCCGACCACCCAGGATTGGACGGTCGGCCGAGCCCGATCGTCTAGGTGTCCACGCCGGAAGGCTTCAGCTCGGTCTTCACGAGCCGGGCGAAGACGATGATCCGCTTCGCCGCGCTGTAGAGCGGGTGGCAGGCCGAGAGGACGAGCCGGTCGTAGCTCACCCGGTTGAGCACCCACACCTCGCTCGGCTTGACGATCCGCGTCCGCTCCACGGCGTAGCGGAACGTGCCGTACGGCATCCGCACGACGATCCGGTCGCCCTTGCGCAGCTGGTCGACCTTCCGGAACGGCGCCGCGTACGTCGTCCGGTGGCCGGCCACGGCCGTCGTGCCGTGGGCGCCCGGGTACGGGTTGTCGGGGAAGAGCCCCGGCCCCTTGCGCAGCGACGCCGAGCTCGTGCCCTTCACCATCACGTAGCTCGCCCCGATCTTCGGGATCGTGATGCGGCCCGCCGCGTCGCCCTCGCTCAGCTTCCGCTTGAACCGGCGGGCGAGGTACGCGCCCTGGCGCCGCGGCGTCTTGAGCTTCTGCAGCACGCGCTGCTCGAGCGGCGGCAGCTTCTGCGCCTCCAGCGCGTTCAGGTCGCCGTCCAGCGCGTCCTGGGTGAACTTCGCGTAGACGGCGGAGACCGGCTCCTGCCACGCGACGGTCATCCCCGCGTCGAGCACGAGCAGCCCGCCGGAGAGGATGAGGACGGTCGAGAGCGCGCGCAGCAGGCGGCGCGCGGCCGGCGAGCTGCGGCGGGGCGGAGGGGCGGTGGCGGTCATCGGCGGATGGCGGAGCTCGTGCCGCCCAGCGAACCCGGGCCGGCGTACGAGAGCGGCCCCCTGATCGTGACGGATCCGGACGGCGGCCCCTCGTCCTTGGCCGGCCGCCGCTTGCGCGCGGCCACCGCGACGGCGCCCACGCAGCACGCCAGCACCGCGCTCCCGAGCACCGCGCCGGTGATCCCGACGGTGCCGCCGGACAGCAGCAGGACGCCGCTCCACAGCAGCTCCCCGGGCCCGAGATCCCACAGCGCGCCGTAGAAGACGCCGAGCAGCGCGAGCGGCAGGAGGCCGAGCAGCGCCAGCGCGACGAGCACCGGGCGCGGCAGCGCGATCTCCGGCGCGACGGCGAGCAGCCACAGGTGGATCGCCGGGGCGAGCAGCAGCGCCGTGTACGGGTTGATGACGAGCACCGCGACGGCGAGGAGCGTGGCGACGAGCACCACCGCGGCCGCGGCGCCGGGCACGTCGTCGGACGTCGGCCGCGCGGGGACGCCGAACGCCCGCGCCACCGGCCCGCGCGCCGCGAAGCCCGCCGCCAGCAGCAGCGCGAGGATCACGATCGGCCCCGCCTGCACCGGCACGACGTCCGGGAGCACCGCGCCGGGCAGCCGCGGGACGACGCCCGCGAAGCCGAGCAGCCGCGCGACCACCGC
>DATMVO010000361.1:0-6297 GCA_035563115.1 Solirubrobacteraceae bacterium
CGGTCTCCGCCGGCCGGGCGGCCGCGGGCTCCGGCTGGGCCGTGGACGCGCGCCTCCCGCTCGACGGGGCGGCCCGATGATCCGCGTCCTCATCGCCGACGACCAGGCGCTCGTCCGCTCCGGCCTGCGCACGATCCTCGAGGACGAGCCGGACCTCGAGATCGTCGGCGAGGCGGTCGACGGGCTCGACGCCGTCCAGCTCGCGCGGCGCCGCAACGCCGACCTCGTCCTGATGGACATCCACATGCCGCGGATGGACGGGATCGAGGCGACGCGGCGGCTCGCCGGGCCGGGCGTCGAGGACCCCGTCGACGTGCTCGCGCTCACCACCTTCGACCTCGACGAGTACGTCTTCGGCGCGCTGCGCGCGGGCGCGTCGGGCTTCCTGCTCAAGGACGCGCCGCCCGAGGAGCTCGTGCGCGCGATCCGCGTCGTCGCCGCCGGGCAGGGGCTGATCGCGCCCCAGGTGACGCGGCGCCTGATCTCCCGCTTCGCCCAGGTCTCCCCCGCCGACGAGCGCGCCGCGGCGCTCGCCGCGCTCAGCCCGCGCGAGGACGAGGTGCTCCGCCAGATGGCCCGCGGGCGCTCGAACGCGGAGATCGCGCGGGCGCTGCAGCTGGAGGAGTCGACGGTGAAGAGCCACGTGTCGCGGCTGCTGGACAAGCTCGGCCTCACGAGCCGCGTGCAGGCGGTGATCCTCGCCTACGAGGTCGGCCACGTGACGCCGGGCGAGGCGGAGCTGCCGCCGCTCGGAGGGTGAAGTAGCGTCCCGTCGCATGAGCGAGGGAGAGCTGGTCGACGTCGGCGACGTGCGCTTGCGGGTGCTGGACGAGGGGCGGCGCGACGGGCCGGTCGTCGTGCTGCTGCACGGGTTCCCCGAGCTGGCGTACTCGTGGCGCCACCAGATCCCGGCGCTGGCGGGCGCCGGCTACCGCGTGCTGGCACCCGACAACCGGGGCGTGGGCGGTTCGGACCGGCCGGAGGCGGTCGAGGCGTACGCGGTCACCGAGATGGCGGGCGACGTGGTCGGGCTGATCGACTGGGCGGGCGCGTCGCAGGCGGTGCTGATCGGGCACGACTGGGGCGCGGACGTCGCGTGGAAGACGGCGTGGATGCACCCGGACCGGATCAGCGCGGTGGCCGGGCTGAGCGTCCCGTTCCTCCCCCGCGCGCCCGCCGCGCCGACGGCGCTCATGCGCGAGCACATCGGCGAGGACTTCTACATCGTGTGGTTCCAGGAGCCCGGCGTCGGCGAGGCGGCGCTGGAGCGCGACGTGCGGCGGACGATCGCGACGACGCGCGTGTGGGGTCCCGCGTGGGCGGCCGAGGAGGGCGACGTGCCGCCGACGCCGCCGTTCATGACCGACGAGGAGCTGGCCGTGTACGTGGACGCGTACACGCGGACCGGGTTCTCCGGCGGCCTCGCGCTCTACCGCAACCTGGACCGGAACTGGGAGCTGACCGCACCGTTCGACGACCGCAAGGTCGAGCAGCCGGCGCTCTTCCTCACCGGCGAGCGCGACCCGGTGCGGCAGTTCATGCCGCCGGAGGCGATGGACGGCTGGGTGATCGACCTGCGCGCGAAGGTCGTCGTGCCGGGCGCGGGGCACTGGGTCAACCAGGAGCGGCCGGACGAGGTGAACGCGGCGCTGCTCGACTGGCTGGGCGAGGTCGCGCCGGTCTAGCGGCCGAGCAGCTCGTCGAGCGTGCGGCCGGACTCGACCGAGCGCGGCTGCTCGGCGGTGACGTCGGAGCCGGGCCGCGCCTCGTCGTCGCGCCGCTTGAGCAGCAGCCACTGCGCCTTCTCGCCGCGCCCGCGCGTGCGCTGGAGGACGAACCCGCCGCGCAGCTTCTCGCCGTGGAGGACGAAGACGGCGTGGCCGCGGTCGAGCGCCTCGGGCCACGCGACGCGGCCGCCCTGCTCGTACGGCCCGCGGTCCCAGATCACGACGCCGCCGCCGCTTCCGGTCCGGCCCTCGAACGCGTTGTAGGCGAGCGAGTGGTCGCCGACCTCGACGGCGAGCCGCTTGACGGCCGGGTCGAGCGTCGGCCCCTTCGGCAGCGCCCACGAGCGCATCACGCCGCCGACCTCCAGCCGCAGGTCGAAGTGGTGGGCGGTCGCCGCGTGCTCCTGCACCACGAACACGCCGTGCGGCACGCCGCGCACCACGAGCTGCTCGTGCCCCTCGACCTTCGCCCGCTCCTCCTCCGCGTGCGGCGCCACGAGCTCCCGCAGCGCCGCCACGGCCTCGCCCTCCCCCTCCACGTGGATCCGCACCGCGCCGTCCGGCGCGTCGTGCCGCACCCACCCGAGCAGCCCGAGCTGCCGTGCCCGCTCGAGCAGCGCGTCGCGCAGCGCCTCGTCACCGCCCGGAACCGCCGCCCGCATCGCCGCCTTCGCCATCGCGCCGCATCATCGCGTGCGCGCCCGACCGATGAATCGCGGGGCGTGGGAGAGTCCCCGCTCCGTGACCCTCATCCTCCACGAGCACCCGTTCGCCGCCTTCTGCTGGAAGGCGCTGATCGCGCTGGGCGAGCGCGACGTCCCGTTCGAGCGCCACCTCGTCGGCGACGCCGCCGACCGCGCCGCCCTGGCCGAGCTGTGGCCTCTGGCGAGCATCCCCGTCCTCGTCGACGACGCGGCGGGCGTGACGCTCCCCGAGTCGACCATCGTGATCGAGTACCTCGACCGGTTCGGCGAGGCGCCGCCGCTGATCCCGGCCGATCCGGACGCGGCGCTCCAGGCGCGGCTGTGGGACCGCGTGGTCGACGGGCACGTCGCGACGCCGATGCAGAAGATCGTGGCCGACGCGCTCCGCCCGCCGGGCCGGGAGGACCCCGAGGGCGTCACGCAGGCGCGAGCCCAGCTCGACCAGGCGTACCCGGTGCTCGAGACGCAGCTGGGGCGCGCGGGCGGCTGGCTCGCCGGCCCGGCGTTCACCCTCGCCGACGTCGCCGCGGCGCCCGCGCTCTTCTACGCGCTGGTCGTGCACCGGTGGGACGAGGGCGCGCACCCGGCGCTCACCGCGTACTGGGAGCGGCTGAGCGCGCGGCCGTCGGTGGCGCGGGTGATCGAGGAGGCGCGGCCGTACCGGGAGGTGTTCCCGCTCCCCTGGCCCGAGCACGTCGCGTAGGGCGCGCTAGTCGTCGTTCGCCGCGCCGATGACGGCGTGGCTGGAGACCGCGCGGGCGACGATCTTGCCGTTCTGCGTGATCTCCGCCTCGGCCGCGGCGACGGTGCGGCCGGCACGGACGCAGCGGCCGACGCAGACGAGCTTCGTCCCCGGCAGCCCCGCGCGGAGGTACTGGACGCTGAGGTGGGTGTGCGGCGCGGGCCGGCCGGGCGGGAGCGCGGAGTGGACCGCCCACCCGGTGGTGCTGTCGAGGAGCGAGGCGAGGTAGCCGCCGTGCAGGATCCCGCCGCCGTTCGCGTGCTCGGGGCCGGGCGTCGCCTCCATCACGACGCGCTCTTCGCTCCGCTCCACGAGCTCGAACCCGAGCGACGTGCTGAACGGGCCGGGCGACGTGGGGTCGTCATCGTCGGTCATAGGGCCCATCTTCTCGGTCGAAGCGGACAAGCTGCCTCGCACCTCCCATCCCACCGATCGGGTTGACATGACCTCAGCCTCCAAAGATCGTTGCGCGGGCTTGCTCGCGTCGCCAGGGAGGCCCAGTCGCTTGATCAGGATCGCTGTTGCCATCACCGCCGTATTGCTCGCCGCGCCTCTGTCCGCCGCCCCGGCATGGGCGCAAGACGATCCCGGACTGTGCGCCGGCGTCGAGGCGACCATCGTCGGTACTGCCGGCGATGACGTGATCGTCGGCACTGACGGGGACGACCTGATCGTCGGGCTTGCCGGCAACGACCGCATCACGGGTGGGCTCGGCCGCGACATGATCTGCGGTGGCGACGGCACGAGCGAGAGCGAAGACGCCGACGTGATCGACGCAGGACCGGGCGAGGACTTCGTCCTCGGCGGCGCAGGCCCAGACCGGATCCTCCTCGGCGACGATTCCGACTACGCCGAATCCGGACCGGGGAACGACGACGTCCGCGGCAGTGTGGGTGACGACTACGTGGACACGGGCACGGGCGAGGACTTCGCCGACGGTGGACCCGGTCGCGACTACGTGACGGCAGGCGAAGGTGACGACACGCTGCGATCCCCTGACGGGCCCGACTACCTGGACGGCGGCATGGGCCAGGACGTCCTCCTCGGAGGCACGGAAACGGACTACGCGGACGGCGGCGAGGGCGACGACCGCATCACGAGCGCCTCCGGGTACATCGACGGCGGCGCCGGGACCGACGTGATCACCGGTGGCGCGAGCGTGCCGTACGTCGAGGCTGGCCCGGGGAGCGATGTCGTCGAATCAGCGGCCGGCTATCTGGACGGAGGCCCCGGCGACGACGTCTTGACCGCGACCGGCCCAGGCGCCGAGTTCCTCAGCGGAGGGGACGGCGCGGATCAGCTCTACGGCCGAGCCGGCGCGGACACCCTCTCCGGCGGGAGCGGCGACGACATTCTCGAGGGTGGTGCAGGCCCGAACGACCTGTGGGGCGGCGCGGACGCGGACACGCTTCACGGCCGAGGCAACGATGATTCGCTCGACGGCGGCGAAGGACCAGACGAGTTGGTGGGCGGGGCCGGCGCGGATGCATTCGATGGAGGGCCCGGAACGGATATCTTGCGCGCTGCGGACGGCGCCACGGACTCGTCCTTTCGATGTGGTCCGCTGTTCGAGAACGACCGACTCGTGGCGGACACCGAGATCGACGACGTCGTCGAACGCAGCCACTGCGAGCGCGAGCGCAACCGCATCGTCACCATGCCGCCGCCTCCACCGCCGCGTGGCAGCCTCTACGTCGCGCTCGGTGACTCGTTCAGCTCAGGTGAGGGAACGTTCCTCTACGACAACGAGCTCGGCGCGGAGCGCTGCCACCGTGGCGCTCTCAGCTGGCCCCGCCATCTCGGGACGGTTCACCTCGGACTTCAGGCCGAGCACCGGGCCTGCAGCGGGGCGACCACCTGGCAGCTGCGGTACGCGTGGAGCGAGAAGCTGCAGGATCCCCAGATCCACGACGAGCCGCAGACACGTACCGAGCTCGTGACTTTCACGATCGGCGGCAACGACGTCGGCTTCGCCAAGCTGCTGGTCGACGTCCGCAAGACGGTCGACGACTTCTTCGGCCCGGCGGCCAACAGGAAGGGCACCGAGCAGGCGATCAGAGGGAAGCTGCAGGAGCTCGCGGCCAACCTCACGGTCCGTTACAAGCAGCTCCGCGCGGCGTATCCTGGCGCCCGGATCGTGCACGTCGGATATCCGCGGATCCTCCCGCTGCCGGAACAGCGACCGTACCGGTGCAAGTGGCTCGGCAAGAAGGAGCGCGACATGGCTGAGTGGGTTACCACGAAGCTGAACGCCACGATCCGCACCGCCGCCGAGTCATCCCGATACGACATCGAGTACGCGGACGTGACCGATGCGCTGGCCGGCCACGAGCTCTGCACGACAGACCCGTGGATGAACGATCTGGCGATCGAGCTCGAGGACCTGCCTGGCTTCCCAGGCGAGGGAAGCACCGAGCGCGGACATCCGAACCTGTACGGGCAGAAGGCGTACTCAGACGCGGTGTGGCAGGCCATCTCGGGCTGACCCGCCGCGCGCCTCAGTGGACGGAGAGGCCGCCGTCGACGAAGAGCGCGTGGCCGGTGACGTAGCCGGCGGCGCGGCTGGCGAGGAAGACCGCGGCCCCGGCGAAGTCCTCCGGGACGCCGTTGCGGCCGACGTGGGTGCGCTCCGCGAGCGCCTTCACGGTCGCAGGGTCGTCCTGCAGGCGGGCGTTGAGCGGGGTGAGAACGAAGCCGGGGACGAGCGTGTTGGCGGTGACGCCGTCCGCCGACCACGCCTCGGCCTGCGAGCGCGCGAGCGCCTCCAGCCCGCCCTTGGAGACGCCGTAGGCGCCGCTCTGCACGAACGCGCGGTGCGCCTGCTGGGAGGAGACGTGGATCAGCCGCCCGAACCCGCGCTCGGCCATCCCCGGCCCGAACCGCTGGCCAAGCAGGAACGGCGCCTCGAGGTTGACCGCCATCGTCGCGTCCCACACCTCCTCGGTCAGCTCGCCGAGCGGCGGGCGGAGGTTGATGCCGGCCGAGCTGACGACGACATCCGGCTCGCCGAAGACGGCCGCCGCGCTCTCCGCCGCCTCGCGCACCCCGGCGCGCGTGGACAGGTCCCCGCGCACGGAGGCCGCCGTCCCGCCGCCCGCCCGCAGCTCCTCCACCGTCGCCCGCA
>DATMVO010000362.1:0-8420 GCA_035563115.1 Solirubrobacteraceae bacterium
CTCGACGTAGAAGCCGGCCCCCGGCGCCGCCTCGGCGCCCTCGTAGCGCTCACCGAAGAGCCCCTCCTCCTGCGCCGCCGGCAGGTCGACGGTGAAGGCCACGACGAGCACCACCACGCCGAGCGCGACGAGCGCCGCCATCGCCGGCCGTGCGCCCCGCAGGGCGCCCAGCGCCATGGGCACCGCGGCGACGCCCAGGAGGAGCATCGCGACCGAGTGGTGCGACATCCCGCTCTGCGTGCCGAGGACCTCCTGGCCGTTCGTCACGCGGATCAGCGTCATGAAGGTCGAAACAACCAGCATCAACCCCGCTACGATGGCTAGGCCGGTGAGCGCCGTGCGGGCCCGTGTGAAGGTCTCGCGACGCCCCCGGGAAGGCCGGTCCCTCGTGCTATAGTTTTCGGTCGCTTCCGGTGCGGATGCGCTCATCTGCGCGCCTCCTGAAGCGTCCCAGCAGGCGATGGAGACCACGACCACATAAGGCTCGGCCGACAGCTCTCCGCTGTGACGTGAACGGGCCCGCTGGGCCCGTTTCCCTTTTTCACCACGCCGACCCCCCACTCCACTTTCATGCCACGCAAGTTCCCGCTCGAGAAGACCCGGAATATCGGGATCATGGCGCATATCGACGCCGGCAAGACCACGACCACCGAGCGCATCCTGTACTACACGGGACGCACCCACAAGATCGGTGAGGTCCACGAGGGCGCGGCCACGATGGACTGGATGGAGCAGGAGCAGGAGCGTGGCATCACGATCACGTCTGCTGCGACCACCGCCGCCTGGAACGATCACCGCATCAACATCATCGACACGCCGGGCCACGTCGACTTCACCGTCGAGGTGGAGCGCTCGCTGCGCGTGCTCGATGGCGCGATCGCCCTCTTCGACTCGGTCGCCGGCGTCGAGCCGCAGTCCGAGACCGTCTGGCGCCAGGCCGACAAGTACTCCGTCCCGCGCATCGCGTTCATCAACAAGATGGACCGCATGGGCGCGGACTTCGAGATGTCCGTGCGGACGATGAAGGAGCGCCTCGGCGCGACCGCCGTCCCCGTCCAGCTCCCCTGGGGCGCCGAGGCGGACTTCAAGGGCATCGTCGACCTCATCGAGATGAAGGCCATCCACTACCTGGATGAGCTGGGCAAGGACCAGGAGATCATCGAGATCCCGGCCGAGCTCAAGGACGCCGCCGACGAGGCGCGCGAGCTCCTCATCGACGAGGTCTCGAACTTCGACGACGAGCTGGCCGAGATGTACCTCGAGGAGGGCGACGTCCCCGTCGACCGCCTCAAGGCGGCCGTCCGTACGGCGACCCTCAAGCTCGCCATCACCCCGGTCTTCTGCGGCTCCGCGTTCAAGAACAAGGGCGTGCAGCCCCTGCTCGACGCGGTCATCGACTACCTGCCGTCGCCGCTCGACGTCCCGCCGGTCACCGGCCAGGAGGTCCGCAAGGGCGACGAGGTCGGCGAGGTCGAGCGCGCAGCGTCCGACTCGGAGCCGTTCGCGGCGCTGGCCTTCAAGATCATGGCCGACCCGTTCTTCGGCAAGCTCGCGTTCTTCCGCGTCTACTCCGGCAAGCTCGACAAGGGCTCGCAGGTCCTCAACGCGACCACGGGCAAGTCCGAGCGCGTCGGCCGCCTGCTCGAGATGCACGCGAACACGCGTGAGGATCTCGACACGGTCTACGCGGGCGACATCGCCGCCGCGGTCGGCCTCAAGTCGGCCGTCACGGGCGACACGCTCTGCGCGCCGGACAAGCCGGTCCGCCTCGAGTCGATCGACTTCCCCGAGCCGGTCATCAAGGTGGCCGTCGAGCCGAAGACGAAGGTCGACCAGGAGAAGATGGGCGTCGCCCTCCAGCGTCTCGCGGAGGAGGACCCGACGTTCCAGGTCCAGACCAACGAGGAGACCGGCCAGACCGAGATCTCCGGCATGGGCGAGCTCCACCTGGACATCATCGTCGACCGCATGAAGCGCGAGTTCAAGGTCGAGGCGAACGTCGGCCGCCCGCAGGTCTCGTACCGCGAGACCGTCAAGGGCACCGCCACGAAGGTCGAGGGGCGCTTCGTCCGTCAGACCGGCGGCTCGGGCCAGTACGGCATCGTCTACATCGACCTCGAGCCGGCCCCGGGCGAGGGCTTCGAGTTCGTCAACAAGATCAAGGGCGGCGCCATCCCGACGGAGTTCATCCCGTCGGTGCAGAAGGGCATCGAGGAGGCGCTCGACAACGGCGTCCGCGCGGGCTACCCGCTCGTCGACGTCCGGGCGACCCTGGTCGACGGCAAGTTCCACGAGACGGACTCCTCGGAGATCGCCTTCAAGATCGCGGGCTCGCTCGCGCTCCAGGAGGCGGCCAAGAGGGCGAAGCCGATCATCCTCGAGCCGATCTTCGCGGTCGAGGTCGTCACCCCCGAGGACTTCCTCGGCGACGTGATCGGCGACCTGAGCCGGCGGCGCGGTCGCGTCGAGGGCCAGGACCGTCGCGGCAACGCCCTCGCGGTCACCGCGAAGGTGCCGCTGTCCGAGATGTTCGGCTACGTGAACGACCTGCGCTCCAACACCCAGGGGCGCGCGTCCTACACGATGCAGTTCGACTCGTACGACGAGGTCCCGCCGAACATCGCCGAGAAGGTCGTCGGCGAGCGCGCCGGCAACGCCGACGCGGCCTAGTCTTAGTACTTTCCAACGGTTTCCAGTTCCCAGAGGAGAAAGCCACAGTGGCCAAGGAGAAGTTCGAGCGCAACAAGCCTCACGTCAACGTCGGCACGATCGGGCACATCGATCACGGCAAGACGACGCTGACGGCTGCCATCACGAAGGTGCTGTCTGACACGTACGGCGGCCAGGCGCGCTCCTTCGACGAGATCGACAACGCTCCGGAGGAGAAGGAGCGCGGGATCACGATCGCCACGTCGCACGTCGAGTACGAGACGGAGAACCGTCACTACGCGCACGTCGACTGCCCCGGCCACGCGGACTACGTGAAGAACATGATCACGGGCGCCGCGCAGATGGACGGCGCGATCCTCGTGGTCTCGGCGGCGGACGGCCCCATGCCCCAGACGCGTGAGCACATCCTGCTCGCCCGCCAGGTCGGCGTGCCGTACATCGTCGTGTTCCTCAACAAGGCCGACATGGTCGACGACGAGGAGCTCCTCGAGCTCGTCGAGGTCGAGGTGCGCGACCTGCTGTCCGAGTACGACTTCCCGGGCGACGACATCCCGTTCGTCACCGGCTCGGCGCTCAAGGCGCTCGAGGGCGACGCGGAGTACACGCAGAAGATCCTCGATCTCGCCGAGCAGCTCGACACCTACATCCCGGAGCCCGAGCGTCCGCTCGACCGCCCGTTCCTGATGCCGGTCGAGGACGTCTTCTCGATCACCGGCCGCGGCACCGTCGCGACCGGCCGCATCGAGCAGGGCGTCATCACCACCGGTGAGGAGGTCGAGATCGTCGGCATCGAGTCGGCGACCTCCAAGACCGTCGTCACCGGCGTGGAGATGTTCCGCAAGATCCTCGACCGCGGCGAGGCCGGCGACAACGTCGGCTGCCTCCTCCGTGGCACGAAGCGCGAGGAGATCCAGCGCGGGCAGGTCCTCTGCAAGCCGGGCTCGATCACCCCGCACACGAAGTTCAAGGCCGAGGTCTACGTCCTCAAGAAGGAGGAGGGTGGCCGTCACACCCCGTTCTTCACGGGCTACCGGCCGCAGTTCTACTTCCGGACGACCGACGTGACCGGCTCCGCGCACCTCCCCGAGGGCGTCGAGATGGTCATGCCGGGCGACAACGTCCAGATGGAGATCGACCTCATCCAGCCGATCGCCATGGACGCCGGCCTGCGCTTCGCCATCCGCGAGGGTGGCCGCACCGTCGGCTCCGGCGTCGTCACCGAGATCATCGAGTAGGTCTCGGGAAACCAGAACGTGTCCTCTGGGGGCGGGTCTCGGACCCGCCCCTTATGACGCTCAAAGAAGAAATCAATGGCAGGCATCGGACAGAACAAGATCCGCATCCGGCTCAAGGCGTACGACCACTCCGCCATCGAGACCGCAGCGAAGGACATCGTCGAGACCGCGACGCGCACAGGCGCGACCGTCAGCGGCCCGGTGCCCCTCCCGACTGAGAAGAACGTCTACGCGGTGATCAAGTCGCCGTTCAAGGACAAGGACTCTCAGGAGCACTTCGAGATCCGCACGCACAAGCGGCTGATCGACATCCACCAGCCCACGCCGAAGACGGTCGACAGCCTGCAGCGGCTGGACCATCTGCCGGCCGGTGTCGACATCGAGATCCGTCTCGCGTAGCCCATGCCCGCGATCCTCGCCAAGAAGCTCGGCATGACCCAGGTGTTCCAGGAGGACGGCCGCATCGAGCGCGTCACCGTCCTGGAGGCCGGCCCGTGCCCCGTCACCGCGATCCGCACGCTCGACGTGGACGGCTACGAGGCCGTCCAGCTCGCGTTCGGCGCCACGCGGGAGAAGCAGCTCTCCAAGCCCGAGCTCGGCCACCTGAAGAAGGCCGGCGCCTCCCCGATGAAGCACGTCGTGGAGTTCCGCGACGAGGTCGGCGAGCTGAAGATCGGCGACACCGTCACGGTCGACGCCTTCGAGCCCGGCCAGAAGGTCAAGGTCTCCGGCCGCTCGAAGGGCAAGGGCTTCCAGGGCGGCATCAAGCGCCACGGCTTCTCCCGCGGCCCCGTCTCCCACGGCTCGCACAACGTGCGCGCCCCCGGCTCCATCGGCGCGTCCGCGACGCCGTCCCGGGTCCTCCCGGGCCAGCGCATGCCGGGCCAGATGGGCAACAAGCGCGTCACCCAGCGCGGTCTCTCGATCGTGCAGGTCGACGCCGGCAAGAACCTGCTTCTCGTCCGCGGCGCCGTCCCCGGCCCGCGCAACGGCATCGTGGAGGTCCGTACCGATGGCTGATGCGCCGATTCTCGGCGGCACGCAAGCCGGCACCACCCTCTCCCTCGACGAGACCGCGTTCGGCGCGCCGTTCAACGGCGGCCTCGTGCACGAGAACGTGCGCGCGGAGCTGAACGCGCGTCGTCAGGGGACCCACTCGACCAAGACCCGCGGCAACGTCCGCGGCGGCGGTGCGAAGCCGTGGCGTCAGAAGGGCACCGGCCGTGCCCGCGCCGGCTCCTCGCGCTCGCCGATCTGGACGGGCGGCGGCACGGTCTTCGGGCCCTCGCCGCGCAAGTACACGTTCAAGGTGAACCGCAAGGAGAAGCGGGCTGCCCTGCGCAGCGCGCTGTCCCTGCACGCCGAGCGTGGCTCGATCGCGATC
Source organism: Solirubrobacteraceae bacterium (assembly GCA_035563115.1). Taxonomy (GTDB): domain Bacteria; phylum Actinomycetota; class Thermoleophilia; order Solirubrobacterales; family Solirubrobacteraceae; genus CADCVT01. The sequence continues at coordinate 5,290 of DATMVO010000362.1, forward strand.
TTCGACGCCTCGGCGTTCGAGACGCCGTCGACCAAGCAGGCCGTCCAGCTCCTCGGGAGCTGGGACGCGGCCAAGACGCCGACGCTCGTCGTCCTCTCCGAGGCCGAGGCGAAGGTCGCCTACTCGTTCCGCAACCTCGATCGCACCTCGGTCCTCCCGGCCGACGCGGTCGGTGTCGCCGACCTCGTCGGTTCCGCCGCCGTGCTCGTGTCGCAGACCGCGCTCGAGGAGCTCACCCGGAGGGCGAACTCCTGATGGACGCCTCACAGGTCATCATCCGGCCGGTCGTCAGCGAGAAGTCCTACGTGCTCGCGACCGCCGACAAGTACACGTTCCGCGTTCACCCGGACGCGCACAAGACGCAGATCCGCCAGGCGATCGAGCAGCTGTTCGACGTCACGGTCGTCGAGGTGCGCACGCTGAGCGTCAAGAGCAAGCCGAAGCGCCGCGGCTACACCAGCGGCCGCACGCGCCAGTGGAAGAAGGCGATCGTGCAGGTCAAGCCCGGCGACACCATCCCGATCTTCCAGGGCCTCCAGGGCCTCGAGGAGGGTTAGCCCATGCCGGTGCGCAAGCCCAAGCCCACGAGCCCCGGCCTCCGTTTCGTCTCGTATCCCGATTTCGCGGAGATCACGAAGACGAAGCCGGAGCGCACGCTCGTCGAGGGCCTGACGAAGAGCGGCGGCCGCAACGCCCGCGGCCGCAAGACCGCGCGTCACCGCGGCGGCGGCGCCAAGCGCCTCTACCGCAAGATCGACTTCAAGCGGCGCAAGGACGGGATCCCCGCCCGCGTCGCGGCGATCGAGTACGACCCCAACCGGACGTCGTACATCGCGCTGCTCCACTACCTGGACGGCGAGAAGCGCTACATCCTCGCGCCGAACCGGCTGAAGGTCGGCATGACCGTCCAGTCGGGCGAGGACGCGCCGATCGACGTCGGCAACAGCCTCCCGCTGGCCAAGATCCCGACCGGCACCGTGGTCCACAACGTGGAGCTGCAGCCGGGTCGTGGCGGCCAGATGGGGCGCTCCGCCGGCATCGGCATCCAGCTGATGGCGAAGGACGGCGACATGGCGACCCTGCGTCTCCCCTCGGGCGAGATGCGGATGGTGCGCGCGGAGTGCCGCGCCACCGTCGGGGTCGTCGGCAACGCCGAGCACCAGAACGTCAAGATCGGCAAGGCCGGCCGCAAGCGTCACATGGGCGTCCGCCCGCAGACGCGAGGCACCGCCATGAACCCGGTCGACCACCCGCACGGCGGTGGCGAGGGGTCCACGACCCCGGGCCGCCACCCGGTGACGCCCTGGGGCGTCCCGACGCTCGGGTACCGCACGCGTAAGAAGAACAAGGCGTCGGACCGCTACATCGTGCGCGGTCGCCGCCGTGGGAAGGGCAAGCGTTAGACCATGAGCCGCTCCAGCAAGAAGGGGCCGTGGGTCGAGGAGCGTCTGATGCAGCGCATCGACTCCATGAACTCCTCGAACTCGAAGACGATGATCAAGACCTGGTCGCGGAGCTCCACCATCTTCCCGGAGATGGTCGGGCACACGATCGCCGTCCACGACGGCCGGAAGCACATCCCGGTCTTCGTGTCCGAGGGCATGGTCGGGCACAAGCTCGGCGAGTTCGCCCCGACCCGCACCTACCGCGGCCACGCCGGCTCGGGGAAGGTCCGGTAGTCGATGGCGAACGACGCAGGCACCAAGCAGGACCAGCCGTCCGACCAGGAGGGCAAGGGCACCCCCGCCAAGGAGGAGCTGCAGACGCAGGAGGCCGCCCAGGCCACCGGCGAGCAGCAGGCCGCCGTGGCGGCCGAGGCGCCTGAGCCCAAGGAGACCAAGCGCCGCAAGCCCGCCGCCAAGAAGGCGGAGGGCACGGCCGCTGCCACCACCGACGTCGACAAGGACGCGGCGGAGGCGGCTGTCGAGGGCGCCGAGGCTCCGGCCAAGCCGGCCAAGAAGGCTGCCTCCAAGCAGCCCGAGGCCGCCGCGGCCCCCAAGCCGGCCAAGCGGCCGGCGGGTCAGCGGGTCACCGTGAGCGCGCACGCCAAGTACGTGCGCACCTCGGCCCGCAAGGCGCGTCTGGTCACCGACCACATCAAGGGCAAGAGCGTCCAGGAGGCCCAGTCCATCCTGGCCTTCCATCCGCGCTCGGTCGCCGAGGACTGGCGCAAGCTGCTCAACTCGGCGATCGCGAACGCGGAGCACAACCACGACCTCGTGAGCGACGACCTCCGCGTGCTGAACGCGACGGCCGACGAGGGTCCCACGCTCAAGCGCTTCCGCCCCCGGGCGATGGGTCGCGCGACGCGGATCCGCAAGCGCACGAGCCACCTGTCGATCACGCTGACGCCCAAGGAGAGCTAATGGGGCAGAAGGTTCACCCCGAGGCGATGCGCGTCGGGTACATCCACGACTGGAAGTCCAACTGGTTCACGGAGCGGAACTTCGACGACTACCTCGCCGAAGACGTCGCGATCCGTGACCACATCAACGGGAAGCTGGCCCACGCCGGCCTGTCCGACATCACGATCCGCAAGGACGCGAACGAGGTGGAGATCAACATCCACACCGCGCGCCCGGGCATCGTGATCGGCAAGTCCGGGTCCGAGGTCGACGCGCTGCGTCGCGACCTCAACCGGATCACGGGCAAGGCCATCAAGGTCAACATCCTCGAGATCAAGCGTCCCGAGCTCGACTCGAAGCTCGTGGCCCAGTCGATCGCCGAGCAGCTCGTCAACCGCGTGGCCTTCCGCCGCGCGATGAAGCGGGCGCTCACCAGCGCGATGCGCTCCGGCGCCAAGGGCTGCAAGATCCAGGTCTCCGGTCGCCTCGGCGGCTCGGAGATGGCGCGCACCGAGATGTACTCGGACGGCCGCGTCCCGCTCCACACGCTCCGCGCGGACATCGACTACGGCTTCTACGAGGCGCGTACGACGTTCGGCCGGATCGGCGTGAAGTGCTGGATCAACAAGGGCGAGATCATGCCCGAGGGCTTCACCGGCGTCGACATCACCGAGATCGACTCCCCGTCGCCGCAGCGTGACGACCGCGACGACCGTGGCCGTGGCCGCGGGCGCGGGCGTCCCGGTGACCGCGACGGCGGTGGCGGCCGTGGCCGTGGCCGTGGTG
>DATMVO010000363.1:0-32027 GCA_035563115.1 Solirubrobacteraceae bacterium
GCGACGGCCCGCTCGCCAACCTCGGCCTCGGCGCGATCCGCCCCGGCACCGTCGCCTGCTCCATCGGCACCTCCGGCGCCCTGCGCGTCGCCGCCGACCGCCCGCTCGTCGACGACCGCGGCAGGGTCTTCTGCTACGTCCTCGCGCCCGGCCGCTACACGGTCGGCGGCGCGGTGAACAACGGCGGGATCGTGCTCGACTGGCTCGGCCAGACGGTCGCGCCCGACATCGGCGACGACCTCGCGCAGCTGCTCGACCTCGCCGCCGAAGCACCCACCGGCAGCGACGGCCTGCTCTTCCTCCCGTACCTGCTCGGCGAGCGCGCGCCGCACTGGCGGGCGGGCGCGCGCGGCGTCTACCTCGGCCTCACGCGCGAGCACGAGCGCAAGCACCTGCTGCGCAGCGCGATCGAGGGCGTTTGCCTCCAGCTCGCGCTGGTGCTCCACGCGATGGAGGAGGCGGGCGCGCGCGTGGAGGACATCCGCGCGACCGGCGGCTTCAGCCGCAGCCCGCTGTGGCGCGAGATGCTCGCCTCCGCGTTCGGCCGGCCGATCGGCTTCGCCGCCTCCCGCGAGGGCTCGTCCCTCGGCGCCGCGCTGCTCGGCATGACCGCGCTCGGCCTCGTCGACGACCTCGACCGCGCCGCCGAGCTCGTCACCGTCACCGACACGCAGGAGCCCGACAGCGCCGACGCCGCCCTGTACGCGCGGCTGCTGCCCATCTTCGACGCGGCGTCCGAGGCCGCGTCCGCGCAGTTCGACGCGCTCGCGGCCGTGATGGCCGAGCCGCGCGTCGCCGAGGCCGAGACCCACTAGGAGGAGCCCCCGATGGACGAGCCGATCGACCCCGCACTCTCCACCGGCCCGCTGCTGCTGATCGCGCTCGGCGCGGTCCTGCTGCTGCTCTTCCTCATCATCAAGGTGCGGCTGCACGCGTTCGTCGCGCTCGTGCTCGTCAGCTTCCTCACGGCGATCGCGACGCGCATCCCGACCGCCGAGATCGCCGACACGCTGACCGAGGGCCTCGGCACGACGCTCGGCAGCGTCGCGCTGCTCGTCGGGTTCGGCGCGATGATCGGCCGCCTGCTGGAGACGAGCGGCGGCGCCCAGGTGCTCGCCGACACGCTCCTGCGCAAGTTCCGCGAGGACCGCGCGCCGCTCGCGCTCGGCCTCGCCGCGCTGCTCTTCGGCTTCCCGATCTTCTTCGACGCCGGCCTCGTCGTCTTCCTCCCGCTCGTCTTCACGGTCGCCCGGCGGATGGGCGGCTCGCTCCTGCGCTTCGGCCTGCCGGTCGCCGCCGCGTTCAGCGTCATGCACGCGTTCGTCCCGCCGCACCCCGGCCCGGTCGCGGCGGCGGAGCTGATCGGCGCGGAGCTCGGCCTCGTCCTTCTCTTCGGCCTGATCGTCGCGCTGCCGACCTGGTTCCTCGGCGGCTACCTCTTCGGCATCTGGACCGGCCAGCGGATCCACGTGCCCGTCCCGGACCTGCTGGGAGAGGAGGAGAAGGTCGAGGAGGACACGGCGATCGCCTCCGAGCCGCCGTCGCTGGGCACCGTGCTCGCGGTCCTCCTGCTCCCGCTGCTGCTGATCTTCCTCAACACCGGGCTGAGCACGCTGGGCGGCGAGGGCGTGGTGCAGGAGGACAACGACCTCGTGAAGGCGCTGATCCTCGTGGGCGAGACGCCGATCGCGCTGCTCATCACGGTCATCGCCGCCATGTACCTGCTGGGCTGGCGGCGCCGCCGGCCGGGCGACGAGGTGCAGGAGGTCGCGGAGAGCGCCATCGGCCCGGTCGCCTCGATCATCCTCATCACCGGCGCGGGCGGCATGTTCGGCGCGGTGCTCCGCGCGGGCGGGATCGGCGAGGCGCTCGCGTCGTCGCTGGAGGACATCGGCCTGCCGGTGATCGTCGCGGCGTTCGTGATCGCGGTGGCGCTGCGGGTGGCGCAGGGCTCTGCCACCGTCGCCCTGACCACGACGGGCGGCCTGATCGCGCCGGTGGTCGAGTCGACGGAGGGGCTGACCGACCCGGATCTCGCGCTGATCGTCGTCGCGATCGCGGGCGGCTCGATCGTCCTCTCGCACTTCAACGACAGCGGCTTCTGGCTGGTCGGGAAGTTCTTCGGGATGGACGAGAGGACCACGCTGCGGACGTGGACGGTGATGGAGACGCTGCTCGGCTCGATCGGCTTCGCGTTCGCCTTCGTGCTCTCGCAGATCTTTTGAGCAGCGCTTTAGCGGCGCGCCTACTCTGACGTCTCAGAAGGGAAGTATCCCGACGACCGGCACCCGTCAGCACGGCGACCGAAAGGCGCCCGGGACCGGTAGCCCCGCCTGACGCGCGGGGCCGGAGAAACCTTCGACTGACCGTCCAACGATCAGCCGGAGGCCCGCTTCCCGTGACATCCCGAATCGGCGCATCGAGCCCTCCGGCTCCCGACCACCGATCCATCATCGAGGTGAACTGAGCCGTGTCCGACCTGGGCCTGCTCGTCGTGCTGACCGTCCTCCCGCTCGCCTTCGGGTTCTGGGCGCAGTGGAAGGTCAAGAGCACCTTCTCCAAGTACTCCAAGATCCGGCCCGCGAACGGGATGACCGGCGCGCAGGCGGCGGCCGCGGTGCTCCGCGAGTCCGGCCTGCCCGAGTTGCAGATCCGCCCGGTCGCCGGGCGGCTTTCCGACCACTACGACCCGCGCTCGCGGACGCTCAACCTGTCCGCCGACGTCGGCCAGGCGTCGTCGCTGGCGGCGCTCGGCGTCGCGGCGCATGAGGCCGGCCACGCGATCCAGGACGCCCGCGGCTACGCGCCGATGCGCGTGCGGCAGACGCTGGTGCCGGCCGCGATGGTCGGCCAGTCGCTGTGGTTCCTGCCGGTGATGATCGGTCTGCTGCTCAACATGACCGGCCTCGTGATGGTGGGCCTCGTCTTCTTCGCGGCGATCGTGCTCTTCCAGCTCGTGACCCTGCCGGTGGAGTTCGATGCCTCCAAGCGCGCGCTGGTCGCGCTGGAGGGCCAGGGCCTGCTCGTCGGCGACGAGGTCGTCGGCGCGCGGAAGGTGCTCAACGCGGCGGCGCTGACGTACGTCGCGGGCTTCGTGGCAGCGCTCGGCCAGCTCGTCTACTTCTTCCTCATCTCGCGCGAGTAAGAGCGCGGCCCGCTCCCGTCGCGCCGGCCCGGAGGTCCGGCGCGCGGTGCGGGCGCGCCGGCTCCCCTTCCACGCGGTCCGTGCGTGGGGCGGGGGCGTACAGCTTGGGAGAGGCCGCGCGGGGACGCCCGGCCAGATCTCCCATCCGCCGGCGGGTGGTACGCGGTCCCGTATCGTGTACCACCCGTGTCCGGCCCCGTCGTCTCGCTCCTCGCCCGCGCCTTCGATCCGGCCCGGGCGGTCGCGGTGCCGGACGACGCGACGAGCTCGCGGATCCTCGACGCGGCGCTGGCGGTCATCGCCGCGAGCGGCGTGCGGCACCTGACGATGGACGACGTCGCGCGGCGCGCGGGGGTGGGGCGGATGACCGTCTACCGCCGCTTCGGCGACCGCGAGCGGCTCGTCGAGGCGCTCTTCGTCCGCGAGTGCCGCCGCTCCCTGGCCGCGCTGGACGCCGTCGCGCCGGTCGACGCGCCGGTGGTCGAGCAGGTCGCGGCGGGCTTCGTCGTCGCGCTGCGGATCGCGCGCTCGCACCCGCTGCTCAACCGGCTCGCGCGGGTGGAGCCGGAGGCGCTGCTCAGCGCGCTGCGCGAGGACGGCGGCGCGGTGCTCGCGATGGCCCGCGCGTTCCTCGCCGCCCGCTTCCGCGCCTCGCAGGAGGCCGGCGTCCTCGACCCGGCCCGCGACCCCGACGCCCTCGCCGAGCTGCTCGTCCGGCTCATGCTCTCGTTCGTCCTGCTCGAGGACACGGTTCTCCCGCTCGACGACGACGCCGGCGCCCGCGCGGTTGCCGAGCGCCTCCTCGCGCCGCTCCTCGTCGGCTGAGCGCGGCGCTGGCGAAGCACCCCCGGCAGGACTCGAACCTGCGACATCCCGCTTAGAAGGCGGGCGCTCTATCCAGCTGAGCTACGGGGGCGGGTGCCGAAGAAGTATCGCGAGTACGCGGACGGCGCCGCCACGCGCCCCACGAACGCCGCCGCGGACACCCGCCCGTCGCGGCCTACAGGCCGAGCGTCTTGCCGATGATCTCGCGCTGGATCTCGGACGTGCCGCCGTAGATCGTCGAGACCAGCGTCTGGCGCACGAGGTACTCCATGTCGTACTCGCTGGCGTAGCCGTAGCCGCCCATCATCTGCATGCCCTCGAGCGTGACCTTCTTGGCCGTCTCGGTGACCTTGAGCTTGGCCATCGACGCCTCGCGCGGGAACATCGCGCCCGGGTTCCTGTCGACGTTCGACGCGACGTCGTAGGTGAGCAGACGGCAGCACTCGATCTCGGTGGCGAGGTCGGCGATGCGGTGGCGGAGCGCCTGGAACGAGCCGATCGGCCGCCCGAACTGCTGGCGCTCCTTGACGTACTGCAGGAGGTCGTCGAACGCGCGCTGCGCGGTGCCGAGCATCAGCGCGGCGAGGATGAGCCGCTCGACGTTGAGGCCCGCCATGAGCTGGACCCAGCCGGCGTTCTCCTGGCCGAGCAGGTTCTCCGCCGGGACCTCGCAGTCGGTGAGGAAGACGTCGTTGACGACCTCGCCGCCCATCGTCTCGATCGGCCGGATCTCCACGCCCGGCGCGTCGCGCGGGACCGAGATCATCGAGAGGCCCTCGTGCTTGGAGCCGGACGAGTCGGTGCGGCAGACGACGAGGATCCGCTCGGCCAGGTGCGCCTCGGAGATCCACGTCTTCTGGCCGTTGAGGACGTACGAGCCGTTGCGGCGCTCGGCGCGGCACTTGAGCGAGCCGACGTCGGAGCCGGCCTCAGGCTCGGACATGGCGATCGCCTCGACGTTGCCGTCGACGACGCCCGCGAGGACCTCCTCCTTCTGCGCCTCGGTGCCGAAGCGCTCGTACGCGCCCGCGACGATCGAGGTGACGCCGTAGCCGCCGACCGGGGCCAGGCCCTTCGCGGTCTCCTCGAGGAAGAGGCACATGTCGACCAGGCCGCCGCCGCTGCCGCCGTACGCCTCCGGGATGGCGATGCCGAGCCAGCCGAGGTCGGCCATCTTGCGGTACAGGCCCTCGTTGTGCGGGTGCCGGCCGCGATCGGTCAGCGCGTCGCGCTGCTCGCGGGTCCCGACCTCGCGCTTGCAGAAGTCCCGGATCGCCTCGACGAACGCCTGCCGCTCGTCCGTCATCTCGATGACCGCCATGTGCCTGCCCCTCTCCTCCGTACGAAACCCGACCGCCGCGCACCGTACCGCAGAAACATTCGTTCGTGAACGCAAGTTAGAGCCGGTACGATCCGCCGCCACCCGTGGCGACCTCTCCGACCAGACGTACGCAGGCCGATCGCAGCGCCGCCACGCGCGCCGCGCTGCTGGACGCGACGATCGACTGCCTGATCGAGGACGGCTACGCGGGCACGACGACGGCGAAGGTGTCCGAGCGGGCGGGCGTCAGCCGTGGGGCGCACCTGCACCACTTCCAGACGCGGGCCGCGCTCGTGGCGGCGGCGGTGGAGCGGCTGGCCCGGCGCCGCGGCGAGGAGCTCGGGCGCGAGGCGGCGGAGATCCCGCCCGGCCGCGAGGGGCGCGAGCGGGCGCTCGACCTGCTGTGGGCAAGCTACGCCAGCCCGCTCTTCCAGGCCGCGCTCGACCTGTGGGCCGCGGGCCGCACCGACCCGGAGCTGCGCGCGCGGCTGGTCGAGGTGGAGCGGATGCTCGACCGCCAGACCCGCAACCTCGCGCGCGACCTCTTCCCCGATCTCGCCGACCGCGCCGGGTTCGCGCAGATGCTGGAGATGGCCGTCTCCACCATCCGCGGCCTGGCGTTGCTCGACACGATCAACCCGGGCGAGGGCCGCAACGCGGACCAGTGGCCGTTCGCCCGCGCCGTGCTCGCGGCGCGGTTCGAGCGGCTGTAGCCGTCGGCGCACGGCGCAACGCGCATCTCTCTGCACCGGTTGACCAGTGGGAAACGTCTGGTGTCAGACGACCGGTTACGCGGGCCATGGATCCCTATGCGCCGCTCGCCGCTGCCTACGGCACGCTCACCGACCACCACGACTACGACCGGTGGCTCACCGTGATCGAGGACGAGGCCAGGGGTGCCGGGCTGGCCGGTACTCGGGTTCTCGACGTCGCGTGCGGGAGTGGGTCGAGCTTCCTGCCGCTGCTGGGTCGGTACGAGGTGACGGCGTGCGACGTGTCGGCCGCGATGCTCGATCAGGCTCGGCGGCGGCTGAACGGTCGGCCGGTGCGGCTCATCGAGCACGACATGCGGGAGCTGCCGGAGCTGGGGGAGTTCGACCTCGTCCTCTGCCTCGACGACGCGCTCAACCACCTGCTCGAGCCGCACGAGGTGCGCGACGCGCTGGCCGGGATCGCGCGGAACCTCGCGCCGGACGGCGTGGCGGTCTTCGACGTCAACACGCTCGCGACGCTGCGCGCGGTCTTCAGCAGCGACCACGTCAAGGAGGATCCGCAGCACTTGGTGCTGTGGCGCGGCGAGGGGCGCAGCGACCTGCCTGTCGGCGGGCGGACGAGCGCGAAGGTCGACGTCTTCGCGAAGTCCGACGACCGCTACCTGCGCCACACCGCGACGCTCGCCGAGCGTCATCACCCCGTCGCCGACGTCGCGGCGATGCTCAGCGCCGTCGGGCTCGAGGCGTGGAGATGCCTAGGTCAGTCGAACGGGGTGCGCATGGCGGCCGAGGTGGACGAGCTCGGCCACGCGAAGGCGCTCTTCGTCGCGCGGCGCCGCTACTCCGGGCCCAGCTGAACGACCGGCACGCTCGGCGGGCGCTGCATCCCGCGCGCGATCAGCCGGACCTGCTCCGCCAGGGCCTCGACGCGGTCCCAGTCGACGTCGGGTTCGAGCGGGAGGTCGGCGAGCTCCTCCGTGAGCTCCCAGACGGTCGCCACGGCGTCGTCGTGGTTCCGCCGAGCCACCGGCGGCGGCTCCGCCGCCGTGCGCTCGCCCGTGAAGAGCATGATCGCCGCCGTCGCCGAGAACGTCTCTCCCGCCGGCGCGGGCCGTTCGGCGACGTCGCCCACCTCGTGCAGCGCCCGGCTGAGCACCTTGGTGAGAGTCTTCCAACCCTCCTCGTCGACCTGCATCGTCGTGCGCGTCAGGTGGATGTCCTCGCGGTCGAAGCCCCCGCGATCCACCGCGGCCGTCGCCCGCGCGCTGATGTGGGTGACCGCCGACGCCGCGGTGGCGCGCCGGGCCGCGAAGGGGAGCTGTCCCCACGCCGTGTCCCAGATCACCGGTGCCTTCAGCAGCTCGTACGTCATCGTGCCGTCCGGGTGGCTCTCCGACTCGACGATGCCAAGTTCGTGCAGCGCGTCCACATGCTGCCTGATCGTTGGCTCGTCCGTCTCAAGCTCGCTCCCCAGCGACGCGACGGTGCGCGGCCCGTCCGCCAGCGCCGCGACGAGCCGGAAGCGCGCCGGGTGGGCGACGGCGCTCGCGTACTCCACGGCGATGCTCGTGTGCTCAGGCATGCCGCCAATGCTCTCCTGTCCTGACCATTGTCGCAACCATACGTGTCTCTGTAACACCCTTTCGGGAGGTCGAGGTTCCGGCCGCGGCACGCATGTCGTCTGAAAGGAGGACCCATGGTCGTCGCACCGGTCGTGGCTCCGTAGCCACCGTGAAGGCGCCCGAACGCCTCACGTTGGTGTTCGGGCGCCTGTCCGTCTAAGGTTCGCGACCCCCATGGACGGTGGCGTGTCGGCTAAGGCGCTCGGTCAGGCGATGCGCGAGCGGCGGGCGTCGCTGGGTCTCACCGCGCGCGAGCTGGGTGCGCGGATCCCGGTGAACCGGACGTACGTCGAAAGCATCGAGCGCGGCGAGCGCAATCCGTCGCTGAAGAGCCTCAACCGCCTCGCGCTGGCGCTGGACGCGCCGCTCTCGTCGCTCGTGGTGCGTGCCGAGCAGATCGGCGCTGAGTCGTCGGGCGACGACGGCCGGTAAGGCGGGCTGCGGGCTTCCCGCAGCGGCGCGCGGGGTTGCGCGGATGGGAGGCGGGCCGGGGCGCGGTGTGATAGGTGCGACCTGTTCGACCGACCGCCCGAGAGGCTCGCGATGCACAAGCTCTTCAATCTGACGACCGTCGCCGGTGGCGCCGCCCTCGGCATGATCGTCGCGGGGATCCTCGCCCTCGTCGGCGGGACGTACGCGCAGGACGTGGTGCACGACCAGCTCGTCCCGCAGAAGATCTTCTTCCCGCAGAAGGGCGAGGAGCTGCCCGCGAACCTCAACGAGTACGCGGGTGAGCAGGTCGACACGGCCGGCGAGGCCAAGGCGTTCGCCGACGACTACATCGGCCTGCACCTCGAGGGGATCGGCGGGGGCAAGAGCTACTCCGAGGTGTCGGGCGAGTTCATGAAGAACCCGAACGACAAGGAGCTCGCGCAGCAGCGCCAGACGCTTTTCATGGGCGAGACCCTCCGCGGCACGCTCCTCTCCGCCTGGGGCTGGGGGACGGTCGGCACCATCGCGTCCATCGCCGGCATCGCGCTCATCGTCATCGGCGCGATCCTCCTTCTCGTCCCGCTGCTCGCGCTCCGCGGGCGGCGTGGCGGAGCGGTGACCGCCGCGACGGCGTAGCGGCGCCCCGGTGCGCTCGCCCCAGGTGCGGGCGCGCCAGGGGAACCTCGTGGACGCATCGCCGATGGCTTCGCACCCTCGGATGTCGCGAGAGTGCGGAGCCATGTCCCGTCTTCGTTCCCTCTCCGTGCCCGCTGTCGCGATCGCCGTCGCCGGTGCGCTGGCCGCCGTGCCGTCCGCCGACGCGGCGAAGAAGAAGTGCCACGCCAGCTACAAGGGCGCGTGCCTGAAGAAGAACGCCGGCGACTACGACTGCGCGGGCGGGAGCGGGAACGGGCCGAACTACGTCGGCCGGGTGCGCGTCGTCGGCCCCGACGTCTTCGACCTGGACCGCGACGGCGACGGCATCGGCTGCGACTGACAAGGCCTGGCTCGACTCTCTCGGGCGAAGTCTGCTCGTTGCGCAGCAACATATGTAAGGTGCCGTTCCGAACATGCGACGGGTTCAACGACCGTGACGGCTCCTTCTCTCCCGCCTGATCTTGATCAGCGCTTCCATCGTTATGAGGCCCGCGTGCGGCGGTACGAGCGTGAATGGTGGCTCACGGATCGGCACGTAGAGGAGCGCATCAGAGCAAGTCCGGGGCTCCTGGAGGACCTTGAGAAGCGTGTGCGCGCCGGAGACTTTGTACAGACGAAGGACGTCTACTGGGCGCGGCCCGACGGGTGGACGCCTGAGCGGATCGGGACACAGGCCGTTGCGCTCGAGGGAGCCGTTCCGCCGCCTACGACTCCGCCGACTAACAGACCCATCGCAGCGTTTCTCCTCGGGCTTCCTGGTTCGGGCAAGTCGAGCGTCCTGAAGCGCATCGTTGAGAACGTCCTCTCCTCGCGCGGAGATGGGGCTTACCAGACGAGAGACGCTGATGACATCCGAGTTCGCTTGCCCGAGTACAGCGGAGGGCTAGGTTCGCATGTTGTTCAGGAGGAAGTCGTCGACGTCACGTATGAGTCCGCACCAGCCCTGCTGACCCTCACTCATCACGTGATCATCGACGTCGTCGGCGACCCGGTCTGGTTGCCGCGAGAGATCGAATTCTTCGCCTCGCACGGCTACGAGATCGTGGTTCTATGCACCGAGTTACCGGTAGACGTGGCTATCAGGCGTGCGAAGTTGCGTGCGCTCGAGTCTGGAAGGCACGTCTCGGTCGCGTATCTGGAGAGCTGCGCTGGGCGACCGAGAGTCGCGCTGGCGGCAGCGAGGCGAGGACGTATTCCACTCCTGCTGTGGGCGGTGGTCGACACCAGCGCGCCAGATCGGCTTCCGCGCATTATCGAGGGCGATCCGTCCCTTGGAGCACCCGGAGACGTCGTTGCGCACTGGTGAGGAGGGTTATTCTCTGCACATGACCGACGCGCGGCTTAGAAATGCGGAGGTTCGTCTCGGAAGGGCTCAGGAGTTCTACTCCCATACTCGCCGCGTGGGCAGTGACGATGAAGTGTCAGCCGCTTCCGCTGAAGTCGACCGAGCTCGTCGCGAACTTGCTGCGCTCCGTCCTCTGAACGATGAGGACGCAATGCGGCTTGATGACGGCGTCGCCAAGCTGAGAGAGCGGCTTGCCCGCCCAAGCGCCACTCAGGAGTCGCAGCCGAGTGAGTCGGCGAACGCGGCCTCTGGGACCGAGATAACAGCGGCGGTCGCCGGGTCGCAAACCTACACGGACACGGATGTTGAGAACCTCGCCATTGACGTGCCGGCCGGAATCGCGGGGGAGGCAGCGGTGGCCTCAGTTCACTGGGGACGACGTGTCATCAGCGGCAACCACGCGTCGCTGCTTGAGCAGCTGGGTGAGCGCTTCGCTGAAGACCTGTTGAGGATCGACTCAGCACTGGCGGAAATCCAAGCCGACTTGCATGTGCGAGGTGGATGGAGGTCTGCAACAGACCGCCCGACCGTGCCTGCGCTTCTCCTCGGTCCTTTGGCGGTCCCCGTGACGCTACTCATCGTGTCTGTGATGGCCGCGGCGCAGATCGAGATTGCTTCTGACGCGTTCTCGGTTGCGTCGTCGAGTACCGCGATCACTCTCGCGGCGGGATACGTCACGACTCTCGCAGCTACGGCCTTTCTCGCGGGCCTCCGTGCTGCGGCCATGACGCTGCGCTCAACGGACTCGCGTGTCGTCGTCGTCGCCGGACTGATCGTGATGACGACGTTGGTGGTGGCGATCCTCGCCGCTACCAACGTCCAAGGGCCTGATGGCACAGGTTCGAGCGTGAGTGCTGTAGCGGCATATACGCTGTTTGCCTGCGCCTTCGCCGGTGTGATCGCCGCAATCGGGGTTGCTGTTGCGCGGCGAGGTCAACAGGCTCAAGCTGCTAACGAAGCAGCAGCTGACACGCGACGACTTTATGCCGCGCTTGAACAAGAGCGCATCGGTCTGCTCCGTCGATATCTCGCACGCGGCGAGGAAATTCGGGCAGAGCACGACCGGCTCGACGCGCTCTACGTTCGTTCAGCCGTACTAAGGGTCGATCACGTGGTTTCCGAACCGCTCGCTGACTCTTCCTTAGCAATACCTGAGTGGATGGGGTTTGCGGAGCAAGAGCTCAGTCATATGTACGGCGCCGCGTCTGCGGGTGCTCCGCTTCGATGGGCCGTTGACGAGGAAGCGGCAGCTCCGTCTCTAGGAAGCTGGGGGAGTTGAGCAGCAAGCTTCAGCCCAGGACGTTGAGGGTGAGCGCGGCGCCCGGGGCGAGGAGCATCGTGACGCCGGTGCGGGGGCCGCGGGGGGAGGGCCGGCGCTCGCGCAGGACGAGGGCCGACCAGGAGCGGCCGGCGTCGAGGTCGGGCGCGAGCTCGGCGGCGACCGTGCGCGGGACGTAGCCGAGCTGCTCGCCGGACGGGAGGTCGACCGCGACCGCGTTCTCGTCGTACGCGTTGCCGGCGTCGCGGCGCAGGACGAGCGGGGCGCCCGGCTCGACGGCGTCGGAGGCGAGCGCGGCGGCGTGGTGCTCGGCCGCGCCCGCGACGTTCGCGATCACGACGCGGCGGGCGGTGAGCAGCTCGGAGTCGCGCGCGAGGAAGGACCCCGACGCCGGGTCGACCGGCTGGAAGCCCGCGAGCCACACCTGCCCGCCATCGGAGGGGTACCAGTACCGCTCCTCGCGCTCGACGTCGACCACGACCGCGTCCATGAGGAGCAGCGTACGGCGCAAGCAGGGCGGTTCGTGACCGCTACGATCGGAGATCGGATGGCCACCGTGGACGACTGGACCGCCCGGGCCGTCGACCGGCTCGAGCAGGGCGGCAAGCGCAGCGAGGTCCGCCGCGCGGTCATCGAGAAGCTCGGCGACCAGCCGTGTGCGGTCAGCGCGCAGGACCTGGAGGATCTCCTCACCGAGGACGGCCGCAAGGTCGGCCGCGCCACCGTCTACCGCGTCCTCGAGCAGCTCCTGGACGCCGGGCTCGTCGAGCGGCTCGACCTGGGCAAGGCCGGCACGCGGTACGAGCCGCACCGGCACGGCTCCGGCCACCACCACCACGTCGTCTGCGACAACTGCGGCGACGTCATCCCGTTCGCCGACCCGGGGCTGGAGAAGGCGATCGACAAGGTCGTCAGCAAGCTCCCGTTCGCCGTCTCCGGCCACGACGTCGTGCTCCACGGCGCGTGTGGCGACTGCGAAGACGACGGCGCCGCCGCCGCGCCGCCGCGCAGCGTGAGCTAGCCGCGCACCGCGCGCGACGACGGCGTCCACGCGGCCGCGGCGGGAGCCACCACCGGCGCCCGCTCGGGCCGCCCGAGCCGGAACCCCTGCCCGTACTCGACGCCCAGCTCGCGCAGCGCCGCGATCTCCGCGTCGGTCTCGATCCCCTCCGCGACGAACACCGCCTTCGTCTCCGCCGCGAACGACCCGAACGCGCGCAGCAGCGCCCGCTCGCCGCGGTGATCGGCGACCCGCCGCGTCAGCGACATGTCGGCCTTGATGACCTCCGGCTGCACGCGCAGGATGTGCCGCAGCGACGCGAACCCCGCGCCCGCGTCGTCGATCGCGACCCGCACGCCGCGGCGGCGAAGGCGCACCAGCCGCGGGCAGAACTCGTCGTAGTCCTCGATCGGCGCGTGTTCGGTCAGCTCGACGATCACGCGCTCGCCCAGCGACGGCGGCAGCATGGCGAGCAGCTCGTTCGACACGGCGGTCGACGGCGACACGTTGATCGAGATCGTCGCGCCATCGGGCAGCCGCGGCAGCGCCGCCAGCGCATGGCCGGCGGCCGCGAGCTCCAGCTCGAGCAGCATCCCGACGCGCGCGGCCTCGTCGAACCACAGGTTCGGCGCGCGCACCGGCTCGGTCGCGAACCGCGCGAGCGCCTCGTAGAAGAGCACGCCACCGCCGTCGCCGAGCGCGACGACCGGCTGGAAGACCATCGACAGCAGCCCGCCGCTCAGCACGTGCGCGATCCGCGCCCGCGCCGCGCGCTCGCGCTCCGCCGCGACGTCCTCCCGCGCGAGCTTCGACGCCAGCTCCCCGACGAGGTCGCCCGCCACCTGCTTGGAGACCGTCGAGCGGCCCGACGCCGCCGCGTGGACGGCCTCGATCAGCTCGTCCACGTCGTTGCCCTTGACGAGGTAGCCGCACGCGCCGGCGCGCAGCATCTCGACCACCGAGTCGCGGTCCTGCCGGCCCGACAGCGCGAGCACCTGCGTGGCCGGCTCGTGCTCGCGGATCGCGCGCGCCGCGCGGGGCCCGCCGCCGCCGGGCATGCCGACATCGACGAGGCAGACGTCGGGACGTGAGGTCGCGGCCAGCGCGATCGCCTCCTCGGCGTCCGACGCGACCGCGACGAGATCGAACTCGGCGTGCGCCTCCAGCAGCGCGCCCAGCGCGACCTGCATGCCGGGATCGTCCTCCGCGAGGAGGATGCGAACGGTGGGGGCCGGGAGGTGGGGCGCGGGCGTCACGTCTCAGGTGATGCCCGAAGTGCGTCCGTCACCCAAGGGGACTGGACGGTCGTCGTACCGCCGGACCGCGCGTCCGGTGTCGGCGCGCGGTCAGACGGCGACGGACGGCGTGGCTACGCCGTGGGCTCCGGCTCGCCCTCGGGGAGGAAGTGCAGGAGCACGAGCTCGGTCGTGATCTCCTCGCCGGAGATCTTGCCGGCGGCGCGCCGCTCGACGACCTGGGCCTGGATGGAGAGGGCCTTCTCCATCGTCTTGTCAAGGAGCTTGATCATCTCCTTGTAGCCCTTCTCGTCCAGATCGAACGTCGTCCACGAGACATGCGCGTCCGTCCGCTCGAAGCCGCCCTTCTTGGTGGCCTTGCCGACGTGCTGCCAGATCTGGTCGAGCGTCTGCCCGTAGATCTTGCGGCGGGCGGAGGCGGGGAGCCGCTTCCACTGCTCGTTGTCGAGCATCGCGCGCGTGGTCGCGCGGTAGTAGTGCTTGATCGCACCACGACGCTGCTCGGTCTTGACCAGCTCGATCGCGCCGTACTCGCGCAGCTGGCGGAAGTGGTAGCCGACGTCGCCCAGCTTCTCGCCGAGCTCCTCCGCGACCTCGCGCGGGCTCGACACCCGCTGGTTGAGGATCTCGAGAATGCGCTGTCGCAGGGGGTGCGACATCGCCTTGACGAGCTTGTCGTCGATCGACTCCCGGGCGCTCGTAGGCGCCTTCTTACTTGGAGTGGACTTGGTCTTCTCAGGGGCGCCCGCGGTCATGATTCCGCCACCGTACCAGCGTTGTTGGACATCTTGGTCATGCGTACCGGTTTTCTTCCCGTAGTCATACCTTGCGCAGCTGCCGTTGCATGATCGCGTCACGGTTTTGAAAAGCCAAGGGTCGTGGCGCATATGGGGTCGGTCTACGAGGTTCATGACGGTATTCGGCCCTCTCGGGCGCGCTCCTGCGCGGGGTGAGACACTGATCGGCGATGCAGATCCGTGCTGCCGTCCTCGAGCGCTTCGGCGAGCCGCTCGTGGTCCAGGAGGTCGAGCTCGCCGCTCCCAAGCAGGGTGAGGTGCTCGTCCGCCTCCACGCCTGCGGCATCTGCCACACCGACATGTACACCGCCTCCGGCGTCGACCCGTCCGGCTACTCGCCGTGCGTGCTCGGCCACGAGGGCGCGGGCGTCGTCGAGGAGGTGGGGCCGGGCGTGACGTCGCTGGCCAAGGGCGACCACGTGGTGACGCTCTTCAGCCCGCAGTGCGGCGAGTGCGTCAACTGCCGCTCCGGCAAGACGAACATCTGCGTGGCGATCCGCGAGCAGCAGAACGCCGGCTACCTCCCGGACGGCACGACGCGCCTGTCGCGCGGGGGCGAGGAGCTGCGCCACTTCATGGGCTGCTCCACCTTCGCGGAGGCGACGGTGATGCCGGAGATCTCGCTGGCGAAGGTGTCGCCCGAGGCGCCGTTCGAGTCGGCCGCGCTGTTCGCGTGCGGGCTGTCGACGGGGCTGGGTGCCGCGATGTACCGCGCGCAGGTCGAGGAGGGCTCGACGGTCGTCGTGTTCGGCCTCGGCATGGTCGGCCTCGGTGCGGTCGCAGGTGCGCGGCTGCAGGGGGCGGAGCGGATCATCGCGGTGGACCTGAGCGAGGAGCGGCTGGCTTTGGCGAAGCAGCACGGGGCGACCGACGGGTGGATCGGCGGTTCCGATGTGGTCGAGCGCGTGCTCGAGGAGACCGGCGGCTTCGGCGCGGACTTCACGTTCGAGGCGACGGGGAACGTCGCGGTCATGAAGCAGGCGGTCGAGGCCGCGCGGATGGGCTGGGGCGTCGCGACGATGACCGGTGTGGCCGGTCGGGGCGAGACGCTCGACATCATCCCGCGGTACCTGATCACCGGGCGCAAGGTGCTCGGCGCGTCGTTCGGCGGCGTCAAGGGGCGCGACCAGGTGCCGCAGCTCGTCGACCGGTACCTCGCCGGCGACATCGACGTCGACGCGTTCGTGTCGCACACGCTGACGCTCGACGACGTGAACAAGGGGTTCGACCTCATGCATCACCAGGACGGCATCAGGAGCGTGATCCAGTACGCATGATCATCGAGCGCACGGAGTCCCCGCAGTGGACGTCGAACGCCTACCTCGTCGCGGACGAGGAGGGCGGGCACGCGGTGCTGATCGACGGGAACGGTGAGGTCGAGCCGCTGATCGAGAAGGCCCGCGAGCTCGGCGTGCACGTCGACGCGATCTTCATCACGCACTGGCATGCCGACCACATCGCGGGCATCGATCGGCTGGTGGCGGAGTTCGAGGACGCCGGCGTCTACGCGCACCCGTGGACGAAGGAGGCCGTGGCGGACGCGGGCGTGGTGGTGGACCACACGGTCGACGACGGGGACGTGGTCTCGTTCGGCGGGCTGTCGATCGAGGTGCTCTACACGCCCGGCCACACCGCGGGGCAGGTGTCGCTCCTCTTCAACGGGACGGACGTCTTCACCGCGGACGTGCTCTTCAAGGGCACCGTCGGCGGGACGTTCGCGCCGGGGAACACGTCGTACGCCGACCACAAGGCGTCGGTGCTGCGGCTGGTCGATCTGCCGCCTGAGACGGTCGTGCACCCGGGGCACACGCTGCCGACGACCGCGGGGGAGGAGGCTTCGACCAACCCGTTCGTGCGGATCTGGCGGGGCGTCGATCCCGAGGGCGACGAGCGGGTTTCCGTGTGGGACCGCGAGGCGACGCTGATCCTGTGGGCGCCCGACTACGACGGGACGAACAAGGCGTGGGTGCGCTTCCACGACTCCGGCGAGGACGGGATCACCGGCGGGTCGCAGGTCAAGCGCTAGGCGCGTGCGGTGATGGGTGGCATGCCGGATCTGTCTGGGTCCGGCGTGCTGCGCGTGGGAGGCTGGGTGGCATGAGCGGCTCAGGCGACTACGACATCTCCACCGACGTGCGGTTCCCGCCGTTGACGCTGATCGACGTCGAGGCGGAGGCGGCGGCGCACACGCCGTGGTTCAACGAGACCCTGACGCAGGTCGGCTCGTCTGTCGTGCGCCTCGGCGTGATCGAGGGCGAGTTCCACTGGCACAAGCACGACGAGGAGGACGAGTTCTTCTTCGTCGTGTCCGGCGAGCTGCTGATCGACGTCGAGGGCGCCGCCGAGCCGGTCGTCCTCTCGCCCCACCAGGGCTTCACCGTGCCCCGTGGGGTGGTTCACCGCACGCGCGCGCCCGCGAGGACGACCATCCTCATGGTCGAGCCGGCGGACGTCGTCCCGACCGGTTCGTGAGCGACGCTTTCGGTCGTCTCGCCTTCCCGGCTCCGCCGAGATGACGGTTGACGTCGCCTGGCGACGGTTTCGGTCATCTCGCCTGCCGCCGCGCCGCGAGATGCCCGAAACCGCCGGGCTCGAACCGGTTTCCCGGCCCGCTCGCGCGAGCACGCTAGCCTTACGGCCGACCTGGTGGGCGTAGCTCAGCTGGTAGAGCTCCTGGTTGTGGTCCAGGCGGTCGGGGGTTCGAGTCCCCTCGCTCACCCCTCAGGGAAGGCCCGCTTCGGCGGGCCTTCGTCGTTCTAGGTCCGTTGCGTCGATTCAAGCTCGGCACCGGCTGGCACCGCTTCCGGTCGTATACGGCCCGCCGAGAGGAAAGCCGAGACCGATAATGGCGTGGGCCGTCCGATGAGAGTGAAGCGGCGAACACGCGAAGGTCGATCATCCGGTGGCGGCCGTCCTGCCGTCGCGGCTCGGTCCGAAACACGTCCTTCGCATCGTTGACGCTCTCTTCGCTGCACGTCAGTGTCGGCCCGACGAGATGCTGCACGCGATCCACTGGCCCTAACCCGTACCTCGGGAAGTTCAGAGTGCCCAGAACATAAGACTCGGACGGCACGGAGAAGCAGGTGATGTGGCCGGGGAGGTCATCTGCCGTTGGAGTCGGCCACAAGGTGTTTTCCGTCGTTCCGACGGCGCCTATCCGCGACGGCAAGAGAAAGGGCTGACGTCGCTGGGTCGGGCGCCCCGCCGCTCAAGAATTCGACGCGGATGCGACACTTCATTCGGTGACCGCGAGTCTGACCGACGTTCTCAGTCACCCGGCGTGGACTGCGTCCGCAACTGTCCTTGCGCTACTCGCGATCGTCGTCGCGGTGGTCCTTCATCGACGCCAGCGTTCGAAGAAGGAGCTGACTTACAGTCTCTCTTGGACGGCGCTCGTCAGTGTGCGAGGCGAAGCCCGCGACCGCATCGGAATCACGTTCGACGACGAGCAGGTGCGACGCGTGCACCTTGTCGAGGTGGCGCTAACCAACACCGGCAACGCACCGATCCTGTCGGCCGATTTTGAACGGCCCTTACGCGTTTCGTTGGAAGGCGATAGCCGAATCTTGACTGTCGAGGTCACGAAAACGAAGCCAGAAGAACTCGAACCTCCCGTCACGTTCGAGCCGTCGAGGATTGAGATCGGGCCGCTTCTACTCAACCCCGGGGATGGCCTCACGGCCGCGGCGCTCGTCGCCGACCTTGAAGGCTCTCCGAGCCTTGACGGTCGGGTCGCCGGAGTCTCAGCGCTTTCGAACACTCCCACCGATAGCACGTCTCGTTTTCAGGGCCCGCTTGCGCTGATAGGCGTTGCCCTGGCCCTCGCCTTCAGCAGCGCGACCTCTGCCGCGCAGATTGTGATTGACCTCTTGGACGACGACGAAACGGAGCGCAGCGAAGTCGTCCTTAAGAGCGGGGAGCGGCTGTGTGGCGACATCAAGTCAGTCACCGGTAAGGGTCTCGAGATTTCGACGGACTCGGGTACTCGCACATTTCCACTCGAGTCGTTGGCCGGCTTCGCCGCCGGCGGCGTCGACTGTCGGTAGGAGAGCACTAACGACTCGGCAGGTCCCAGGAGCGCCGAACGCTCGCGCATCCTCCGCGTCTGGCGCCTCGATCCTGCAGTCGCGCAAGGGGATGCAGGCAGGGAGACGTAGTCCACGCCGCGTCCCCTCCCGGCCTTTGATCTGAAGGCACGGTGCGTCTATGCGCCCCTGAACGGTCTTTCAGCGACTAACGTTCGCCATCATCTGGCGGAACCAGCTCGGGACCGAGCGGCGCCGCAGCTGTTAGTGGTCGGAGGCCCTTCGCGAACGTCTGATGGCCCTTCTTGCGCCGCCGGCCCATGCGTGGCTTAGAAGCTCGTCCACGCGAAGATCAGCTTCTCCGCGTCGCCCCAGCTGTACTGTTCGCGCTTCGAAACCGTAGGCGTCGTGGCCTAGGGCGAACGGGCTAGTTAGGGCTATGGATCAGGCGGTCTGAGGGTTCGAGCCGTCTTGGCTCAGGTTGAGGCACCACGAAGTTCCCGCTCCAGCCGGCATTCGTCGTCTTCAGCCCGGGTCAGAAGTGGTCGGGCGTGTAGGGGAGGCGGGGTGTGCGGAGGGCGGCGGTGAGGTGCTCGGCGGAGCCCGGGGTGTGCTCGGTGAGGCGGGCGGCGTCGAGGAGGTGGAGCGGGGTGGTGCCGCCGAGGTAGGCGGCGCCGAGGGCGTCGGCTGGGAGGGTGAGGTCGGGGTGAGCGTCGGTGGGCGAGCAGCGGGCGGTGCCGTCGGCGCTCACCTCCAAGCGCCAGGGGCCGGAGTTGGCGGGGAGCTGGTCGTCGGTGACGGCGAGCGTCAGGTCGAGGGGGACGCCTGAAACCCAGCCGCGGCGCTCCAGAGCGACCGAGACGTCGACGAGGCGGAGCCAGAGGGCGTCGGCGACGGCGGTCACGCGGGGCTCGCGGGCGTCGGCGGGGCGGAGGAGGAGCGGGTCGTCGAGCGGGCGGTCCTTGGCGACGATCGTGCTCACGAGATCGACGGAGCGCACGTACTCCCACAGCGCGGCCTCGGCGTCGGACGTCACGCCGTGCAGCTCGATCACCTCGAGCGACGGCCGCGGCTCGGCCGGGTGGGCGCGGTAGAGCGCGTAGCCCGCGACCGCGCCGCCCGCCTCGCTGTCGCCGGGCGACCGCGCCACGACCACCCGCTGCTCCCGCCCGCCCTCGCGCCCGTCTTCGGGGTCGTAGAGCACGTCGTCCGTCCACCACGTGCGGTCGCGCGCCGGCACCCCGGCCCGCCCCGCACGCAACGCGTCCCACACCGGTTCGAGGAGCGGCGGCGCGTCGGCCGGCGGCACGAGCTCGAAGGCGTACGTGTCGGAAGGCCCGGACGCCAGCGTCCCGCTCCCACCCGGCATCTCGACCGTCGCGGCCAGCGACGCGACCCCGAATCCGAACCGCCCGTAGATCCCGCCCTCGGCCGCCCACAGCCCGGCCAGCGGCTCGCCGGCCTCGACCGCCTGCTCCAGCAGCCGCGCCATCATCCGCCGGAGGATCCCGCGGCGCCGGTGCGTGGGGAGGACGGTGATGATCGTGATCCCCGCGCAGCCGAGCGAGCCGCCGCCGGGCAGCGAGAGCGGGCGTGAGAACGCGCCGGACGTCCCGACCATCCGCTCGCCCGCGAAGGCGATCGCCGTCCGCTCGTGGCCGATCATCCCGAGCCACCGGCCCATCGCCTCGGGCGTCGTCGCGTCGTGGAACGCGATGTTCATGCACGCGCGCAGCGCGTCCTCCTCGCCCACGCGCAGCGTCCGGATCTCGATGCCCTCGCCCACCGTCGCCGCCACGCTAGCGGGCGCTCACGGTTCGAACCCGAGCCGCTCGCGCACGAGGAACTTCGGCACGACCATCGCCCACGCGTCGCACACGAGCTCCTCCATCTCGGCGACGTCGAGCGCCGCCGTGCGCGCGCAGACCCACTTGAAGCGCAGGTCGCTCGCGCCCGGCAGCAGGAACTTCGACGGGTCGCCGCCCACCAGCCCGTCCCGCATCTCCTTGGGGAACGCGAACCCCATCACGTCCTCCTCGCGCGAGAACGCGACGTAGACGATCTGCCCGACGCGGAACTTCACGCGGCCGTGGATGAGGTGCTCGGTCGTGCGGGGGAGCGTGAGCGCGAGCGCGCGGACGTCGGCGACGGTGACCGCCATTCGGGCCGCCGCTCACGCCCCGCGCGTGCGCGCACCCAGCTCCGCCGCGAGCGGGTGGCCGAGGAGGCCGGGGAGGCCGCCGGTGAGGAGGAGGACGGTGCGCCGGCCGGGCTCGATCTCGCCGTTCTGGATCGCGCGCGCGAGCGCGGCGGCGGCCTTGGCGCCGTAGACGGGATCGAGGAGGATGCCCTCGTGACGGGCGGCGAGGTCCATCGCGCGGCGCGACTCGGGGGTCGGGAGCCCGTAGCCGTCGCCCATGACGGCCTCGTCGAGGCGGAGCTCGTCCGCGGTGACCGGGGCGCCCGGGTGGAGCTCGGTGGCAAGCTGGGCGACCGCTGCGCGCGGCTGCTCGATCGCGCCTGCGTGACCGCCGAGGACGCGCTCGGGGCCGAGGACGCAGACGAGCCCCGCCATCGTGCCGCCGGAGCCCACGGGCGTGACGACGTGGGCGACGTCGGGCGCGTCGGTGAGGATC
This sequence comes from Solirubrobacteraceae bacterium, assembly GCA_035563115.1. GTDB lineage: Bacteria > Actinomycetota > Thermoleophilia > Solirubrobacterales > Solirubrobacteraceae > CADCVT01. The sequence continues at coordinate 21,054 of DATMVO010000363.1, forward strand.
TCGCGGGCGCACTCCGCGTAGCCGCTCGCCCCGTCCGCGCTGGAGCCGCCGAGGGGGAACACCGCCGGCTTCTCGCCCGCGCGCGCGAGGTCGTCGGCCGCGGCACGCGCCGCGTCGTCGAGCGGGCCGCCGGTCCAGATCACGTCCGCGCCGAAGAGCCCGTGGAGGGCGAGGTTCCCCGCGCTCGCGCCCGCGCGCGTCGCCTCGGGCGTGCGGAGGACGATCGTCGCGTCGAGCCCGAGCCGGCGCGCGCTCGCCGCGGTCAGCCGGGCGAAGTTGCTCTGCGCGGCGCCGCTCGCGACCAGCGTCGTCGCGCCCTCGGCCAGCGCGCCGGCGCAGAGGCGCTCGAGCTTGCGGAGCTTGTTCCCGCCCCCGCCGAACCCGAGCCAGTCGTCGCGCTTGACCCACAGGTCGCCCGCGTTCAGGCCGAGCGCGGCGCCGAGGCGGTCGGCCTGCTCGAGCGGCGTGCGCCACACGCCGAGGTCCACCCGCTTGGAGCTCATGGCGGGCAAGCCTATGCTGCGCCGCATGGCGTACGTCACCGCTGAGGCACGGCAGGAGCTGCTCGACACGGTCGCCCGCGCGACCGACGAGATCGGGGGCGCCCTGGCTGCCCTGACCGAGGCGTACGAGCAGGTGGACGATCGCACCGGCGACCGCCTGGAGGAGGAGCTGTTCAAGCCCGTCCAGCGCGCGTACGCGAGCGCGCGGCGGACGCACGAGAGCTTCGCGCAGCGGGTGGAGCTGCCGACGCGGACGTTCACGCCGCCGGCCTCCCACGCGCCGCGGGCGCCGCAGAAGGCGGTGGAGGACGCGATCGAGGCCGTGCAGGAGGCGGACGAGATCCTGATCGAGCTGCAGGACTCGCTGGCGCCCGTCGAGGTCGGCGACCCGGAGCTGCGCGCGGGCCTGCAGGACGTGCGCAAGCTGCTGATCGAGGCCGATCAGCGGTCGGTCGGCTTCCTGCGGGTGCTCGGCCGCTGAGCGCCCTGACGGACACGAACGTGCGTTCCGTCCGACACATGCGCCATTCTTCACGACGTGGGACGCACGCCTGAGGCAGGGTTCGGCCGGTCGTTGATCCGCGAGGTCGCGGATCCGTCGGCGCTGCCTGCCTCCGGGACGGTGTCGGCCCGCACGCTGGACGTCGCCGCGCAGGCGCGCCGGGCCGGGCTCGGGGTGCTGCTGGACGTGCCCGCGGGCGCGTCGGTGGAGGAGACGCTGGACGCGCAGGCCGAGGTCGCGACGCTGCTCGTGGCGCCTCCGGGCGTCGAGGCGGCGGAGGAGGCGACCGAGCACGTGCGCGCCCATGCGCTGCGCCAGCCGGGCGCGGGCGACCCCGGGCGGCTGCGCCGCGTGCTGTACGCGCGCGTCGAGGCGCCGTCGTGGGAGCTGTCGGACCCGGGCGCGCGCGAGTGGCTGGCCGAGTCGTTCTCGCCGATCGACGTCGACGGCTACCTCGTGTCGGCGCCGGACTTCGACGGCGGGCGCGAGGCGACCGCCGGGCTGCTGGCCTTCGCGCACGAGCTGCAGCGGATCGCGCTGCGGCCGGTCGTGCTGAAGGGCGTCGGCAGCCTGTGGCGCGCGGCGCTCGCGGGCGGGCTGGCTGGTGCGGTCGGCGCGGCGCCGGCGGACGACGAGCTCTACCACGGCATGATCCTCGGCTCCGTCGGCCTCGATGGTGCATCGGACGTGGTGCGGCGGCGGCTGTTCATGCGGCACGCGTGCGGCTGCGGGCACCATCCCGAGGGCGCGGCGCCGGAGGGTGTCGACGCGGTGCGGGCGCACAACGCGTGGTGGTTCGAGCGCGAGATCGTGCAGGCGACGGCGCAGCCGGTCGACCGCGCGACGCTCCTCCTCGGCATGCGCGCCGCCGCGGCGGCGCAGCGGCGGGAGAAGCTCGGGCTCGAGCCGCTCCCGTCCGGCTGGACGACGGTGCTCGACGGCGATGTCGCCGCGGGCTCCGAGTCCGACGCCCGCTCCGACGCGTAACCGCCGCTAGGCCGCGGCGCCGCCGGGCGCGGGGCGGCCCTCGCGGGCGGCGGTGAGGAGCGCGCGGAGCGCCCACTCGGTCATCGTCGCGCCTGACAGGACGGCCGCGATCTCCCAGCGGCGCGCCTGCTCGAGGTCGCCGCCGAGGAGGGCGTCGCGGTCCGGGTGCACGGCGATCCGGTCGCTGAGGCGCGCCGGCAGCTGGATCCGCCACGCCAGCTCGTCCGCCGGATCCGCGCGCCACGCGTGGGTCAGTGCGCGCAGGTAGACCGCGGTCGCGTCCGTCAGGCCGCCGGTCGCGCATGCCTCGCTCGCCCGCGCGTTGAGCGTCGCGACCACCGACGCGCCCAGCTCGTGCAGCACGAGCCCGTGCTCGGCCGCCAGCGACCCCGCGAGGCCGAGCGGCAGCTGCGCGCGCCGCGCCCGATCGCCCAGGACGCGCAGCGCGACGGGGGAGACGTCCCACGTCTCGTACCGGTCCGACGGGCGCCCGCGGTGCGGCAGGTGCTCGCGATCGAGCGACGCGGTCGGCGTTCCCACCGCGCCCGCGGCGCCCGAACGCCCGGGCTTGGAGGGGGAGCGCGCGGGGCGCGGACGGAGCTCGATGACGCGGCCTGGGGACATGGCACGCATTATTGTCCGTTGGGCGGACAGAAATGCGACCGACGACCAGACAGCTGCTCGGAGCGATGGCGGACGAGGGGGTGGACGCCCTCGTGCGCGAGCTCCACGACGGCCCGCGCAGCGAGGCGGAGCTGCGCGAGAAGGCCGGCCTCACACACCGCGCGGCGCACGAGCGGCTGACGAAGCTGAGCGAGCTGGGCGTCGTGGAGAGCACGACGCGCAAGCCCGAAGGGCGGGGACGGCCGGCGCGCGAGTGGGCGCTCACCCGCGGCGAGCTGGTCGCCCGCTTCGCCGAGCAGGCCGACGAGTTCGCCCGCGGCCTGGGCCGCAGCGGCAGCAGCGGCTGAGCGCTAGGCGCCCGGCATGCTCGAGCCGGCGAGCAGGAAGAACCAGAGCGCGAGCAGCACGAGCGCGGTGGCGACGCTCGTCAGCATCACGACGTCGAGCACCGTCGTCGGCCGGCCCGGCTCGCGCTCCCCGCGCATCGAGCGCAGCCACGGCGCCTGACGGCGCGCCTCGATCACGCCCTCGGAGACCACCCGCGCGTGGAGCCGCCCCAGCGACCCGAGCAGCTTCCCGATCCCCGCCATCGACACCACGACGGCGAGCAGCACGCCCAGGTAGACGCCGAAGTTCGGCGTCGTCGACTGATACAGCTGCGACGCGCCCCACAGGCAGCCGACCGGCACGACGAGCCACATGACGACGCTGCCGACCGCCATGGCCGCGACGAGCAGCCCTGCGGTGACCCGGCGCCCCGTGCGAGCGCCCTTGGCGGTGAACCTCCCGTCCATGCGACATGGATCGTTGTAGCAATTTCGGCCCAGGCCCTGCGCCAGGTACCGTCGCGGCTGCACGTGCTCCCCACCACCCGCTACGCCCGATCCAAAGGCGCCACGATCGCCTACCAGGTCCACGGTGACGGGCCGGTCGACCTGCTCCTGCTCACCGGCTTCCTCTCGAACGTCGAGACGCTGTGGGAGGAGCCCGGCCTGGCTCGCGCGTTCGACCGCATCGCCTCGTTCGCGCGGCTGATCCTCATGGACCGGCGCGGCGTCGGGATGTCCGACCGGTTCGAGCGCGCCGCCACGCCGGAGGAGGACGTCGCGGACATCGACGCGGTGCTCGACGCCGCCGGCAGCCCGGGCGCCGTCCTCTACGGCACCGCGGGCGGGGCGCCGCACGCGATCCAGTACGTCGCCGCGCGGCCCGAGCGCGCCCGCGGTCTGATCCTCTATGCCGGCTTCGCGCGCGTCACGCACGCACCGGACATGCCGTGGGCGGATCCGACCGACGTCCGCGAGGCGCGGATCGCGCGGATGATCGAGCACTGGGGCGAGGGCCTGAACGCCGACCTGCTGGCGCCCAGCGCCGCCGACGACCCGCGATTCCGCTCCTGGTTCGCCCGGCTGGAGCGCACGAGCACGTCGCCGGGGACGATGCAGAAGCTGTGGGCCGAGCTCGAGCACCTCGACGTCCGCCCGCTGCTGCCGGGCATCAGCGTGCCGGCGCTCGTGCTGCACCGCACCGAGGACGCGCTGATCGACGTCCGCCACTCGCGCGACATCGCGGCGCGGATCCCGGGCGCGAAGCTCGTGGAGCTGCCCGGCCGCGACCACCTGCTCTCCGTCGGCGACGCGGAGGCCATCCACGGCCAGATCGAGGAGTTCGTCACCGGCGGCCGGCGGGTGACGCGGGTCGACCGGCGGCTCCTCACCGTGCTCTTCACTGACATCGCGGGCGGGACGGCGCGGGCCGCGCAGGTCGGCGACGGGCGCTGGCGCGATCTGCTCGCGGGCCACGACGCGACGGTCCGCCGGCAGCTCGCGCGGTTCGGCGGGCGGGAGGTCAAGACCACCGGCGACGGCTTCCTCGCGGTGTTCGAGGGGCCGCCGAGCCCGGCCGTGCGGTGCGCGCGGGCGGTCGTGCGGGAGGCGGCGGAGCTCGGCGTCCCGGTTCGCGCGGGCCTGCACACGGGCGAGTGCGAGATCGTCGGCGACGACGTCGCGGGGATGGCGGTGAACATCGCCGCGCGGGTCTGCGCGCTCGCGCAGGGCGGTGAGGCGCTCGCGTCGGGGACGACGTACGGGACGGTCGTCGGCTCCGGGCTCCCGTTCGCCGACGCGGGCAGCCACGTGTTGCGCGGCGTGCCGGGGGAGTGGCCGATCTTCCGGCTGCTCTAGGCCCAGGGGTCGCGCCGGCGCAGCCGTGCCCACGTGTACCGCGCGAAGAGCTCGCCCCAGTCGGCGAGCCCGCCGTACAGGTGCCCGATCGGGCCGGTGTAGAGCCAGGCGGCGAAGCGCATGCGCGCCGCTGACCGTAGCGTCACCCGGCGCGCAGCGACGCGTCGAACCCGCCGCCGCGGCGCAGCAGCGCGGTCGCCGCCTCGGCCGGGAGCGCGCGGCCGTAGAGCCACCCCTGCGCCGCGAAGCAGCCGCGCGCGTGGAGGAACGCGTGCTGCTCCTCGGTCTCGACGCCCTCGGCGACGATCGTCATCCCGAGCGCCTCCGCGAGCCGCAGCACCGCCTCGACCACGTCCGCGTCCTGGCGCTCGTGCGGCACGCCGGCGAGGAACGCGCGGTCCAGCTTGAGCGTCGAGAACGGCAGCTCGCGCAGCCGCGACAGCGACGAGTGGCCCGTGCCGAAGTCGTCGATCGCCAGCGACACGCCCAGCTCCGAGACGGCGTGGAGAACCGCGTCGGCGTGGACGCCCTCGCGCATCACGGCGGACTCGGTCAGCTCGAGCGAGAGCCGGTCGCGCGGCACGCCGCACAGCGCCAGCGCCGCCGCGACCTGGTCGGGCAGGAGCCCGTGCTCGAGCTGCCGCGGCGAGACGTTGATCGCGATGTGCGCCGCCAGCCCCTCGGCCGCCCATGCGCGCACCTGCCGGCACGCGCGCTCGAGCACCCAGCTGCCGAGCGCGTCGATCAGCCCGGCGTCCTCGGCGGCCGGGATGAAGACGTCGGGCGGCACCATCCCGTGCTCGGCGTCGTTCCAGCGCAGCAGCGCCTCGAACGACGGCACGGTCGACGCGTCGCCGCAGAGCGTCACGATCGGCTGGAAGTGCAGGTCGAGCTCGTCGCGCTCCAGCGCCCGCCGCAGCCGGGACGTCAGCGTCAGCCGGTGGCGCGCGTCGACGTCCGGCGCGCGGTAGAAGCCGACGCTGCCGCGCGTGCGCCGGCGCGCGTCGTCCAGCGCCTCCTCGGCGTGCTGGAGGAGCGTCACCGCGTCCGCGCCGTCCGCCGGCCACAGCCCGACGCCGGTGCTCGCGCCGAGGTGGAACTCGCTCCCGCGCAGCGTGAACGGGCGGGCGAGCGCGGCGCCGAGCCGTTGCACGACGTCCTCGGGCTCGCGGTCGGAGACGAGCAGGAACCTGTCACCGCCGTGCCGGGCGACGAGGTCGGGCGCCATCGCCAGCGGCGCGATCCGGGCCGCGACCTCGCACAGCACCGCGTCGCCGCTCACCTGCCCGAACGACGCGTTGACGAGCCCGAACCGGTCGAGCGCGACGCAGACGCCGACGAGCGGCGCGTCCTCCGGCCGCTCCTTCAGCACCGTGGCGAGCGACGACTCGAGCATCGTCCGGGTCGGCAGCCCGGTGAGGTGGTCGCGCTGCATCACGCGCGCGAGCCGGGCGCGCTCGGCGGCCGCGTCGGCGCGGCGGCTGACGCGCAGCTCGATGGCGGCGGACGCGGTCGCGGCGAGCTCGGTCAGCACCGCCAGCTCGTCGGGCGAGAACGGGCGCGGCTCGCTGTGGAAGGCGCAGAGCGTGCCGACCACCTCTCCCTCACGGGCGCGCACGGGCACGCCCGCGTACGCGCGGACGCCCTCGGCCAGCGCAGCGGAGTCGTCGCGCGTGATCGCGTTGCGGCGCGTGTCGGAGACGGCCAGCGCCGCGCCGCTGTCGACCACGTGGCGGCAGAGCGCGTGCTCGGCGCGGCGCACGCGCGGCATCCGGCCGGCGACCGGGCCGGCGGTGCTGACGAAGACCTGGTGCTCGTCGCTGAGGAGGGTGATCGCGGCGAGCGGCACGTCGAGCAGCCGGGCGGTCGCGCGGGTCAGCCCGTCGAGGCCGGGATGGGCCGGGCCGTCGAGCAGGCCACTGGCGTGGACGGCGGCGACGCGGGCCGGATCGCTGAGAGCTGTGGCACCCACGAGGGAGTAGGTCGCCGTTTTCGCGCGATCTTGAATCGGCCGACCGGCTGATCGTGCGGGTGAGCTGTGGCGCTACAGTCCGACCGGCATGAAGACGACCGTCACCGAGCTCCCCGAATCCCGCGTCCGCGTCGAGGCGGAGGTCCCGCCGGAGGAGGTCGCCAAGCGCGTGGAGCAGACCGCCCGCGCGCTCGGCCGCGACCTGCGCATCCCGGGCTTCCGCGCCGGGAAGGTGCCGGCCCCGGTCGTCATCCGCCGTCTCGGGCACGAGGCCGTGCTGGACGAGACCGTGCGCAGCGCGCTCGGCCGCTGGTACGTCGAAGCCGTCCAGGCCGCGAAGATCGCGCCGGTCGGCGACCCCGACATCAAGCTCGGCGACGAGCTCCCGGCCGAGGGGCAGCCGCTCACGTTCTCGATCGAGATCGGCGTCCGCCCGAAGGCGACGCTGGGCGAGTACAAGGGCCTCGAGGTCGGGCGCCGCGAGCCCGACGCCGCCGACGACGCGATCGAGCGCGAGATCGACGCGCTGCGCGACCGCGCGGCCCGCCTGGACACCGTCGAGGGCGCGACCGCCGAGAACGGCGACTTCGTCGTCATGGATTACAAGGGCTTCCTGGACGGCGAGCCCTTCGAGGGCGGCGAGGGGCGCGACCAGCTCATCGAGCTCGGCTCGGGCCGCCTCATCCCCGGCTTCGAGGAGGGCCTCACCGGCGCCAAGGCCGGCGACGAGCTCAAGCTCGACCTCACCTTCCCCGCCGAGTACGGCGCCGAGCACCTCGCCGGCCAGGACGCGGTCTTCGAGGTGACGGTCAAGGAGGTCAAGCGCAAGGAGCTCCCCGAGCTGAACGACGACTTCGCGCTCGAGGCCGCCGGCTTCGACACCCTCGACGAGCTGCGGACCGACATCCGCAACCGCCTCGAGGAGAGCGAGTCGACGCAGATCGAGGGCGACTTCCGCCAGGCCGTGCTCGACAGCGCCGTGCAGAACGCCGAGGTCGACGTGCCCGAGGCGCTCGTCGACGCGCGCGCCCGCGAGCTGTTCGACCAGGCCGTCCACTCCCTCTCGCACCGCGGGATCTCCAAGGACATCTACCTCCAGATCTCCGGCAAGACCGAGGACGAGCTGGTGGAGGAGGGCAAGCCGGACGCCGAGCAGGCGCTCAAGCGCGAGGCCGTCCTCACCGCGATCGTCGCCGCCGAGAACATCGACGTCACCGACGACGAGGTCCTCGAGGCGATCGCCGGCGAGTCCGACAAGCCCAAGAAGCTGCTGCAGCAGATCAAGTCCGACGGGCGGATCGACCAGATCAAGGAGGACCTCGCCGCGCGCAAGGCGGTCGACCTCCTGGTGGAGTCCGCGCAGGCCGTGAGCGTCGAGGACGCGAAGGCCGCGGGCAAGCTGTTCACGCCCGAGAAGGCCGAGGGCGAGCCCGCCGCCTAGAGCGGCCGGACGGGGCGGTGGCTCAAGTGGGACACCGCCCCGCCGACGACCGGATGACAGGCCGCTGACCGTTGGTACGCTGGCCGGAAGGACTCGCGGTCGCGAGGGGAAACACCTCCAGCGCGAGCCACTAGGCTCCGAGCACGGAAACCCACGGGGAAGAGATGGCACGGCCCACCGACAGCAACGAGCAGCTCCTCTGCAGCTTCTGCGGAAAGAGTCAGCGGCAGGTCAAGAAGCTGATCGCCGGCCCGGGCGTCTACATCTGCGACGAGTGCATCGATCTCTGCAACGAGATCATCGACGAGGAGCTCACCGCCCCGCCGTCGTTCGACCTCGAGTCGCTCCCCAAGCCGCGTGAGATCTACGACGTCCTCGAGGAGTACGTCGTCGGTCAGGAGCAGGCCAAGCGCTCGCTGTCCGTAGCGGTCTACAACCACTACAAGCGCGTGCAGATGATGCAGTCCGACGACTCGGACATCGAGCTGCAGAAGTCGAACATCCTGCTGCTCGGCCCGACCGGCTGCGGCAAGACGCTCCTCGCGCAGACGCTCGCGCGCATCCTCAACGTCCCGTTCGCGATCGCCGACGCCACGGCGCTGACCGAGGCCGGCTACGTCGGCGAGGACGTCGAGAACATCCTCCTCAAGCTGATCCAGGCCGCGGACTACGACGTCAAGAAGGCCGAGACCGGGATCATCTACATCGACGAGGTCGACAAGATCGCCCGCAAGGCGGACAACCCGTCGATCACGCGCGACGTGTCCGGCGAGGGCGTCCAGCAGGCGCTCCTGAAGATCCTCGAGGGGACGACGGCGTCGGTGCCGCCGCAGGGCGGGCGCAAGCACCCGCACCAGGAGTTCCTGTCGATCGACACGACGAACATCCTCTTCATCTGCGGTGGCGCGTTCGCGAACCTCGACAAGGTCATCGAGCGGCGCGTCGGGCACAAGGGCGTCGGGTTCGGCGCCTCGATCGAGACGAAGACCGAGCGTGACCGTGGCGCCGTCTTCGAGGAGTGCCTGCCGGAGGATCTCGTCAACTACGGCCTGATCCCCGAGTTCGTCGGGCGGCTCCCGGTCGTGAGCGCGATCCACCAGCTGCAGCGCGACGACCTGGTGACGATCCTCACCGAGCCGCGCAACGCGCTCACGAAGCAGTTCACGAAGTTCTTCGGCTTCGACGGGATGGACCTCGTCTTCTCCGACGAGTCGCTCATCTCGATCGCCGACAAGGCGCTCGAGCGCGAGACCGGGGCCCGCGGCCTGCGGTCGATCCTCGAGGAGATCCTGCTGGACGTGCAGTTCGAGCTGCCGTCCCGCCGCGACGTCCGCAAGGTCGTCGTGACGAAGGAGACCGTCGAGCAGGGCCTGCCGCCGACCCTCGTCACCGAGGCGTCGCCGGAGACCGGCGAGCAGCCCGCGCTGCGCGAGCAGTCCGCCTAGCCGCGTGCCGTCGCCCGCCGCCGTCAAGACCGTGCCGTGGCGCCTCGTCCTCGAGGTCGCCACGGTCGCCGTCACCCGCTTCCGCGAGGACCTGCCGCCGGCCGAGCGCCGTCGGCTCACCGCCCTGGTCCGCAAGTCCAAGGGCGACCCGCGCCGCCTGACGGCGACCGAGCGCAAGCAGCTCCTCGCGCTGGTCCGCACCATCGACGTCGCCAGGCTCGGCCGGGACGTCAGCGCGGTCGTCGGCGCGCGCAAGCTCCGCCGCCACCTGCACCGCTAGCCGACGAGGCGGAGCGAGAGCTCCCAGAGGCGGTCGGCGTTGGCGCGGTCGAGGGCGTAGGGGGCGACGCCGCCGGCGCCGGTCTCGGGGCGCTCGGACACGGTGCGTGCCTCGTTGCAGTCCTCGAAGTAGCGGCCGGTGACCCCGTCGACGAGGGGCGAGGCGGCGAGGAGGACGGAGGTGGCGGCGCCCTGCTCGGGGGTCTTCATCCGCAGCGCCGGGCTCGACTTCCACCCGTCGATGACCTCCTGCGGCAGGTGGCGCTGGAGGTTGGTGAAGATGCCGCCGGGCATCAGGGCGTTGGCGACGATCCCGTCGTCGGCCCAGCGCTCCGCGGCACCGACGGCGAAGAGGACGTTGGCGGTCTTGGACTGCCCGTAGGCGAGCCACGGGTCGTACGGGCGGAAGCCGAAGTGCACGTCGTCGAAGATCACCGGCGAGCGCAGGTGGCCCGACGAGCTGACGGAGACGATCCGCGCGCCCTCCGCCTCGGCCAGCGCGCGGTGCAGGCCGCGGGCGAGCGCGAAGTGGCCGAGGTGATTGGTGGCGAACTGGGTCTCCCAGCCCTCCGCCGTCAGCGTCCTCTCCGGCAGCGCCATGACGCCCGCGTTGTTGACGAGGATGTGGAGCGGGCCGTCCCACCGTGCGGTGAACGCGGCGATGGTGGAGCGGTCGGCGAGGTCGAGGTGCTCGACGTGGACGGGGCGGTCGCCGACGCCGATCTCCCACGCGACGCGCGCGCCGGCGTCGGTGTCGCGGACGGCGAGCGTGACGTCGGCGCCCGCCTGCGCGAGGGCGCGGGCGGTCTCGACGCCGATGCCGGAGGCGCCGCCGGTGACGACGGCGCGCTTGCCGGTCAGGTCGACGCCGTCGACGACCTCGGCGGCGGTGGTGTCGAAGCCGAAGGGCGTGGTGGTGGTGCGGGCGGCGGTGCTCATGCGGGGATCTCCTGACGGTCGGCGGGTCGGTGGATGCGGACGGTGCGGTCCGCGAGCGCGTCCCACGCGGCGGGGTCGAACGCGGCGGGGACGGCGGTG